>NZ_RBZY01000109.1 GCF_004022425.1 Microbacterium enclense | reverse complement strand
AAATCCTGTCATCCCGACAGTGAAGCCCTGACGAAAAGATACTTTCGTCAGGGCTTCGTCGTATCTGGCGACGGGTTTTCGTTGGTCCCCATCGAGGCATTCAAGGCGCTGATCGACCGCTACGTCGTCGCCCGGGGGCGTGCGGTCTGAGCGAGATCATGTAGACGCCGGGCACCCGGCGCGCGAGAACGGCCCCCGTCGGGGTGGTGGAACGGCATCGGCGGGGGCCTTCCCCGTACCTCGGGTGCCGGAGACCACCTTGCCCACAGCATCGACGATGTCAGCTTCTCAGTTCAGTTTCTGCGGCGTGCGCGGGTTTGGTTGAACCTGTGAGGCGTACATGTTGGGGGCGTAACGTCGTGCTATGGAGACACAGACACGAACGAGCGGTGCAGATACCGCGACGCTGGGCCTGGGATCGGTGCTGGTGGGTTCGTTGCCTGCGGCGCTGATGACTGATGAGGCCCCGGATCGTTACACGGTGGAGGCGGTGTTCACGCGCCGCCCCGAACGGGACGAGATCACGGAGATCCTGGGGAGCGAGACGCGGGAACGTCTTGCCAAGGCGGGGTACTCGACCGTAGAGGTGGCGATCTCGGATCGTCGCTTGGAGATCGCGAACACGAATCTCGAGGAGTTGCGCGACGGTCTCGGTGGGGTGCTCGCCGACCGGCTCGCGGAGATCAGCGAGGGTGTCCGGGCCAGGCAGGATGCGGCGGCGCTCCGGTTCCGCGAGGCGGCCGCGGGCGAGCATGACAGAGCGGCCTCTGTCGCGGCTCTCGCGGAATCAGTAACGTTCCGCACCTCCGGGACACGAGTGTCTGAGCGGGATCGGCGTGCCGCGGCGACCGACGATCGTGCCCGCATCGATGACTGGACTGACGAGGGTGGTCACGGGCGTTTATGACGTCCGTGACCCTAGGATGCGAGGCGCATCATGGATGGGATCCGTTCGACCACACCGCGCTCTGCAGATCGACACGGCGGTCGGGCCGGTAGCGAGTTCACGGCCCTGGCGAAGACGATCCGGGATCAGGGGTTGCTGCGTCGCCGGTATGGGTATTACTGGTCGAAGCTGATCGGTCTGCCGCTTGTGCTCGCCGGTGGTCTGCTGATGTTCGTGTGGATCGGTGACACCTGGTGGCAGCTGTTCACGGCGGTGTTCCTGGCGGTGGTGTTCACGCAGATCGCCTTTCTCGGGCATGATTCGGCGCACCGGCAGATCTTCGTCTCGGGTAAATGGAATGACTGGGTGAGCCTCGTCCTCGGCGACCTGCTGGTGGGGATGAGCTACGGATGGTGGCAGCACAAGCACACCCGCCATCATGCGAATCCGAACAAGCTGGGGTCCGATCCGGACATTGAGTTGCCGGTGATCGTTGTGGCCCCGGAGCGTGCCGTGCCGAGAGGGCGGGTCCTGTCGTGGTTGCGCTCGCATCAGGGGATCTTCTTCTTCCCGATCCTGCTCCTGGAGGGTGTCTCGCTGCATGCGTCCGGGGTGCGCCGGGTGGTCACGCGCGGGCCGTTGAGCAGGCGCGGGGTCGAGATCGGGTTCCTCCTGATCCGCCTGGTCGGGTTCCCCGTGCTCGTCTTCCTCGTCCTGTCGCCGGGCATCGCATTCGTGTTTCTCGCTGTGCAACTCGGGCTCTTCGGGTTCTACATGGGCGTCTCGTTCGCCCCGAATCATAAGGGGATGCCGATCGTGCCTCGTGATGCGAGCTTCGACTTCCTGCGCCGCCAGGTGATGATGAGCCGGAACGTCCGCGGCGGTCGTCTGCTCGACACCGCGATGGGCGGGCTGAACTATCAGATCGAGCATCACCTGTTCCCGTCCATGCCGCGTCCTCACCTGCGCAAGGCAGCGCCCATCATCGCCGCCTACTGCCGGAGCCATGATGTGCCGTATGCGCAGACAGGGTTGCTGGCGTCCTATGCGATCATCGTGCGGTACATCAACCGCGTCGGCCTGGGGGAGCGTGACGTGTTCACCTGCCCCCTGGTCGAGCAGCGCCGCTACATCACCGCAGTCCCGCAGTGAGCACGCGCGACCACCCCGCAGCAGGACGACGGCACGCCCGCCGTCGTCTACAACCCCGTGAAAACCCCGCTGGAGCGGCTTCACCCCGTGGTCGCGGAGTGTGAGGCCGAGCACGGGTGGGCGCAGACGCGCTGGTACGAGACCCGCAGCGACGACGCCGGCCGGGCCGCCGCGGAGCACGCTCTCGCTGCTGCTCCGGCGGTGGTGATGGCCGCTGGCGGCGACGGCACGGTCCGCGTCGTCGCGGAGGTGATGCAAGGGACGGGCATCCCGGTCGCGCTGGTTCCCCTGTGCACCGGCAATCTTCTTGCTCGCGATGTCGGTGCGCCGCTCAACGACATCGCCGCCTGCGTTTCCGCTGCGTTCGCAGGTGAGGACCGACCCGTGGATGTCGGGGTGGCTGAGCTCGAGGACGTGAGCGGCGCCCGGCGTTCGCATACGTTCATGGTCATGGCGGGTATCGGACTGGATGCGGAGATGGCGGAGAGCACGAGCACCATTGCGACGCGGCCGACAGGACGCTTCGGGTGGGCGCGGATCGGAACCCGCCTCACCCTGCAAGGCCTCGCCCGCCGCTCCCCGCTCAGCCGCAGGCTCCTCCAGCAGACGCCCGACCTCCACGCGCTCGCATACGTTCAAGGAACCCGGTTCGAAGCCCGGTTCGACGCCCCTCACCTCATCGAACTCGACGGCGACAGCTTCGGCCACATCACCCGTGTCCGCGTCAGCGTCCGCCCAGGCGCCCTGCACATACGCGTGCCGGTCCAAACGATCGTGGTGGAGAAGAGCACCACGGCCCGGCTGCGGCCGTCACGCCCGTAGAAACCCAGGCGCAACGGCAAGGAAGGTGGACCGCGCTCCGTGCGTCCCGCGCGGGCGACTACGCCTTGGCGCGCTTGGCGCGCTGCCGGAGTATCCCGAAGATCAGGGTGCCGACGAAGAGCACGATTCCGATGATCGCCAACCAGAGCAGGCCCTCGAACACGAATCCCACGATCGACAGCACCACCCATGCCACAAGCAAGATGAGAAGAACTGTCCACATGCTCCTCACGCTACGCTCAATCGCCCGAGAAAACCGGTGATCAACGATATTGCCTCTGCGCGATCTGTTCGGGCCTGCGGCTGGCCGGAGGATTCACAGCACGGGCTGACATAGTGAGAGAGTGCTCCGCCTCGGTGATGGCATACCGATCCGAGGAGAAGGGGCGCTCATGCCCGCATGGTGGGAACAACTTCTGCACATCACAACCGGTCGCATCAGCCGCCGCCACGAACTACCCGATCTCCGGCACCTTCCGACACGGCCTGTCGTGCTGGAACGAACCCACTACCTCGTGAATGATCGCGAACGCGACAGTCAAGCGCCCCGCACCTATATCCTCCGCACCCAGCCCCGCACGCGACGATCCCCCGCCGGGGTCGCCGTCACCTCCAACGGACGCGGCGTCGGACATCTGCCCGCCGATGCAGCAGACGCCATGGGCCCGCTTCTCGACCAACTCGGCGGAGCGGCAATCGTCAACGGCACCGGACCGAAAGCTGGAAGCATCCGACTCCGAATCGACCTGCCAGCCCCTGATGCGGTCGGCAAGTTCATCCATACACTCGGCAACGCGAGCCCAGGATGACCCTCAGAGTTTCTTGATTAGCATGACGCGGAAGGCAGCTCTGCATGTTGCATCCGCCGCGCCAATCGACTCCCAGCGGGGGACCAGAAGGGGACCAAGACCATGCAGATCATGCATCCCATGACATGATCTGCATGAGGAGAGGCCCGCAATCATGCGGGTCGCGAGTCCGAAGTCGCCATCTGGACGCCTGGGGGTCAAGGGGTCGCAGGTTCAAATCC
>NZ_RBZY01000011.1 GCF_004022425.1 Microbacterium enclense | reverse complement strand
CCCCCCCCCGTCGCGTTCTCGCCGTCGTCCCTCGTACGCGGGCCGGCGGGGGAGTGTCGGGCAGCTGTCGGGTCGTCGTCGTGGAGCTCGCATGCCGCGCTTTCTACTGTGGGCGTTATGAACACGACACGAATTGCTGAGCTGCGGTCGCTACGAGGTTGGACTCAGGAACGCCTTGCAGAAGTCAGTGGGGTGACCGTCCGCACGATCCAGCGACTCGAAGCGGGCAATGAGGTGAGTCTGAATACGCTTGCACGCATCGGCGAGGCTCTCGAGGTCCCGGTTCGGGAACTCTTCGTGACGGTGCCCGACGGTGACTACGGGAGATCCTTGTCGGCGCTCGACCTCGCTGAGGTTGAGGGCTTCTCTCGCGCGGCGAGCGTCGCTTGGCGGAGAATCGCCCTTGCCGTAGGCATGTTCACGGCTTCGCCCGTTCCCGTCGTGTTGTTGATTGCCGTCGCTGACGTGGGGGTGATTCCCGTGAGCGTCGAGGTCGCCGTCGCCGTCGGCGTCGGGCTGTTCCTCTTGATCTGTGCAGGTGCGGGGCTTTGCCTCGTGCGGGCGTCCAGCCACATGGCCCCTTACTCAGCTGTCCGCCGACATCGTCTGGGTGCTGATCCTGCGGCAGTCCAGTGGGTGGAACACGTCAAGAATGCTCACGCCCGCCAGCGCTTTGCGTCAATCTCTCTGGCGGTATCCGTGTGGGTGCTGTCCCCTCTGCCGCTCATCACCGCCGCACTTCTCGACCCCACTCCTCAGCAGCCCCTCTGGATCGCGGCAGGAGCCGGCTTCCTCCTCGTAGCCGTCGCTGCAGGCTTGTTCGCGGTCGTGCGGACCGCTTCGCCCGCGTACGTCGCAAGCAAGGTCGCGAGGGTTGGATAGCGAGGTGGAATGACCGAGCGGGACGCATCGGTCGACCGGAATACACTTCCCATCCGGCGCCGAACCGATCGGGTCTTGCACAACTCGCCTAGGCGGTCTTCGCCACCCGCACGCGCAGGCTCTTCATCAGCGGCTGGTCGCTCTGGCGGCTGTAGTCGTCGGGGCCGAGGAGCACGTTCATCTCGGGGAAGTATCCGGCGGCGCTGCCGCGCGGGGTGTCGTACTCCAGCGCGCGGAACGCCGTGATGCTGCGCACCGAGCCGTCGCGCGAGGTGGCCACGATGTCGACGAGGTCGCCCTCGGCGATGCCGCGGTCGCGCATGTCCTTGCGGTTCATGAAGATGAGCTCGCGGATGTTGCGGACGCCGCGGTAGCGGTCGTCGGCCGAGTAGATCGTGGTGTTCCACTGGTCGTGCGAGCGCATGGTCTGCAGCACCAGCACGTCGGAGTCGGCGGGGATGACGTCGGGAAGCTCGGCGGTCGAGAACTCCGCCTTGCCCGAAGGTGTGCGGAAGTCGCGCTCGCGCGCGGGCTGCGGGATGCGGAAGCCCCAGTGCTGGCGGACGAGGTCGTTGAAGCCCTCGAACCCGGGCAGCACCTTCGCCATCGTGTCGCGGATGCGGTCGTAGTCGCCGACGTACCACTCCCACGGCGTCTTCGAGGCGGGCATGGCCGCGCGGGCGAGGCGCGCGATGATCGCCGGCTCGCTGAGCAGGTGCGGTGACGCGGGCTTGCGCGACCCGAGCGAGAGCATGACGGAGCTCATGGCATCCTCGGTCGAGATCGACTGCGGACCCGACTCCTGCTCGTCGCGCTCGGTGCGCCCGAGGCAGGGCAGGATGAGCGCGGCTTTGCCGTGCGTGAGGTGGCTGCGGTTGAGCTTGGTGCTGACGTGCACGGTGAGGTCGCAGCGGCTCATGCCCTCGGCCGTGAGCTTCGTGTCGGGAGCAGCCCGCACGAAGTTGCCGCCCATGCCGACGAACACCTTGAGGTCTCCACGGTGCAGGGCCGCGACCGTGTGCACGGTGTCGAGCCCGGGATCGCGGGGCGATCGGATGCCGCACACCTCGTCGAGCTTCGCCAGCCACTCCTCCGTCGGCTTGTGGTTGATGCCGCACGTGCGGTTGCCCTGGACGTTGCTGTGGCCGCGCACGGGCGACGGCCCGGTGCCGAGGCGCCCGACGTTGCCGCGCAGGAGCAGGAGGTTCACGATCTCGCGGACCGTGTCGACGCCGTGCTCGTGCTGGCTGACGCCGAGGCACCAGCTGATGACCGTGCGCTCGGACGCGAGGTAGATCTCGGCGGCGGCGCGGATCTCGGTTTCCGTCAGGCCCGCCTGTGTGACGAGCGCCTCCCACGGTGTGGCCTCGACGAGCGCGCGGTACGCCTCGTAGTCGTGGGTGTAGCCCTCGATGAACGCCCGGTCGAGCACCGAGGGATCGCGCTCGGCGACCTCGAACACGACCTTGGCCATGCCGCGGATGAGGGCGAGGTCACCCCCGGGGCGCACCTGCAGGTTCAGCGTGCTCGTGGGGTGGTCGTTGAACGTCGCCATGTCGACGATCTCGTGCGGCACGATCGTGCGGGTGGCCGCGACCTCGCGCAGCGGGTTCACGTGCACGACCTGGGCTCCGCGTTCGACCGCCTCGGCGAGGCTCGTGAGCATGCGCGGCGCGTTCGAGGCCGCGTTGACACCGAGCACGAACAGCGCGTCGCAGTTCTGCCAGTCCTCGAGGTCGGCGGTGCCCTTGCCCGTGGCGAGGGATGCCGTGAGCCCCCGGCCCGAGCCCTCGTGGCACATGTTCGAGCAGTCGGGGAGGTTGTTCGTGCCGAGTTCGCGCGCGAACAGCTGGTACAGGAACGACGCTTCGTTGCTCAGACGCCCCGAGGTGTAGAAGGCGGCCTGGTCGGGGCTGTCGAGACCCTGCAGATGCTGGGCGATCAGGCGGAACGCGTCGTTCCACGAGATGGGCACGTAGTGGTCGGTCGCGGCGTCGTACGCCATCGGACCGACGAGGCGGCCGGCGTCCTCGAGGGCGAAGTCGGTCCACTGCGACAGCTCGGTCACTGAGTTCTCCGCGAAGAACTCCTTGCCGACGCGCTTGTGGGTCATCTCCCACGTGACGTGCTTGATGCCGTTCTCGCAGATGTCGAGGGCGACGCCCTTGTCGTCGGGCCACGCGCAACCGGGGCAGTCGAAACCGCTCTTCGGATGGTTCATCGTGAACATCGCCTTGGTACCGGCGATCGGCTGGCGCTGCTCGAGCAGGACCTTCCCGACCGTGAGCGCGGCGCCCCACCCGGCGGCGGGGTGCTCGTACTCGCCGGTGCTCACCCAGTCGCCCATCACCGCGGGGCCGAGGCCCCCCTGGCGCGGTGCGTCCTTCATCAGCCCGAACGCGTCACCCATATTCACCCTCCGATGGTTTCGGCGGCGGGAGGGTGGCATCCATCCCCCGCGCCTTCGGTCAGCGTACGCCGGACGTCTCGGCGAGAGCCGGGGTTGTGGAGGGAACGACGATGCGATCCGGCCGTGTGTAGACATTCATGCTGCCGCCGCGGACGAATCCGGCGACGGTGAGTCCCGCGCGCTCGGCCAGTTCGATCGCCAGCGACGACGGGGCCGAGA
The DNA here is from genome assembly GCF_004022425.1 of Microbacterium enclense. GTDB lineage: Bacteria > Actinomycetota > Actinomycetes > Actinomycetales > Microbacteriaceae > Microbacterium > Microbacterium enclense_A. The sequence continues at coordinate 62,559 of NZ_RBZY01000011.1, read as the reverse complement.
CGGCGGACAGGACCGGGATGCCGGCCATCACGGCCTTCTGCACGAGCTCGAAGCTCACGCGACCCGAGACCTGGAGCACGGTCCCGCGCAGCGGCAGCCGGTCGTCGAGCAACGCCCACCCGACGACCTTGTCGACCGCGTTGTGGCGACCGACGTCTTCGCGCACGACGAGCATTTCGCCAGTCGCGACGTCGAAGAGCGCCGCCGCGTGGAGTCCGCCGGTCTTCTCGAACACCTTCTGGCCCTCGCGCAGCCGGTCGGGGAACCCCGCGAGATCGACGGCCTCGACCCGGATGCCATCCCCCGATACGTCGTACGACGACACCTTCTCGACGGCCTCGATGGATGCCGTGCCGCACACGCCGCACGAACTCGTGGTGTAGAAGCTGCGCGCGATGTCGGACGAGGGGAGAGTCACGCCGGGCGCGAGCGTGAGGTCGAGGACGTTGTAGGTGTTGCCGTCCGCACCGCCGGTGCCGGGTCCGCCGCAGTGGATGGCGCGCGCGAACTGGTCGCCCCGGTGGATCACGCCCTCCGACACGAGGAATCCGGCCGCGAGCTCGACGTCGTGCCCGGGAGTGCGCATCGTCACGGACAGCGGCGACCCGGCGACCCGGATCTCGAGCGGCTCCTCGACGGCGACGGCATCCGGTCGCTGTCGGTTGACGCCGTCGAGCGTGATGCGGGTGACGCGACGCGAAGCGGTCAGGCGGCCCATGTCAGAACCGATCGCTCGGGGGAGGGGGACATGGGTCGAGCGTACGCCCGGGGTGCGGGGGCGGGGCGGGTCAGGCAGCGGCCCGACCCGCCCCGCGGTGTCCGACCCGTGTGGTGGAATGACAAGGAACGGATACGGAAGGACCGGCATGTCGGCGAGGGCGGGGCGCGCGCGGCGCGCGGTACGCGGGGTCTCCGCTGCCGTGCTCGCGACGTTCGTGGCGACCCTGTCGCACTCCGTCGCCGCCGGTGAGCTGCCCGCGGTCCTCAACGTCGTGCTCGCCCTCAGCCTCGCGTCGCCGCTGTGCATCGCCCTGGTCGGGCGCACGGTGTCATGGTGGCGGTTGACGGCCGCGATCACGAGCAGCCAGCTCCTGTTCCACTCGCTGCTCGCGCTCGACCTGAGCGGCGGGATCACCGCCTCGGGGCACCACGGCGGTGCCGTGGCCATCGCCGCCTCTGGCGCGACGCACGCTCACACGGGCACCGAGTCGCCCTGGATGTGGGGCGCGCACGCGCTCGCCGCCGTCGTCACCGTCGTCGCGCTCGGATCGGGCGAGCGGGCGCTGCGCGCCGTCGCCGCGTTGCTGTCCGACACGTTCCGCGCCCTCGTACCCCCCTCGGTGCCGCGCCCTCGCGTGGCGCCCCGGGTGCGTCCGGAGCCGCCGCTGCTCACGGTCGGAATGACCGTGCTGTCGGTGATGAGGCATCGGGGTCCGCCGCTCGCGGCGTAGAACCCTCACCTCCTCACCCTTCGCGCTTCGGCGTGCGATCACGCCTGCGCACATTCAGAAAGCAGCATTCATGTCCCGTACCCTTTCGCGCGCCCTCGTGGGCGCGGCCGCCGGTCTCGCCCTCGCACTGGGCGTACCCCTCGCGGCATCCGCACACGTCACCGTCAACCCCAACACCGCCACCGCGGGCAGCTACGCCACGGTCAACTTCCGTGTCCCGACCGAGTCGGAGACGGCCTCGACGGTCAAGCTCGAAGTGACGCTGCCGACCGACACGCCGTTCACGGCCGTCCTCGTGCAGCCCGTGCCCGGCTGGACCGCGACCGTCGAGAAGGGCGCGCTCCCCGCGCCCGTCGAGGTCGACGGCAACACCATCAGCGAGGGACCGCTCAAGATCGTCTGGCAGGCCGACCCCGGCGTGGGCATCGGTCAGGACCAGTTCCAGGTCTTCTCGGCCGTCCTCGGGCCCGTGCCCGACACCGGACACGTCGTGCTTCCGGCAGCCCAGACGTACTCCGACGGTGAGGTCGTGAACTGGGCAGCGACCCCCGACGAGGTCGCCGCCGACGACACGCTCGAGCCCGCTCCCGTGCTCTACATCAACGACGCTCCGCCGGCCTCGGGTCACGGCGCCTCGCACGGCGCCGCGACCGCCGCGCCCGACGACGATCACACGATGTCGGAGGCGTCGGCGTCCGCATCGGACGGCTCGGCCGGCGCGGCGCTGGGTCTCAGCATCGCGGCACTGGTGATCGGCATCGGCGGCGCGGTGCTGGGCGCGCTCGCGTTCGCGCGTCGCCCGAAGAAGGCCTGACCGTGCGCGCGCTCACGGCGCCGCGGCGTCGAGTCGGCGTCCTCAGCCTCATCGTCGCCGCGGCCGCCGTGGGCGCCGCGTTCGGCGGAGCCCAGGCCGCATCGGCGCACGACAGCCTGGTGTCGGCGACTCCCGCCGCCGATGCGACGGTGTCGACGGCATCCGATGTGGAGCTGACGTTCAGCGCCAACCTCCTCGGCGCCGACGGTGGCAACGAGGTCATCGTGGTGGGGCCCGACGCCCGGCACTACGAGACCGACTGCACGGCGCTCGCCGGCCCGGTGCTCACCACGCCGGTCGAGCTCGGAGCCGCGGGCGAATACCAGGTGACCTGGCGGGCGGTGTCGTCCGACGGTCACCCCGTCTCGGGGACGTACGCGTTCACCTACGCCCCCGACGCGGGTCAGCCGGTGTCGGAAGGGTCCGAGACGTCGCCGTGTGCGAGCGTCGCCGCGCAGCAGGACTCGACGGATGCCACAGCCCCCGCTCCCGCACCCTCCGGGCTCGTGATCGGCCTGTCGGTCGGCGGCCTCGCGATCATCGTGGTCGGCGTCGTCGTGGTGCTGCTCGTCCGGCCGCGCCGGAAGGGCGACGCGGACGACGAGTGACGCCGGGCGGGAGGGGCTTCCAGCTCCTCCCCTCTGGCGGCGGGTCGTGGCATCCGGGCGCACAACTCCTGCACATCCGCGCTCCACCGGCGGCCTGCCTGCGCAGGTGCAGGTCGCGCCGGAGTTGTGCGGGGACTGCGGCCCGTGGCATCCGGTTCCGGTACAACGAAGGAGATCCGTGTCGGGAGCAGCTCTCGGCGGCCCGAATGGGTCGGATTTCCTTCGTTGTGTCCGCGCCGCCCGGCGTGCGGCCGGTGTGCGGAGCGTCAGCGCGTCGGCGAATCCAGCGTGCACAGGTAGCGCTGGGTCATCCGGCGCTGCACGAGACGGTTCAGCGGCCACGCGAGCCGCGTGAACCAGCGGCCCGGACGCGAGAACGCCGTGATCCTGAAGGTCACCTCGCCCGTCGGCGCGAGGGTCAGCTCGAAGCGCTCCTCGCCGCACTCGGGGTGCCCGGGCAGCGAGCCGTAGGCGAACCCCGCATGGTCGTCGTCGCGCTCGGCCCACACCACCAGGCACGGGATGCCGAACGGCCCGAGCCGCATGTCGATCCGGGTTCCGACGTGCAGCGGGGTCTCCGACATCCGTACGGTGGCGCCCGCGCGTCGTTGGACGGCTCCGCACAGCAGGGCGTCCGCAGCCTCCTCGTACGCGACGCGACCCCGACCGATCACGCGGTCTGCGCGCACGTGATGGTACCCGGGCGGCAGCAGCCCCGCCGTCGCCCCGATCTCGGTGTAGGTCAGGTCGCTCATGCCGCACACGGTACTCCGGCGGCGGGTGGGCCGGGGAGTCTTGCACGAGGTCCGGTGCCCCTCCGCTCCTCACGGGCCGGACCGGATGCCAGGACCCGACGCCTACGCTGAGGGCATGCCCCCGTCCGTGATCGCGGTGTCCGCGCACCTCGCCACGATCCTCGCGGCCGCGGTACCCCTCCCGCCGGAGGAGCAGACCCTCGAGCACGCGCGGGGCCGGGTGCTGCGGCATCCCGTGCGCGCCGCCGTCGACGTGCCCGGGTTCGACAACTCGGCCATGGACGGCTTCGCGGTGCGGCTCGACGATGTGTCCGCGGTGCCCGCCAGGCTGCGGGTCGTGGCAGATCTGCCGGCGGGAACGTCGCGGAATCCGGCGCTGCGCCCCGGCGAGGCGGCCCGGATCATGACCGGGGCGCCCGTGCCGACGGATGCCACCGTGATCGTGCCCTTCGAGGACACCCGCCACGGGCTCGAAGGTTCGCTGTCGGAGACCGAGGTGCTCGTCGCCCCGCGCGGTCCCGGGGCCCATATCCGCCGCCGCGGTTCCGACACGCGCGCGGGTGCCGTCGTCGTCCCCGCCGGGGTGCGGCTGACTGCCGCACGGATCGCCGCGATCGCGGCATCCGGGGTTCCGTTCGTCGCGGTCGCGCGGGCACCGAGAGTTGCCGTGATCTCGACCGGGTCCGAGCTCGTCGCACCCGGGATGCCGCTGGACCACGGGCGGATCCCCGAGTCGAACAGCTTCCTGCTCGCCGGTCTCGCCGAGGAGGCGGGGGCGGAGGTCGTGTTGCGCGCGAGCGTGGGGGACGACGGCGACGGGCCGCGCGCGATGGTCGCGGAGGCCGAACGGCTCGGGGCGGACGTCGTGGTGTTCTCGGGCGGCGTGAGCGCGGGCGCGTACGAGGTCGTGAAGAACAGCCTGGGCGACCTGCTGTCGTTCGTGCAGGTCGCGATGCAGCCCGCTCGCCCGCAGGGGTTCGGGCGCACTCCGGCGGGCACGCTCGTGTTCGGGCTGCCCGGCAATCCCGTCAGCGCGGCGGTGTCGTTCGAGGCGTTCGTCCGCCCCGGGCTGCGCGCCCTGGAGGGCGATTCCGGTGACGATCGCTCGGTCATCCGCCTGCCGCTCGCCGAGCGATGGCGGGTGCGCGTCGACCGCCTGCAGTACGTCCCGGTGCGGATCGACAGGGCAGACCCGGCCGCCTGGCTCGCCGTCCCTCCCGCGCCCGGAACCCGCGGCTCGACCCGCGGCCTCGGCGACGCGGACGGGTACGCCGTGATCCCGCCGGGCGAGCGCGACCTCGAGCCCGGCGACCTCGTCGACGTGAGGCTCGCGTGAGCCTCGACGCGATCCTGCTCGCGGGGGGCCGCGGCGCGCGCGTCGGCGGGGCCGCGAAACCCCTGTTCCGCCTCGACGGTGAAACGCTCCTCGCCCGCGCCGTGGCGGCCGCCCGGGGCGCGGGTGCGGAGCGGATCGTCGTCGCCGCCCCCGTCCTCGAACCGGGACTCGACGTCAGGTGGGTTCGGGAGGACCCGCCGTTCGGCGGACCCGTCGCCGCGACCCTCGCCGCGCTCGCCGCGGTCGAGGCCGACGAGGTGCTGGTGCTCGCGTGCGACCTCGTCGACCCGGCCGCCGCGGTCGGCGCGCTGTCGCCGCTCCCCGCCGACGCCGACGGCGCGTGCCTCGCCGACGGTGGCCGACGCCAATGGCTCACCGGCCGGTACCGCACGGCGGCGCTGCGGCGCGTGGCATCCACGATTCCCGACGGAGGACGGGATGCCGCGATGCGGACGCTGCTCGGGAGTCTCCGCATCGAGCTGGTCGACGCGCCCGCGGCGCTGTCGCGCGACATCGACACGTGGGACGATCTGACCGCGGCCGGGGGCTCGGTCGCGAGCGAACCGGAGGAGAAGCCGTGACCGAATCCCGCACCCTGCCGCCAGAGGCGCTGAACGAGTGGAGCGCGGCCCTGGCCGAGCGGTTCGGTCTGGCCGAAAGCGATGTGCCGATCGCGCTGATCCTCGACCTGGCGCGCGACGTCGCGAACGGTGTGGCGCGCCCCGCCGCTCCGCTCAGCGCTTTCGTCGCGGGTCTTGCCGCGGGCCGGGCCGGCGGGACGCCCGCCGACACCGAGGCCGCGGTCGCCGCAGTGGTCGAACTGGCGAAGGGGTGGCACGCGGGCTGAGCGCCGGGCGGTGTCATCCCCCGCCGATCACGTCCACTGCCAGCCCGCCCGAGGCGGCCGCGAGGCGCGCATCGTTGGTCCAGAACGCCGTGCACCCTGCGCGCCAGGCGACGGCGAGGTGCAGCGCGTCCGCCGTCTGCAGCCCGCGGTGCCGCGCCCGGAGCCTTGCGGCGTGGAGATAGTCGTCATCGTCGATGGGCAGGAGTTCGAACTGGTCGAGGGCGCTCCACATCTCCGCCTGTGACAACGCGTCCCCCTCTCGCATCGGGCCGACGAGCGCCTCGAGCATCGCCAGCGGGCTCGTCGCGAGCGGCCGGTCGGAACCGGCGAGGGCTTCGCGGGCACGACTGCCGACGTCGTCGTCGGAGCGCGGGGTTTAGTGTCCAGAACACGCCGCATTCCCGCCGCGCCCTGCGGCGTGTCTTGGACACTGAACTGCTTCGCGTCCTACATGACCCGGCCCCCACCCCGGCGCCCCGGCGTTCGGTGTCCAAGACACGCGGATGCCACGGCATCCCGTCCGCGTGTCTTGGACACTGAACCTGCTCGAGCAGCCGCGGATGCGCCGCGCGCCCAGAGCAGCCCGCTGGCACCGCGCCACGACCCCCGGACGATCGGTGGGATGCCGCGGACGATCGGTCGGGCGCAGCCGGCCGCCGACCGCGAGCATCGGAGCATGACCACTACCGCCCCGGTTCCCGTGACCGCGCCGTCGACCATGAGGTACGGCGGCCTCATCGTCCTGATGCTGATGAGCTTCCTGCTCGTCACCGCCGAGTTCCTGCCGAACGGCGTGCTGACCGAGATGGCGACGAGCCTCGGCATCAGCCCCGGCCAGGCGGGCCAGACGGTCACCGTCACCGCGATCGCCGGGCTCCTCGTGGCCCCGACGATCGGCATCCTGGTGCCTCGCCTCGACCGTCGTCTGCTGCTGAGCGCGGCGGCGGTGGCGGCCGCGGTCTCGAGCATCGTCGTCGCGATCGCGCCGAGCCTCGGCGCGATCCTCGTGGCCCGGTTCCTTCTCGGCGCGGCGATCAGCACGTTCTGGTCGATGTCGATCCTCGCGGCGGGGGCGCTCGCGGCCCCCGGACGCATCGGTCGCGCGGTCATGTTCACCTCGGCGGGAGTATCGCTCGCGACGGTTGCGGGGGTGCCGATCGGCGTCGCCCTGAGCGAGGTGCTCGACTGGCGGGTCACGTTCCTCATCGTGGGTCTCACGACCGCGGTCGTCGGTCTCGCGGTGCGCATCACGCTGCCTCCCGTGCCGGCGGTCACGGTGTTGAGCCTGCGGATCCTCGGTGACACGCTGATGCGGCCCGGCACTCTCGTGGGGATGGTCGGCCACGTGCTCGTGGTGCTCGGCCACTTCCTCGCCTACACCTACGTGCGCCTGTCGCTCGAACGCCTGCCGGACATCGAGCCCGGAACCGTCGTGCTGCTCCTCGCCGCATTCGGCGTGGGCGGGGTCGTCGGCAACATCGTCATCGGCATCGTCGTCGACCGGGCCTTCGGGCGGCTCGCGGTCGCGGGCCCGGTGGTGATCGCCGCGGCGATCGCGGTGGTCCTGTTGCTCCCCGGGGCGTTCGCGGCCGTCGCCGTCGCCATCGTGATCTGGGGCTTCTTCTTCTCGTCGTGGTTGATCATCGTGAACACGTGGGTCGGCAAGCGCATGCCCGATCGCCTCGAGGCCGGCGGAAGCCTCGTGGTCACGGGCTTCCAGCTCGCGATCGCGATCGCCGCGGCCGTCGGTGGACTCCTCGTCGACACGGCCGGAGTCGAGGCGGCGGATGCCATCGGCATCCTGCTCCTCGTCATCGGCGCCGCGCTCTTCGGCGTATCGCTGCGGCGGCGGAGCGTTGCTCAGACACGGTGACACGTCCGGCCCCGGGGCCTCCCCGGGGCTGAGTGTCCACGACACGCGGATCCGGCTGCTCCCGGTCCGCGTGTCCTGAACACCGAACAGGGGGCGGGCGGCGCTTACGCCGTCACGGCCCGGGCGCGCCACGACGACGGCGCGACCCCGGTATGCCGGCGGAACGCGCGGCGGAAGCCCTCGTCGCTGGCGTAGCCGAGGGACCGCGAGATCTCGGACACCGGCATCTCGGCATCCAGGAGTCTTTTCGCCTCGCGGATGCGCACCTCGGTGACGTATCCGGCGGGGGAGCGTCCCAACGCGTCGCGGAAGCGTTCGGCGAACACGCTGCGCGACATCGCGGCGAGGGATGCCAGGTGGTCGATCGACCAGTCGCGGCCCGGCTCCGCCTCGACCGCTGCGGCGACGCGCGCGAGGAACGGATCGGCGATGGGCGCGGGCCACGCCCCCGTCGACGCCCACGCCCGCACCGCCGACAGCAGCACCGAGCGGATCATCAACCGGCACACGACCGTGTCGCCGGGGCGATCGCACGACAGCCCATCGGGGTGCGGACCGAGGTTGTCGGCCAGTGCGGCGGCGGCGGGTTCGAGGCGCGCGAATCCGGTGACGAGGACGATACCCGGCAGGGTCGCCACGACGTCGGAGGGCGTGATCTCGGCGCTGACGACGATGACTTCGGCGCCGGACTGCGACGACAGCACGAGCGGACGGCATCCGAGGGACACCGCCGCATCGCCCGCGAGGAGCGTGCGGCGGCCGCGGACGTGGCGTCCGTCGCCCGTCGGCGCGTCGACCTCGCAGCCCGCGCGGAGGCCGATGTCGCCCGTGATCTCGCCCGACAGCAGGTAGAGGAGGGTGGCCGAGTCCGTCGGCAGGACGATGTCGCCCCCGGCGGCGAGAGTGACGCGCCGCGTCGAGCCGGTGCGTACGTCGAGGGAGGCGAGGGCGCGCTCCAGGGCGTCGGTCATGCGGAGGCCAACCGCCGCGAGCGGCCGCGCATTCCGCCGCGCTTGGCCGCGCCGCGTTCCGGCCGCGCCGCGTTCCGCCCGCGCCGCGTTCCGCCCCGCCGCGTTCCGCCCGCGCCGCGTTGGGCCCGCGCCGCGTTCCGCCCCGCCCCGGGGTTCAGTGTCCAAGACACGCGGATGCCGAGCGACACCGTCCGCGTGTCTTGGACACTCGAGTCCGGGGAGGGCGGCGGAGACGGCCCTCAGTCCAGGAAGTTCGCGCCGCTGAAGAGGCCGATCGAGATCGAGAGCAGGAACGCCGCGACCCCCGCGATGAACCCGGCGGCGGCCAGTTCGCGTGCCATGCGCGCGTTGAGGCTCAGGAGGCCGGTGACGAACGACACCAGCGCGAGCACCCAGATGCCGATCTGGAACCACAGGAGCTGATCGAGTTCGGCGATCGCGCTGACCGACACCAGGAAGATGTGCCAGGCCACCACGATCGTGCCGGTGACGATCGCGATGATGGATGCCACCCGGAGGTCGCCGCGCGGGGTCGGCGGTGCGGGGGGTTCGTCCCGCGGCGGCACGTGCAGCCCCGGCTCGAGGGAGTCGGGGAGTTCGTCGTCGGCGGGCATGGGTCGATCCTCGCAGGTTCGCGGTGCGGGAGCCATGACGTCGGTGGCCCCGCGTAGCCTGCGGGGATGAGAACGATCGGCGTCGACCTCGCCGCGGGCGTGCCCGGAACCGCGCTCGCCGAGGTCGTCTGGTCGAACGGTGGCGCGCGGCTCGCGCGACTCGACCTCGGTGTGGACGACGCCGCGATCGTGGCCTCCACCGATGGCGACGCGTGGCTGGGACTCGACTGTCCGTTGGGGTGGCCCGACGCGTTCGTCGACTTCGTCCAGGCGCATCACGGCGGGGTCGAGCCGCGGCTCGGCGCCGTCGACGGCGGGGCTGACTGGCGTCGCGGGCTCGCCTACCGCCGCACCGACGTCGCGGTCCGCGCCCGCATCGGCCGCTGGCCGCTGAGCGTCTCGACCGACCGGCTCGGTGTGACCGCCCTCCGCGGCGCGGGGCTCCTTCGACGGCTGTCGGCCGCGGGCTTCCCGGTCGATCGGGCGGGGGAGGGGCGACTCTTCGAGGTGTACCCCGGCGGCGCGCTGCGGATCTGGGGCTTCGACACCACCAAGTACCGAGTGGATGCCACCCGCCGCGCGACTCTGCTCACCGCGCTGCAGCAGCGGGCGCCGTGGTTCGACGTCGGTCCGTTCGCGGCGCTCGCCGTGGCATCCGCCGACGCGTTCGACGCGGTGATCGCTGCGCTCGCGACGCGGGCTGCGGCGACGGGGCGGTTCGTCCGGCCCGGGGCCGAAGACCTCGAGGTGGCGCGACGGGAGGGGTGGGTCGTGTTGCCCGAGGGGGAGTTCGAGGAGCTCGCGCGGCCCTGAACCCTCGAGAGGGCCGGGCCGCGCGGCATCCGGAATCAGAGGGCGGTGTAGCCGCCGTCGACCAGGTGGTAGCTGCCGGTGACGAAGCTCGCGGCGTCGCTGGCGAGGAACGCGATGAGGTGCGCGACCTCGTCGGGCTTGCCGAGGCGGCCGATCGGGTGCTTGCCCACCAGGAACTCCTTGACGTCGTCGCCGACGGCGTCCAGCAGCGGCGTATCGATGAAGCCGGGGCCGACGGAGTTCACGCGGACGCCGTGCGCCGAGTACTCCAGCGCGGCGGTCTTGGTCATGCCGACGACCGCGTGCTTCGCGGCGACGTACGCGGGCGACGTCGCGAAGCCGACGCTGCCGAGGATCGACGCGATGTTGACGACCGAGCCGCCGCCGTTGGCGAGGATCGAGGGGATCTGGGCCTTCATGTTGCGGAACACCGCGTTGAGGTTGATCGCGATGACCTTGTCCCAGGCCTCGTCGGCGTACTCCGCGGTGGGGGCCGCGTCGCCGCCGATACCGGCGTTGTTCACGCCGATGCGCAGCGGCGCGAGCGAGTTGGCGAGTTCGACCGACGACGCGATCCAGGCGCTGTCGGTGGCGTCGCCGACCGACGCCTCCGCCGTGCCGCCGGCCGCGCGGATCTCCTCGACGACCTTGTGCGCATTGTCGGCGTTGAGGTCGTTCACGACAACGGCGGCGCCGTTCTGGGCCAGGAGCAGAGCGGTCGAGCGTCCGATTCCGCTGCCCGCTCCCGTCACGATCGCCGAGCGGTTCGCTACGTCGTACTGAGCCATGGGTGGCCTCTTCCCGGCCGGGCGCGGCGCCGGGAGATCTTCTCGGGCGGTCCGACCTGTCCTTCGAGCCTACGCCCGCCGGAGGGGATAGATGCGCGTGAATGGATATTGGGCGGGGTGCAACAACGCGGGTCGGGCGCGCGCGCATAACTTCAGCGATTCGCGCAACCTCAGCGGCATCCGGGGCCTGTGGGCTGAAGTTGTGCAGATCGCTGACGTTGCGCGCGGCCCGAGCCAGCGCGGGATCGCCCGATGCCGTTTCCCAGAGGCACACGGATCCCCGTTTGTCGGGAACTCGGTGGGATGACACCAAGTGTCACGCTCAGAGGCCTGGTCCGGCTGATTCGAGGCGACTTTGTCGTGACACTTTCCTAGCCAGTCAGGACCGCCACAATCGCTCACTCCTTCACGGGCAGTGGCGCATCCGCCAGCTGGCAAACCCAAGAGTCGTCGCGCTCGGTCGATCTGAAAACGCAGGCGTCGGGAACGCGGTCCGAGGAGGTCAGTGGGGGGCGAAGTCGCGGGGACCCGGCGCATCTCCGACGAGTGGAGCGAAGTCGGCGCGTAGCCCATCGATTGCAATGTTCAGCACCCGTGTCTTCACTGTTCGGGTGCGTCGGGGGCCGTCACCGCGGACCGATCCGGCGGCCTCGAGGATCTTGCCGATGTCGCCCGAGGTCACGCCCTCGCGCAGTACACCGCGCGCGTGCAACCGTCCCACGAGCTCGTCGCCCCGCCGGTTGAGCTCGGCCATGCGCTGCTGGCCGTCTTCTGGCGTCGAGTCCAGCGAGCCGAGGGCGAGGACGTCGGCGGCGCTTGCTGTCCGGACGAACGTTTCAAGCACGGACCAGGCGTCGTCGCCGTCGTCGAGCGATTCGTGAGCGCGGTCGAGTGCCGTCTCCCACATTGATGCACCCTCGTCGGACAAGCGTCGGAGCAGCTGGTCGCGGCTGCCGAAGCGACTGTAGATCGCCGACATGCCGACGCCGGCCGCATCCGCCAGCTGAGCCATCGAGCTGTGCCGGTCGGTGATGAGCCGCTCGCGGATTGCGGCGAGGATGCGGGCGTCGGCCTGCACCGCGTGTGGCCGGCGCTCGCGGGAACTCGGTCTTGCGTCGCTTACCTGACTGCCCATAGCTTGATGCTAATGGAACGGAGCATTCCGAAAGGATCGCATGGCCAATCTCAGCATTGAGGACTATCGGATCGACATCTCTGCGGAAGATGTTCGCGACCTGCAGGACCGGATCGACCGCACTCGCTGGCCCGTGCAGCTGCCTGGCGGTGAAGACTGGTCCAAAGGGCCCACCGTGGCCGCGGCTCAGGCGTGGGCGGCTGCCCTCCGCGACTTCGACTGGAGCGCATTCCAGGAGGAGTTCAACGCGGCGCCGCAGTTCGTGTCGACCATCGACGGCGCCCGCATCCATTTCATCCACGCCCGCTCCGACCGGTCCGACGCCATCCCGCTCCTCGCTCTTCACGGCTGGCCGGGGACGCCGGTCGAATACCTCGATCTGCTCCCCGGCCTGACGGCACCCGAGTCAGGCGACGAGCCGGCATTCCACGTGATCGCGCCCTCGCATCCCGGCGTTGGACTCTCGGGACCGACGGATGAACCGGGCTGGGGCGTCGATCGCACGGCGCGCGCGTACGCCACTCTCATGGCCGAGCTCGGCTACGACCGCTACCTCGTGCAGGGCGGCGATCACGGCGCCATCATCGGTCCTCACGTCGGCCGCGTCGACGCCGAATCCGTGATCGGCGTGCACGTGAACGCAGCGACGATCGGTTTCATGCCGATGGGCGAGGTGAGCGACGAAGACGCAGCGGCGCTCACGGATCTGGAGAGGGCACGACTGGCCTCGATCGGCCGCTTCATGTCAGAGGGGAACGGCTACAACGTCATTCAGGCGACCCGACCTCAGACGGTCGGGTACGGCCTCGATGATTCCCCGGCGGCGCTTCTGACCTGGATGCTCGACAAGATCCACGAGTGGACGCATTCGCCGGACGTTTTCGACGACCCGCGCTACCGCGAACGACACCTCGCCGATGTGCTCCTGTACTGGTTCACGCGGACGGGCACGTCGGCGGCGAACAATGTATACGCCGAGTACGGCTCGCTTTTCGCCGATCCCAAGTCGTTCGCGAACTCCGGAGTGCCGACTGCCGTGATCGCCTTCGCCGAAGACATCTCAATCCGCCGGTTCAGCGAGCCCGCGAACACGATCGTGCGGTGGACCGATTCCGACGAGGGCGGCCATTTCGCCGCGCTCGAGCAGCCCGAGGCCCTCCTCGCCGATCTCCGCGCTTTCGCACGCGAGGTCGCTCGCTGATCGCACCCGCGGCGTATCGCGCGCGATGATGATGAGGCAGTTTCGCCAGCCTCTTGAGCACTTATGGGCCAGGCGTCCCGCGATGGGCTGACCCGATCGCGTTCCCGACGGATAGGAGAGGCCGCCAGCGATAGCGGCATCACGAGAGCTGTCGGGAACGCGGCGAGACTGCACCAGGTGTCATGTTCTGGGACATGATCTGAGCGATCCTGGTCGTCATTGGCGTTACACTTTCCGGGCTCCCGCCGGGCGCAGGTCTGCGTCGCGGAGCCGCGTGTCGAGATTGCTGAGCGGTTCATCGAAAAGCATCACGCTCGGGCGGGGAGCCAGCGCACGGGCGAGCGCGACGCGCTGCTGCTGCCCACCGCTCAGTTGTGAGATTCGCTTGTCCCTGTGCTCCCACAGCCTCACACGCCGAAGCGCCGACTCGACCCCCGCCGCGATCTCCGCGCGCGATTGACCTATCCCCTGCAAGCCGAAGGCGACGTTTCGGAATACGTCCATGTGAAGCCAGAGTGCATAGTCCTGGAACACCATTCCGATGTCCCGACGCTCCGGACCGATGTCGACACCGCGCCGACCTTCCGCCGAGTCATCGAACAGCACCACTTGCAACGAGAACGCGTTCCCGACACCGTTCTCCTTGCGCCCGGGGCGCCCTGGCGCTAACGTAAAACCAAATGGTTAAACATTCCGCCCCCACCGACGTCGACATCGACCGCGTGTTCCACGCGCTCGCCGATGCGACGCGGCGTGACATCGTGCGGCGCACGCTCGTCGCCGAGCAGTCGGTGTCGGCGCTCGCGGCGGGATACGCGATGTCGTTCGCGGCGGTCTCGAAGCACATCGGCGTGCTCGTCGAGGCCGGACTCGTCCGCAAGCGCGCCGAGGGGAGGGAGCGTCTCGTGCACGCCGAGCCCGAGGCCATCGCGCGGGTGCAGCGCCTCCTCCGCTCGTACGAAGACCTCTGGCGCGGACGCATCGACCGCCTCGACGCGCTCCTCGCCGAAGACGAAGTCGTGGATGCCATGGCATCCGGCATCCATTCCTCGACCACACCCACGACCGAGACCTGAAAGACGAAGGAGTCCCTCATGCCCGTCATCTCCATCGACAGCGATGTCGAATCGCTCACCATGACGCTCGTCGCCGACTTCCCGGTGCCGCCCGAGCGGCTGTGGGCGGTGTTCACCGATCCGCGCCAGCTCGAGCGGTTCTGGGGCCCTCCCGGGTACCCCGCCACCTTCGACGTGTTCGACTTCACGCCCGGCGGGTGGGCCAAGTACCACATGACCTCGCCGCAGGGTGAGCGCTACGGAGGGGCCTGGCAGTTCGTCTCGATCGACCCGCCGCGCGGGTTCGAGGTCATCGACGCGTTCGCCGACGAGAACAGCGAACCGATCGACGGCATGCCGTCCATGCGCATGGAGTTCTCCTTCGACTCGACGCCCGAGGGCTCGCGCCTGACGAACACGACCTTCTTCGATTCGGCCGAGGCGCTCGACCAGGTCGTCGCGATGGGTGCCATCGAGGGGTCGCGCCTCGCGATGAACCAGCTCGATGCCGTGCTGCAGGACCTGCGTTCGTACGCCCAGGGCAAGGGCACGCAGCTGGAGCTGCTCGACGACCAGCACGTGCGCATCACGCGCCTCATCGACGGCCCGCTCGACCTCGTGTGGCGCGCGCACACCGACCCCGACCTGATGCGGAAGTGGCTGCTCGGGCCCGACGGCTGGCAGATGACCGAGTGCGAGATCGGTGACACCGTCGGCGCGACCTACCGCACCGCATGGGCGCCCGAACCTGGAACCGAGGGCGAGGCGTTCGGCTTCGACGGCGAGGTGCTCCTCATCGACGCGCCGCGCCGCATCGTGCAGACCGAGCGCATGACCGGGACCGATCTGCCGTCCACCACGAACGACCTGTCGCTCTACGAGGAGGACGGCGTCACGCTGTTGACGCTTCTCATCGAGTATCCGGACGCCGAGACCCGCGACATGGTTCTCGCCACGGGCATGATCGACGGCATGGAGGCCAGCTACGCCCGCATGGAGGGCACGCTCGTCCGCTGATGCCACGCGCCGGTGAGGCGCGGACCGGGAAACACCGGCCCGCGCCTCCGAGGCTCATGCCGCGATGTAGCCGTTCGGGTTGAGAACGTACTTGCGAGGCGCGCCCCTGTCGAAGTCGGCGTAGCCCTGCGGAGCCTCGTCGAGGCCGATGGGCGTGGCATTGACGGCCTTGGCGATCTGTACCTTGTCGTGCAGGATCGCCATCATCAGCTGCCGGTTGTACTTCATCACGGGGCACTGTCCCGTCGTGAACGACAGCGACTTGGCCCAGCCGAGTCCCAGGCGCAGCGACAGCGAGCCGACCTTGGCGGCCTCGTCGACACCGCCCGGGTCGCCGGTCACGTACAGACCCGGGATGCCGACGGCGCCACCCGCCGCGGTCACGTCGAACAGCGAGTTCAGCACCGTCGCGGGTGCCTCGCGCTCGGAGTCCGACCCGTGGCCGCGTGCCTCGAAGCCGACCGCGTCGACGGCGGCATCCACTTCGGGCGTCCCCAGGATCTGCTCGATCTGGTCGCGCGGATCGCCCTGGGACACATCGACGCTCTCGAACCCGAGCGAGCGCACCTGCGCGAGACGCTCGGGGTTGAGATCGCCCACCAGGACCGCCGCGGCGCCCAGCAGTTGCGCGCCCACGGCTGCGGCGATGCCGACGGGCCCGGCTCCCGCGATGTAGACCGTCGATCCCGGCCGGACGCCCGCGGTGTACGCGCCGTGGAAGCCGGTGGGGAAGATGTCGGACAGCATCGTCAGGTCGAGGATCTTCTCCAGGGCCTGTTCGCGGTCGGGGAAGACCAACAGGTTCCAGTCCGCGTACGGCACGAGCACGTACTCGGCCTGTCCGCCGACCCAGCCGCCCATGTCGACGTACCCGTAGGCGCTACCCGGTCGATCGGGATTGACGTTCAGGCAGATGCCGGTCTTCCCCTCCTTGCAGTTGCGACAACGTCCGCAGGCGATGTTGAACGGCACCGAGACGATGTCGCCGACCTTGACGAACTCGACATCGGGGCCGACTTCGACGACCTCTCCGGTGATCTCGTGTCCGAGGACCAGGCCGGCCGGAGCGGTGGTGCGGCCGCGGACCATGTGCTGGTCGGATCCGCAGATGTTGGTCGCGACGGTCCTCAGAATGGCCCCGTGCGGGACCTTGCGGCCGACGTTGGCGGGGTTGACCCCGGGTCCGTCTTTGAGTTCGAACTCCGGATAGTCGGTCTCGATGACCTCGACGACCCCCGGTTCTTTGTAGGCAACAGCTCTGTTCCCAGACATCTTCGTCCTCTCCGGCCGGTCGCCCGACCTGGTGTGTCGTGCTGGCAGGATCCGCAGACCCGTCCCGCCGGGCGGACGTGATCGGTGCCACGGCGCCGTGGGGGATACCCCCACCCAAACCCGGCGCTCTGGTCGAGTCAATGCGTGTCGAGAGTTGAGAAGCGTTCTCCCCGCGGCGGGCGGGTCAGGGCAGCGGGCGTCGCATCCGTCGTCTCAGGCGGCCGGGGCCGCCCGCCGCACGAGCTCGCGGATCTTCTGCTCGACCTCGGGAGTGACCTCGAGGACCGCGAACGACACCGGCCACATGGGCCCGTCGTCGAGCTGCGCCGTCTCATCGAAGCTCACGGTCCCGTAGCGGGTCTTGAACTTGGATGCCGGCTGGTAGAACACCACGACCTTGCCGTCCTTCGCGTACGCGGGGAAGCCGTAGAACGTCTTCGGTGTGAGGTGCGGAGCCTCCTCCATGACGATGACGTGAACGCGCTCGCCGATCGCCCGGTCGGTGCCCTCGAGCTTCTCGATCGCCTCGAGGCAGGCCTCGTTCTCCTTCGCCAGCTTCGCCGCGCCCTTCAGACCCTTCATGGCCTTCAGTTCTTCGGCGCGCTGCGTCATCGCCGCGCGTTCTTCGTCGCTGAATCCTGCTCCGCCCGCCGACATGGCATCCATCCCTTCGCTCGCCTGCCCGCAGGATAGCGCCGCGCGCGTGCGCTCGCTCAGCGATGCGCGCAGGATCAGGCGGATGGGCAGTGGATGCCACTGAGATTGCGGGCATCGCCGAGGTTGCGCACCGCGCGTCGGCGGGGTCAGGCCTGGCGCAGGCCCTCCTCGAGCGCGACCCAGGCGAGCATCGCGCACTTCACCCGCGCGGTGTACTTCGAGACGCCGGAGAGCGCGGCGGCGTCGCCGAACGTCTCCTCGTCGAGGGGGATCTGGCCGCGCGAGCGCAGAGCCTCGCGGAACTTGGCGATGAGAGTCTCGGCGTCGGCGGTCGGCATCCCGTCGTCTCCGCCGTCCTCGTCGAGGAGGGCGACGAGCATCGACGCGGACGCCTGCGAGATGGAGCAGCCCGCGCCCTCCCAGCTGACGGATGCCACGCGGCCGCCGTCCACGTCGACCCGCAGCGTGATCTCGTCGCCGCAGACGGGGTTCCGCTGATGCACGGTGGCGCTGTGCGCGCCGGGGTCGGCCAGGCCGAAGCCGCGGCGGTTCTTCGCGTGGTCGAGGATCAGCTCCTGGTACAGGGATTCCAGCCCGCTCATGCGGTCACCCCGAAGAAGCCGCGGACGCCGGAGACTGCGTCGAGGAACGTGTCGACCTCGTCCTCGGTCGTGTGGATCGCGGCGCTGGCGCGCACGGAAGCGGTCAGGCCGAAGCGGCGATGGAGCGGCTGTGCACAGTGGTGCCCGACGCGCACGGCGACGCCGCGGCTGTCGAGGAACTGCCCCACGTCGTGAGCGTGGACCCCCTCGACATCGAACGCCTGCAGGGCGACGCGGTCGGCGGCATCCGTGTCTCCGAGCAGACGGATGCCGTCGATCGAGCGCAGTCCCTCGCGCAGGCGTCGCTCGAGCGCGGCCTCGTGCGCGTGCGCGGCGTCGCGGTCGAGTGCGCCGAACCAGCGGACCGCCGCCGCGAGGGCGATCGCCTGCGACACCGGTTGCGTGCCGGCCTCGAAACGCTGCGGTGGGGGGAGGAACTCGGCCTTCTCCAGTGTGACGGTCGTGATCATCGAGCCGCCGGTGGTGAAGGGCGGGAGTGCGTCGAGCACCTCGTCGCGGCCCCACAGTCCGCCGATCGCGTACGGGCCGAAGATCTTGTGACCCGAGAACACGGCCAGATCGACCCCGGATGCCGGGAGGTCCAGGCGCAGGTGGGGCGCCGACTGGCACGCGTCGAGCACGGTCAGCGCGCCGACGCTGCGCGCGAGGGCGACGAGCTCGGCGACGGGGTTCACGATGCCGAGGACGTTCGAGACGTGCGGGAACGCGACGACCTTGGTGCGCTCGCCGATCAGGCCTTCCGCCGCGGCCATGTCGAGCGTGCCGTCGTCGTGCACCGGGATGTGGCGGAGGCGCGCGCCCGTGCGGGCGGCGAGTTCCTGCCACGGGATCAGGTTCGCGTGATGCTCGGCTTCGGTGACCACGATCTCGTCGCCCTCGCGCAAGCGCCCCGCGTAGCCGAGCGAACCGGCGACGAGGTTGAGGCCGGCGGTGGCTCCGGAGGTCCAGACGAGCTGCTCGGGCGTCCCGCCGACGAAGTCCGCCACGGCGGCGCGGGCGTCCTCGAACAACTCGGTCGCCTCGGCGGCGAGGAAGTGCGCGCCCCGGTGCACCGCGGCATTGGCGGTCTCGAGGAAGTCGCGCTCGGCATCCAGAACCTGGCGGGGTTTCTGGCTCGTCGCGGCGGAGTCGAGGTAGACGAGGGGCCGGCCGTCGATCTCGGTGCCGAGGATCGGGAACTCGGCCCGCACCGCGGCCACGTCGAAGGGGAGTGTCACGTTTCTAGGCTACGCGGCGGCGGGTGGGGGCGGGCTGGGTCCTGGGGGCGCCACCGCCGGGGCGCGGGGCCGCTCCCCCCTCGTGCCGACGCCGGGGGAGTGCGACCTACAGCACCAGGCGGTAGCCCATGCCCTGCTCGGTCAGCAGGTGCGCGGGCGCGGACGGCTCGGCCTCGAGCTTCTTCCGCAGCTGCGACATGTACAGGCGCAGGTACCCGCTGTCGGCGACCTGCTCGCTGGCCCAGATCTCCTTCAGCAGCGTCTGCCGCGTCACGAGCGAGCCGGGGTTGCGGGCGAGGAACTCCAGCATCCGCCACTCCGTCGGGGTCAGGTGCACGCGGGCGCCGGCGCGGGTGACGGCCTTCGCGGCGAGGTCGACCTCGACATCGCCGAACCGCACGATCGACTCACCGGATGCCGGAACCGACCGCCGCGCGTGCACGCGGAGACGCGCGAGCAGTTCGTCGATCTGGAACGGCTTGGTGACGTAGTCGTCGGCGCCGACGTCCAGCGCCTCGACCTTGTCGGCGGAGCCGGTGCGCCCCGACACGACGATGATCGGCGCCGTCGTCCACCCGCGCAGGGCCTGGATCACCTGCACGCCGTCGAGGTGCGGCATCCCGAGGTCGAGAAGCACGATGTCGGGGTGGGCTTGCGCGGCGAGCGTGATCGCCGCGGCGCCGTCGGCCGCGGCGACGACGTCGTATCCGTGCGCGGCGAGCGTGATCCGCAGCGCCCGCACGAGCTGCGGATCGTCGTCGGCGATGAGGACCTTCATCGGGTCTCCGTTCGGGGGAGGGATGCCACGGCGTGCACGTTCTCCACCGGGAGCGCGATCACCATCGTGAGCCCGCCGCCCGGGGTGTCCTCGGGGGTGAGGGTGCCGCCCATTCCTTCGGCGAATCCGCGCGAGAGCGCCAGGCCCAGGCCGAGGCCGACCGTGTTGTCGGTGTCGCCGAGGCGCTGGAACGGAGCGAACATGTCGGTGCGGCGCTCGGGGGCGACCCCCGGCCCGTGGTCGATCACGCGGATCTCGGCGACCCCGCCGAGCCTGCTCGTCGCCACCCGCGCCCGGCCCCCGTGGGGGGTGAAGCGCACCGCGTTGCTCAGCACGTTCACGAGCACGCGCTGCAGCAGCACCGGGTCGGCGCGGAGCGTGGGCAAGTCGGGGTCGAGCGCGAGCTCGACGTCGTCCGGGCCGAGGCCGAGCTCGTCGAGTGCCGCGAGCACGACACCCGCCGCATCCACCGGAGCCAGCGACACCGCGAGCACTCCGGCCTGCACGCGGCTGACGTCCAGCAGGTCGGTGACGAGCACCGACAGCGTCGCGAGGCTCTCGTCCGCGGTCTCCAGGAGCTCGCGGCGATCGTCGGCGGAGAGGTGGTCGCCGGCGGCGCGCAAACCGCCGAGCGCGGCGACCGCGGCGGCGAGCGGCCGGCGCAGATCGTGGCTCACCGCCGACAGCAGGGCGCTGCGCACCTGATCCGTCGCGGCGAGGACTCCGGCCTCGGCGGCGGTCTCGGCCAGGTCGGTGCGTTCGAGCGCGGCCGCGAGCTGCGCGACGACGACGTCGAGGAGGCGCCGTTCGGTGGCATCCAGGTCTCTGCCGTGGAGCTCGAGGCGGGCGCGCCCGTCGCCGACGGGGATCTCGGTGGCGCGGCCGTCGCGCACGGGCTCCCCGTCGGTCGCGAGGACGGACCCGGTGGATGCCACGAGCCGGACTCCCGCGAGCCCGAACGCCTCGCGGGCGCGGGTGACGAGCGCCGGTACCGCGCTCTCGCCGCGCAGGACGCTGCCGGCGACGGTGGCGAGCAGCTCGGATTCCGCGGCGGCGCGGCGCGCGGCGCGGGCGCGACGGGCGGCCTGGTCGACGACGACGCTCACGAGCATCGCGATGATGACGTACAGCACGAGGGACAGCGCGTGGTCCGGGTCGGCGATGGTGACGGTGTACAGCGGGTCGATGAAGAGGAAGTCGAGGGTGAGTCCGGACAGGACCGCCGCGAAGACCGCGGGCCAGATGCCTCCGATGAGGGAGACGACCACGACCAGCAGCTGGTAGGCGAGGACATCGGTCGTGATGGAGTCCTCGGTGCCGGTGGCGATGAGCAGCCACGAGAGCAGGGGTCCGCCCGCGAGGGCGGTGAGGAATCCGAGGACGCGCCGTTTCGCGCTGAGCGCCGGGCCGGCGAGGCGGGGGAGCGCGAACCTTCCGCCGGCGCGGGCGTGGTTGACGATGTGGACGTCGATGTCGCCGGAGAGGCGGATGACGGTCGCGCCGATGCCCGGGCCGGTCAGGGCCGCACCCAGTCGACCGCGCCGGCTGACGCCGATGACAAGCTGCGACGCGTTCACCGAGCGGGCGAAGTCGACGAGAGCGGCCGCGACGTCGTCGCCCACGACCTGGTGATACGTGCCGCCGAGCGACTCGACGAGCGCGCGCTGCACCGCCAGGGCGCCGGGCTCCTCGGCGCGCAGACCGTCCTGCGTCGACACGTGCACGGCGAGCAGCTCGCCGCCGGCCGAACGCGCGGCGATGCGGGCACCGCGCCGGAGCAGCGTCTCGCCCTCCGCGCCGCCGGTGAGCGCGACGACGACCCGCTCTCGGGCCTGCCACGAGCCCTCGATGCCCTGCTCCACGCGGTAGCGCTGCAGCGCCGAGTCGACCTCGTCGGCGAGCCACAGCAGCGCGAGTTCGCGGAGCGCGGTGAGGTTGCCGAGCCGGAAGTAGTTCGACAGGGCCGCGTCGATCCGCTCGGCGGGGTACACGAAACCGGATGCCAGTCGGTCGCGCAGCGACTGCGGTGCAAGGTCGACGACCTCGATCTGGTCGGCCGCGCGGACGACGGCATCCGGAACCGTCTCGCGCTGCCCCACGCCGGTGATCTTCTCGACGACGTCGCCGAGCGAGGCGACGTGCTGCACGTTGACCGTCGTGATGACGTCGATGCCCGCGTCGAGCAGGACCTCGACGTCCTGCCAGCGCTTCTCGTTCAAGGAGCCCGGCGCGTTGGTGTGCGCGAGCTCGTCGACCAGCGCGATCTGGGGATGACGTGAGAGCACGGCATCCAGGTCCATCTCGTCGAGGTCGACGCCCCGGTGCGCAAGGGCGCGGCGCGGCACGACCTCGAGCCCCTCGGCCTGTGCGGCGGTGGCGGCGCGCCCGTGCGTCTCGACGATCGCGATGACGACGTCGCGGCCCTCGTCGCGGAGACGGCGCCCCTCCTCGAGCATCTCGTACGTCTTGCCGACGCCCGGCGCGGCCCCCAGCAGCACGCGCAGGTACCCGCGCTTCACGCGGCGCTCCGGTGCTGCGGGGGTTTGAGTGTCCAAGACACGCCGTTGCTGCGGGCGGCCAACGGCGTGTCTTGGACACTCGACGTGGGTGCGGCGCCAAGCGCCGCCGCGAACGCGCCGCACCGCCGCCGCCCGGGGAGGGCGACGGCGGGGGCGGGAAGCGTGCGCATGTCAGCGATTCTCGCGCGTCATCGGGCGTCCAGCGCGCGGTTGAGCTCGAGGACGTTCACGCGCGGGTCGCCGAGGAACCCGAGGTCGCGCGGCAGCGTGTGCTCGGCGACGAGAGCCTCGACGTCGGAGACTGGGATGCCACGGGCCTCGGCGACCCGCGCGACCTGGCGTTCCGCGTTCGCGACGGAGATGTCGGGGTCCAGGCCCGAACCCGACGCGGTGACCGCGTCGGCCGGGATCGCCCCCGCGCCGTTCAGCTCCTCGAACGCCGCGCGGCCCTCCTCGATCGAGGCGATGAGATCCGCGTTCTCCGGGCCGAGGTTCGACCCGGTCGAGGCGGCGGCGTCCCAGCCGGCGGCGGACGGACGCGACTGGAAGTACTGCGGCAGCGCCTGGCCGTCGGCATCCTGGAACGACTGCGCGATCAGCGAGGAGCCGACCACGGTGCCGTCCGCGGAACGCACGAGCGAACCGTTCGCCTGGGACGGGAGGGCGAGCTGACCGATCCCGGTGATCAGCAGCATGTAGCCGACGCCGAGGAGCACGGTGAAGACGAGCATCGCGCGGACGGCGACGCCGGCGGTACGCAGGGTGGTACGCATGGCAGGGCCTTTCAGAATCCCGGGAGCAGGCTCACGACGAGGTCGATGAGCTTGATGCCGATGAAGGGGACGAGGATGCCGCCGAGCCCGTACACGAGCAGGTTGCGGCTGAGGATGCTCGAGGCGCTGGCCGCGCGGTATTTCACACCGCGGAGCGCGAGGGGGATGAGCACGATGATGACGATCGCGTTGAAGATGATCGCGCTGAGCACCGCGGATGCCGGCGACGACAACTGCATGACGTTCAGCACAGCGAGTCCTGGGAAGACGCCCATGAACATCGCCGGGATGATCGCGAAGTACTTCGCGATGTCGTTCGCGAGCGAGAACGTCGTCAGCGCGCCGCGCGTGATGAGCAGCTGCTTCCCGATGCGCACGATGTCGATGAGCTTCGTCGGATCGCTGTCGAGGTCGACCATGTTGCCGGCCTCCTTCGCGGCCGACGTGCCCGTGTTCATCGCGACGCCGACGTCGGCCTGCGCGAGCGCGGGGGCGTCGTTCGTGCCGTCGCCGGTCATGGCGACGAGGTTGCCGCCCTCCTGCTCGCGGCGGATGAGGGCGAGCTTGTCCTCGGGTGTCGCCTCGGCGAGGTAGTCGTCGACGCCGGCCTCGGCGGCGATCGCCTTGGCCGTGAGCGGGTTGTCGCCCGTGATCATCACGGTGCGGATGCCCATGGCCCGCAGCTCGCCGAACCTCTCGCGGAGACCGTCCTTCACGACGTCCTTGAGGTGGATGACGCCGAGCACGCGCCCCTCGCCCGCGGGCGTGAGGGTCGCGACGACCAGCGGGGTGCCGCCGGACTGGGCGATGGCATCCGTCTCCTCCTGCAGCTGCGCGCGCAGCGTCTCGGGAACGGGCGATCCGGATGCCGCGAGCCAGGCCACCACGGCCGACGCGGCGCCCTTGCGGACCTGCGTGCCGCCTTCGAGGTCGAGGCCGCTCATGCGGGTCTGCGCCGTGAACGGGACGGGTTCCGCGCCCCGGGGCATCTCGGCGACGACGCCCTGGGCGGCGGCGAGCTCGACGACCGAGACCCCCTCGGGGGTGGGGTCGGCCTGCGACGACATCGAGGCGTACTCCGCTAGGAGGGGGCCACCGACGCCGTCCAGGGGGACGAACGCCGACGCGCGACGGTTGCCGTAGGTGATCGTTCCGGTCTTGTCGAGCAGGAGCGTCGTGACGTCGCCCGCGGCCTCGACCGCGCGGCCCGACATCGCCAGGACGTTCCGCTGCACGAGCCGGTCCATGCCCGCGATGCCGATGGCGCTGAGGAGCGCACCGATCGTCGTGGGGATGAGGCAGACGAGCAGCGCGACGAGCACCGGGATCGACACGGGGGTCGCGGCGTACGACGCGATCGGGTTGAGGACCAGCACCACGATCACGAACACGATCGACAGGCTCGCCAGCAGGATGTTCAGCGCGATCTCGTTCGGCGTGCGCTGGCGCGACGCGCCCTCGACGAGCGCGATCATGCGGTCGACGAACGTCTCGCCCGGCTTCGACGTGATCGTGACGACGATGCGGTCGCTGAGCACGCGCGTGCCGCCCGTCACCGCGCTGCGGTCACCGCCGGACTCGCGCACGACCGGCGCGGACTCGCCCGTGATCGCCGACTCGTCGACGGTCGCGATGCCCGCGACGATGTCGCCGTCGCCCGGGATCAGCTGACCCGCCTCCACGAGCACGACGTCGCCCACCTTCAGGTCGCCCGACGGCACGTCCTCGGTGGCGGCCCCGGTTGCCAGGGGGTCCGCGGCGGAGTACGAGACGACGCGACGCGCGGTCGTGGTCGTCCGCGTCTTGCGTAGTGTCGCGGCCTGCGCCTTGCCGCGACCCTCGGCGACCGACTCGGCGATGTTGGCGAAGAACACCGTGAGCCACAGCCAGATCGCGATGCCCCACGTGAACCCGAACGGCAGAGACGCGTCGCCGCCGCCGAGGAACGGTTCGGTGATCGCGATGAGGGTGGTGAGGGCCGCCCCCACCCACACGAGGAACATCACGGGGTTGCGCCACTGCGACGCGGGGTTGAGCTTCTTCGCAGCTCCCGGGAGGGCGGCGACGATCTGCGCGGCGCTGAACGCGCGGCGCGGAGCGGCCGGGGCCGGGGCCTCGGCGGGTGCCGGGGCGTGGGTGAGCGTGGACATCAGCGGGTAAGTCCTTCGGCCAGGGGTCCCAGGGTGAGGACCGGGAAGTAGGTGAGGGCGGTGACGATGACCGCCACGCCCGCGAGGAGGCCCGCGAACTGCGGGCGGTGTGTCGGCAGGGTGCCGGCGGTGGCGGGCACGGCATCCTGGGCCGCGAGCGAACCCGCCAGGGCCAGCACGAACACGATCGGCAGGAAGCGCCCGAGAAGCATCGCGACCGCGAGGGCCGTGTTGAGCCACGGGGTGTTCGCGGTGAGTCCCGCGAACGCCGAGCCGTTGTTGTTCGCCGCCGATGTGAAGGCGTAGAGCACCTCGCTGAGGCCGTGCACACCGGGATTGAGGATCGAGGTCGACTCGACATCGGAACGGATGCCGGGGATTGCGAAGCTCAGCGCGGTGCCGGCCAGCACGAGCGTGGGCGTGACGAGGATGTACAGGCTCGCGAGCTTGATCTCGCGCGGCCCGATCTTCTTGCCGAGATACTCCGGCGTCCGGCCGATCAGCAGGCCGCCGACGAACACCGCGATCACCGCGAGGATCAGCATGCCGTACAGGCCCGAGCCGACGCCGCCGGGCGCGACCTCGCCGAGCATCATGTTGATCATCGGCACCATGCCGCCGAGCGCCGTGTAGCTGTCGTGCATCGAGTTGACCGAGCCGGTCGAGGTGAGCGTGGTCGCGCCGGCGTACAGCGTCGAACCGAAGATGCCGAAGCGCACCTCCTTGCCTTCGAGGGCTCCCCCCGCGAGCGCGGGTGCCGTGCCGCCGCCGGCCAGCTCCGCCCAGGTCAGCAGCGCGGTGGAGGCGAGGAAGATGGATGCCATCACCCCGAGGATCGCGTAACCCTGACGGTCGTCCCCGACGATGCGGCCGAACGCGCGGGGCATCGAGAACGGGATCACCAGGAGCAGGAAGATCTCCAGCAGGTTCGTCCACGGCGCGGGGTTCTCGAACGGGTGGGCCGCGTTCACGTTGAAGATGCCGCCGCCGTTGGTACCCAGGAGCTTGATCGCCTCCTGGGATGCCACCGGCCCGCCGGGGATCGACTGGGTCGCGCCCGCGAGGGTCGTGGCATCCGTGAATCCGTTGAGGTTCTGGATGACGCCGCCGGCCAGCAGCACGAGAGCTGCGAGCACCGAGATCGGCAGCAGCAGGCGGTAGGTGCCGCGGACGAGGTCGACCCAGAAGTTGCCGATCACACCGCTGCGGCGGTAGGCGAAGCCCCGCACGAGCGCGACCGCCACGGCGATGCCGACGGCCGCGGAGACGAAGTTCTGGACCGTCAGGGCGGCGAACTGCGCGGTGTAGCCGAGCGTCGTCTCACCGCCGTACGACTGCCAGTTGGTGTTCGTGACGAACGACACGGCCGTGTTGAACGAAAGTGCTTCACCGGGCGCGTCGAGCCCCAGCGAGTACGGCAGCAGCGGCTGCAGGCGCAGGAGCGCGTAGACCACGACGACGCCGACAGCCGAGAAGAGCAGCACCGACCGCAGGTACGCCTGCCAGGTCTGGGCGCCGCGCGGGTCGACGCCGATGAGGCGGTACGTGCCACGTTCGACGGCGAGATCGCGCTCGCCGGTGTAGACGCGGGCGATGTAGTCGCCGAGCGGGCGGTAGGCCAGGCCCAGGGCGACGAGGAGCGTGAGGCTGGTCAGGACGATGGACCAGGTGGTTCCGGCATCCATCAGAACTTCTCCGGACGGACGAGCGCGATCACGAGGTAGACCACGGCGGCGATGGCGAGGACGGCGGCGAGGATGCTCATGCGGAGTCGCCCCCTCGCTCGGGTGCGGGCGCCTGCGCGCTGCGCGAGGACCGCTCGGGCGCCGGGGCGGGGGATGCGGTGGGCGGCTGGGCGCCGCGGCCGGGGGTGCGCGCGGAGGGAGCGCCGGGCTGCGGGCCCAGCTTCTCGACCCCCTGCGCGATGAGGGCGACCAGCGCGAAGAGCGCCAGGATCGCGACGAGGTAGACGACATCGAGCACGATGACTCCAGATTCGGGAGCTTCCGCGCGACTGCTGTGGCGCGGGCGCCGCAGGGCGGCACGTGTGTCGATGCAACTCCTGTGCGCCGCGGCATCTCGCGATCCTCACGGTTTCCCTACGGCCCACCCGCGGACGCATACGGGGTGCTTACGCGGCGTCGCGGCGCGTTCGCCGTCCCGCGCCCCGAAGGTTCAGTGTCCAAGACACGCGGTTCGTGCCGCCCGGCATCCGCGTGTCTTGGACACTCGACTACCGCGCAGCTACTCACCCTTGCTAGGTACCGGTACTCAGTGTTACTTTGTAGCAGTAGTCAACGTTGAGGAGTACCGCATGGGGAGACACGACACCGAGATGCTCAAGGGGGTGCTCGAGGGCGTCGTCCTGGCTGTCCTCGCGCGGCGCCCGGCGTACGGGTACGAGATCACCGCCGACCTCCGCGAGCGGGGGTTCACCGACCTCGCCGAGGGCACGGTCTACGCGATCCTCGTCCGCATCGAGCAGCGGGATCTCGTCGACGTCGAGAAGGTGGCATCCGAGAAGGGGCCGCCGCGCAAGGTCTTCACCCTCAACGACACGGGGCGAGAGCAGCTCGCCGAATTCTGGACCACCTGGGGTCTGCTCGCCGATCGGCTCGAGCAGCTCCGCGACGAAGGGAACTGACATGGCCTGGTGCGAGAAGATCATCGGCGACCTGGGCGCCAAGAAGCAGTGGCGGGAGTACCGGCGCCGCCTCGACGCCCTCCCCGCCCCCTATCGGCAAGCGGGCCGCGCGCTCGAACGCTACGTGCTCAACCTCGGGCCGACGGAGGACAGCGACGCGCTGATCCGCATGGTGACCGACCTCGCCGACCTGCTCGAGCAGGCCGCCGCGGCCCAGACGCCCATCCGTGACCTGACCGGCGCCGAACCGTCCGTGTTCGCCGAGGAGTTCATGGCGAACTACGGCGACGGCAGCTGGATCGGGCGGGAGCGTGCACGCCTCTCCCGCGCGATCGACGAGGCGGCGCAGTCGCAGGGCTGATCGCCCTCTCCCGCACGCGTCCTCCGGAACCGGCTGGCCGGAGGCGATGGCCTCGTGCGCCCTCCGGCCGGAACACGACGAGAGGAACACCATGCCCATCACCGATACCGGTCCCGCCATCCGCGTGCGGGGCCTCACCAAGTCCTACGGCGACGTCCGCGTCCTCGACGGCGTCGACCTCGACGTCGAACGCGGCACGATCGTCGCGCTCCTCGGCTCCAACGGCGCCGGGAAGACGACGGCCGTCCGCATCCTGTCGACCCTGCTCCGCGCCGACGGCGGGACGGCGGTCGTCCACGGAGCCGACGTCGCGACCCAGGCCGCCCGCGTGCGCGGCTCCATCAGCCTCACGGGGCAGTTCGCCGCCGTTGACGAGGTCCTCACCGGACGCGAGAACCTCACGCTCGTCGCCCGTCTGCGTCATCTTCCGGACCCCGGCCGGGTGGCCGACGCGCTGCTCGAGCGCTTTTCGCTGACGGATGCCGCGCGCCGAGCGGCATCCACGTATTCCGGCGGCATGCGCCGGCGTCTTGACATCGCGATGAGCCTCGTGGGCGACCCGGCGGTGGTCTTCCTCGACGAGCCGACGACCGGGCTCGATCCGCAGGCCCGCCTGGAGGTGTGGGGTGCCGTGCGCTCGCTGGCCGCGTCGGGCACGACGGTGCTGCTCACGACGCAGTACCTCGATGAGGCGGAGCACCTCGCGGACCGCATCGCGATCCTGCACGGCGGCCGCATCATCGCCGAGGGGACGCTCGCGGAACTCCGCGCGCAGTTCCCGCCGACGACAGTGGAGTACGTCGAGAAGCAGCCCACCCTCGAGGAGATCTTCCTCGCCATCGTCGGCTCCGCCGGCCCGCTCGCCACGGAGGAATCATGACCGCGTACGCCCTGTCCGACACCGTCGTCCTCACCGGACGTTCGCTCCGGCACATCCTCCGAAGCCCCGACACGATCGTGACGACCGCGATCATGCCGGTCGCGATCATGCTGCTGTTCGTCTTCGTCCTGGGCGGCGCGGTCGACACCGGCGGCACCGCGTACGTGGACTTCCTGCTGCCCGGCATCCTGCTGATCACCGTGGCATCCGGAATCGCGTACGCCGCGTACCGCGTCTTCCTCGATGTGCGCGGCGGGATCGTCGACCGGCTGCGGTCGATGCCGATCGCGCCGGCCGGCGTCCTGTGGGGACACGTCCTGACGTCGCTGCTGGCGAACGCGGTGTCGCTCGCAGTGGTGATCGGCGTGGCGCTGCTCGTCGGCTTCCGGTCGGGCGCCTCGGTCGGTGCGTGGCTGGGGGTGGTCGGCATCCTGATGGCGTACACGCTCGCCCTCACGTGGGTGGCGGTGATCGCCGGACTCGCGGCGAAGACCATCGACGGCGCCAGCGCGTTCAGCTACCCGCTGATCTTCCTGCCGTTCGTGAGCTCGGCGTTCGCGCCCACCGACACCATGCCGGGGCCCGTGCGCTGGTTCGCCGAGAACCAGCCCGTGACCTCGCTCGTGGATGCCATCCGCGCTCTGCTCACGCAGCAGCCCGTCGGCGCGAGCGTGTGGATCGCTCTGGCGTGGTGCGCCGGCATCCTCGCGGTCGCGTGGGTGGTCGCGGTGGCTCTGTTCCGGCGCTCCGCGCGCTGAGCCCGGTCTCGGTCCGCCCGCCGTTGCGCTGGGGCGAGCGGTGCCCTGACCCCGGTTCGGTGTCCAAGACACGCGGTTCACCCCGCCCGGCGTCGGCGTGTCTTGGACACTCAACGGGTACGGACGGGGCGACCGGATGCCGCGACCGCGCATGATGGAGCCATGCCCTCTGCCGACGGACCCGACGTGCGCGTCAGCGCGGGACTCGTGATTCCGGCGTCGGAGCTGTCGTGGCGATTCTCGCGTTCGTCGGGACCGGGCGGACAGGGCGTGAACACCACTGACTCCCGTGTGGAGCTGATGTGGGATGCCGCAGGCTCCGCGGTGCTGTCACGCGTGCAGCGCGAGCGTCTTCTCGAGCGACTGGGTGATCGCCTGGTCGGCGGGGTGCTGGCGATCGCGGCGTCGGAGCATCGTGCGCAGCTGCGTAACCGCGACGCCGCGCGCGCTCGACTCGCCGCGCTCGTGGCCGAGGCCGTGCGCGCACCCGCGCCCCCGCGTCGGGCGACTCGGCCGACCCGGGGTTCTCAGGAGCGTCGCCTGCAGGCCAAGCAGCGCCGCACCGACGTGAAGAGGATGCGTCGGCGCCCCACCGATTGAGGTCGAGCGATTGAGATGCCGCGGCCTCAGGCGGGCGCGTCGCCCTCGGCGCGGCGGCGGCGCACCTGCTCCTCGAGGTCGGCGAGATACACCTCGCGCTCGAGGTCGGCGATCTGCTGCTCGGTCGTCCGTGCGTCGAAGGCGCGCGGCACCGGGGCGGGCTCGGCATCCCTTTGCCAGCGCCGCGGGTCGCCGAACGACATCGGCTCTCCGCGCCGCTCCCACTCGCGGCCGATCGCGAACCACAGGATCGATCCGACCAGCGGCAGCAGCACGATGAAGAACACCCACGCGAACTTCGGCAGGTGTTTGACCTGGTCTTCGCGGCGGGTGATGGCGTCGATCAACGCGACCACCATGACGGCGAGGGTGAGCACGGCGAGGATCGGCATGGCATCCACCCTGTCGCATGGCTTCGCGCCCGGCAAGGTTCCATCGGCACGGCGGGCACGAGGGGTGCCGAGACTGCACGCGCGTGACGAACCCACCGCAGCATGCCGCGGTCTTGTCGGTCCGATGCGGTCTCGCGCTCGACGCGCCCCGACCCGGACTCAGGATGCCGCGTCGTGCGGCCCCTTGCCCCGGTGGGCGGGCACCTCGGCCACCGGTTGGCCACCGCGTTGCTGACCCGGGAGCGGGCGCGAGCGGCGTCCGTAGATGAGCTCGGACGAGTCGAGCAGCCACGGCACCAGGGTGATCGAGACGCCGTGCACCAGCATGAGCTGCTGGGCGAGGCGGCGCGAGCGGCGGTTGTGCAGGATCGATTCCCACCAGTGCCCCACGATGAACTGCGGCAGGTACACCGTCACCACCGCCGAGCCGTGCTTCTCGCGGTACGTCTTGATGAACGTCGTGACCGGCGAGGTGTACGTGCGGTACGGCGACTCGATGATGACGAGCGGGATGGGCATGTCGTGCGCGGCCCACTCCTTCTGCAGGCGCGTCGCATCCTCTTCCGAGATCGCGACGTGCACCGCGAGCGTCTTGTCGTGCTTGGCCGCGAGGGCGTAGTCGATGGCCTTCATCACCGGCTTCTGCAGCCGGTTCACCAGGATGATCGCGACATCGCCGGACGAGCCGAAGTGCACCGTGTCGTCCATGCGGATCTCGTGCTCGACGTCGCGGTAGTAGCGGTTCACGCCGAGCATGAGCGTCGCCATGATCGGGATCGCGATGAACACCAGCCACGCGCCGTGGGTGAACTTCGTGATGGTGACGATGACCAGCACCAGCACCGTGAGCGAGGCGCCGAGGGAGTTGATCCAGAGGCCCGTGACCGCCGAGCGGTGTTCGTACCGGGCGCTCTGCTGGTGCGCAGCCTCAGGAGGCAGCGAGCGCAGCCCCGCCAGGGCGCGCCGCCAGTGCTTGACCATTCCGATCTGACCGAGCGAGAACGACACGAACACGCCGATGATGTACAGCTGGATCAGCGTCGTGAGGTTCGCCTGGTAGACGATCAGCACGCCGATGGCGATGATGCCGAGGATGACCATGCCGTTCGAGTACACCAGGCGGTCGCCGCGCGTGTTCAGCGCCTTGGGGGCGTAGCCGTCGCGGGCGAGCACTGCGCCGAGGAGAGGGAAGCCGTTGAAGGCGGTGTTGGCCGCGAGCAGCAGCACGCACGCGGTCGCGGCCTGGATGACGAAGAACGGGATGCTGCCCATGCCGAAGGTCGCGGCCGCCACCTGCGCCATGAGGCTCGGCTGCGGGGTCGAGCAGTCGAAGCCGATGAGGTGACAGGGATTCTCGGCGTAGTGCACCTGGTACAGGAGGGCGAGCGCGGTGAGCCCGACGAACAGCACGATGGCGATGCCGCCCATGAGGGTGAGCGTGGTCTGAGCGTTGCGGATCTTCGGCTTCCGGAACGCCGGCACACCGTTGGAGACGGCCTCGACGCCGGTGAGGGCAGAGCACCCGCTCGAGAACGCGCGGAGGACGAGCAGGATCATGGCGGCTTGCGTGAGCGACTCGGCCTGGACGTCGTACTCCGCACTGGATGCCAGGGGCACATCTCCGAACAGCGCACGGCCGAGGCCCACGGCGATCATGAGGCCGACCGACCCGATGAACAGGTACGTGGGGATCGCGAAGACCGACGACGCCTCGCGCACACCGCGGAGGTTG
Source organism: Microbacterium enclense (assembly GCF_004022425.1). Classification (GTDB taxonomy): domain Bacteria; phylum Actinomycetota; class Actinomycetes; order Actinomycetales; family Microbacteriaceae; genus Microbacterium; species Microbacterium enclense_A. The sequence continues at coordinate 29,925 of NZ_RBZY01000011.1, read as the reverse complement.
ACAATGACGATCAGGATGACGAATCCGACGGCGATCTCGACGCGGAACGGGTTCAGGTCGGGGAGCGCCGAGATGATGTTGTCCACACCGGATGCCACGGACACGGCGACGGTGAGGACGTAATCGACCAGGAGCGCCGCGGCGACCACGACACCGGGCACTTCGCCGAGGTTCTTGCTCGCGACCTCGTAGTCGCCACCGCCCGACGGGTACGCCTTGATGAGCTGCCGGTAGCTCAGCACCACCACGATCAGCAGAACCACGACCGCCACGGCGACCCAGGGGCTGAGCGTCAGCAGAGCCGTTCCACCGATGAGCAGGATCATCAGCAACTCCTGCGGGGCGTAGGCCACGGAGGAGAGGGCGTCGGAGGCGAAGATGGGGAGCGCCATCTTCTTGGGGAGGAGCTGCTCGTCGAGCTTTTCCGACGTGAGGGGCTCGCCGATCAGGATGCGCTTGGCCATCGGCGTCTGTTCGCCGGGCTCGCGACTTTCGTCAGTCACGGCGCGCGACATTACGCCCCCTGTCGTCCATGCGCAATCTGACGCACGGGCCGTTCACCGGGTGGTCGCTCGTCGGCGAGATCCCGGGGTGGGCGCACCGACGAGAACACCGTGACCCCGCCTACTGTTCCCTAGGCTCTCGGGGTGCACAACATCTTCGGTTCCGGCCTGCTCGCCGTGCTCCTCGGCGGCGTCGTCGCCGTCCTGGCGTTCGTGCCGTTCGTCGCGCTCAGCTATCGCCGACGCGGAGGTCTGTCCTTCGGTCGTTCCATCCTGTGGGCGGGGGCGGCGGTGTACTTCTGGGCCATCTGGACGTACACGCTCGTCCCCCTCCCCGACACCGACGATTACCGGTGCGCGGGCCGGAACCTCCGCCCGTTCGAGTTCGTCGACGAGATCCGCGCGGCCGTCGCGGTGTCCGGCCGCTACCTCACCGATCCCGCCGTCCTCCAGGTGGCGCTGAACGTCTTGCTCTTCGTGCCGCTCGGCTTCTTCCTGCGGGTGCTCGGAGGTCGTGGCATCCTGGTCGCCGGTCTCGTCGGACTCGCGATCAGCGGGATCATCGAGACGACGCAGCTGACGGGCGTATGGGGCGTCTTCCCGTGCGCGTACCGCGTGTTCGATGTCGACGACCTCATCACCAACACCGCGGGTGCGCTCCTCGGCTCGCTCGTCGCCTTCGTCGTGCCGAGGAAGCACCGGGGAGCGGCGAAGTCTCCGGATGCCGAGATCCCCCGTCCCGTCACGCGCGGGCGACGGGTGCTCGGCATCCTGTGCGACGTGCTCGGCATCGGCCTGCTGAGCTCCGGCGTCGCGGTGGCACTGCAGGCGGTGTTGATCCTCCTCTTCGACGACCCCGGTCGGACGGGCGCCCTCGCCTCGGCGGTAGGGACGGGCGTCGGGGCCGGGGTGTGGCTCGCGGTGATCCTCGGCACCGGCCGCTCGATCGGCGACCTCGCGACCCGGGTGCGGTACACGAACGGCGCGCTGCCGACCTGGCTCGCACGGACGCTGCGATTCCTCACGGGCGCGGGCGCGTACTCGGTGCTCTCGAACGTTGCGCCGCCCTGGTCGCTGCTGTCGGTGGTGCTGGTTGTCGCGACGATCGTGCTGCTCTTCACGTGGAAGGACGGCCGCGGCCTCACCGGCTGGATCGGCCGCCGCCGCCTGGTCGACGACCGCGAGGGCTGGTGAGCCCGACCGTCGACGCCGCTTCTCCGCGCTGACGCGGGTGTGAGCGCGAGCCGGTCCGGCGAGCGGCGCGACGTGAGGGCGTCGGCCGAAAGTCGAACGTCGCCGCGCTTACCCTTTGCGCCAAATGGATTTGGCATCCACTCTCACGTCGACAGTAGGACGGGCTCGCGAGGCGGACAAGCGCCAAACTCTTTGGCCCCTTCGCGCACTTGACGCGTGCGCTCGCGGGTCGCTACCGTCATGCCAAGACGATTTGCCAAAACGTATTGGCGAAGACTCCCACCCGCACTTTCCCGAATCACTCACGAAGGAGTCGAAGTGATGAAGCTTCGCACGCAACAGCAGACCGGACTCGTCCGGCGCGCGATCGGACCGCTCGCCGTCGTGGCGGCCGCGGCTGTCGTCCTCACCGGATGCGGTGCCGGCGGCGGCACCGGTGCGGCCGAGGAGGATTCCACCCTCACCGTCGTCGTGGAGGGCGGCGGCAAGGCCGAGCTCCAGCCGATCGCCGACCTCTACAAGAACGAGAAGGGCACCGACGTCACGCTCGTCGAGCTGCCCTACGACGGCCTGTACGACCGCATCCAGTCCGAACTCCAGGCCGGTACGCCGTCGTTCGACGTCGCCGCGCTGGATGCCATCTGGCTCCCGGCCTTCGCTCCGGGTCTCGCCTCCCTCGACGACCTGTTCACGGACGACGTCAAGAGCGACCTCTTCGACGGTCTCGTGGGGGAGTCGCAGGTCGACGGGAAGCACATCGGGATGCCGGTGTGGACGAACTCGGAGATCCTCTTCTATCGCACGGATCTGTTCGAAGACGCGACGAACAAGGCCGACTTCCAGGCGAAGTACGGCTACCCCCTCGCCGCGCCCACCACCTGGGAGCAGTACCGCGACGTCGCCGAGTTCTTCACGCGCGACACCGACGGCGACGGAGCCGTCGACCTATACGGCACCGATGTGAAGGGCGCGGTCGAGACCGAGTGGCTCGCGACCGTGTCCCAGGCAGGGGAGGCGCAGATGGTCCTTGATCCCGCGAACGGCGAAGTCACCATCGACGACGCGGAGCATCAAGCGGCCCTCGACTTCTACGTCAGCCTGCTGCCGTACGCTCCGTCCGGTGCAGCTCAGCTCGACTGGGCGGGAGCGCAGAACCTCTTCTACCAAGGCAAGCTCGCGATGATGCGCTTCTGGGGTCACGCGTACCGCCAGACCCCGGCGGACTCGCCGATCGCGGACGCCATCGGCGTCGCCCCGATGATCGGCGGACCGGGGGGAGTGGCCGGGGTGCCCGGCGCCTGGTACCTGTCGGTGCCCGCGAGCGGAACGAAGCAGGATGCCGCGAAGGATTTCATCGCGTTCGCGTACGAGCACAACGACCTCGCCGCCGACACGTCGCTCGGACTCGTCGCCCGCAAGAGCGCGTTCGAGTCGAAGGCCGACGTCGCTGGATTCGAGAACTACGCCGCCCTGGTGACGACCCTCGAAGCCCCCGGCTCCGCCCCTCGCCCCGCGACGCCGGAGTGGCAGGAGATCGTCGACTCGGTGCTCGTGCCGATGCTGCAGAAGGCCGTCGAGCCGGGAGCGGACACCGCCCAGCTCCTCTCCGACGCCAAGACCCAGATCCAGTCGATCGTCAACTGACGATCCCGTCCGAAAGCATTCCGTGGAGACCATCGCTCCTCCCGCCCGCGACGGGGTGGCTCCGGCCGCCCCGTCGCGGGACGTGCCGCCCCTGAGTCGGCGCCGCAGCAAGGACGCCGGCGACCGGCGCTTCGCCCTGGCCCTCATGGCCCCGGCAGCGTTGTTCCTCGCCGTGTTCGTGCTGTGGCCCCTCGTGCGCTTCGTCTACGACAGCTTCTTCGAGATCTCGCCGTTCGCGGGAGCCGGGCGCACGTTCGTCGGATTCGCCAACTACGCCGCGGCTTTCGGCTCCGAGACGTTCCAGTCGGCGTCGGTGCGCACGGTGGTCTACACGGTCGTGGTGGTGGCCGCGGAGTTCATCCTGGGCCTCGCCGTCGCGCTGCTGTTCACGGCGCTGGGGCGTCGGTCGGCGGTCTTCCGCACGATCTTCATGTACCCGCTGATGATCGCCCCCGTCGTCGCCGGGCTCCTCTGGCGCTTCCTCCTCATTGACAACTTCGGCATCGTCAACGAGCTGCTCGCGCGCGGCGGCATCCTTTCGGACCCGAGCCAGATCGCGTGGTTGAGCGATCCGCGGATCGCATTGTTCTCGGTCGCGGTCCCCGACATCTGGCTGACGACGTCGTTCATCACGCTCGTCCTCTTCGCGGGGCTGCAGAACATCCCGGGCGACGTGATCGAGGCGGCGCGTATCGACGGGGCGCGGTACCCCCGCATCCTGTTCAGCATCATCCTCCCGCTGCTGCGGCCGGTGATCGCCGTGGCCCTGATCGTGCGTGGTATCGACGCGGCACGGGCGTTCGACATCATCCTCATCCAGACCGACGGTGGGCCGCAGAACAGCACCACCACCCTCAGCCTGCTGATCTACCGCACGATGACGCGCTTCGGCGACCCGGGCCTGGCGAGCGCGATGGGCACGGTCTACCTCGTGGCCATGCTCGCCGTCGCGATTGCGGCCGTCCTGCTCATCTGGCGTCCCGGAGGTACCGCGCGATGAACCCCCTCGAAACCGTCGGCCGCAGCCGCGTGGTGCTGTGGGCACTGCTCGCCGTCGCCGTCGCCCTGTACGGCTTCCCCTTTCTCTACCTCCTTCTCACGTCTTTCAAGACCCCGCTGGATGCCATCGCGGTCCCGCCCACGGTCCTCCCCGGCGTCTGGACGCTCGAGAACTACGTCTCGGCGCTGTCCCGCGCGGGAGTGCCGGCCGCGCTGATCAACAGCGTCGTGACCGCGGTGATCTCGACGGCGCTTTCGCTCGTGCTCGCCGTGCCCGCGGCGTACGCGATCACCCGCTTCCGCACGCCGAGCGGTCGCGTGTTCATCCTGGCCGCGCTCGTGACGCGCATGGTGCCGACGATCGCCGTCGGTGCGCCGCTCATCGAGGTGATGCGGTCGCTGGGTCTCACCGATACGTCCTTCGGTCTCGCGCTGGCACACACGACGATCTCGCTGCCGCTGTCGATCTGGCTGATGGCGAGCTTCTTCGAGGCGGTGCCCGACGAGCTCGGCGAGGCCGCCGAGGTCGACGGCTGCTCCCGCCTGCAGGCGATGGTGCGCGTCGTCCTGCCGGTGGTGTCGGGCGGGTTGGCGGTCACCGCGATCTTCGCGTTCCTCGCGTCGTGGAACGAGTTCCTCTTCGCGCTGCTGCTCACCTCGGTCCGCGCGCAGACCACCCCCGTCGTGATCGCGAGCTTCCAGACCCAGTTCGGCCTCGACTGGGGCGGCATGACCGCCCTCGCGACGGTCTACTCGGTGCCCGTCATCCTGCTCACGCTCTTCCTCCAGCGGCACATCGTCGCCGGTCTCACTCTGGGCGCCGTCAAGGGCTGACATGGCGTCCGCAGAAATGGAGAACCCTCCGATGCCTCCGCACAACAACCGCTACGACGTGACCGAGTGGTCCTTCGGCGACGCCGCCCACGACATCGGGGCCGTCATCAACGACATCTTGCGCGATGTGAAGGAACGTCAGCGAGACACCGACGTCGCGGACGGCGGTCGTCCCGGAGCCGTCATCCAGATCCCGCCCGGCGACTACCGGCTGCGTACGCAGGTCGTGATCGACGTCAGCTTCCTGCGCATCGAAGGCGCTGGCCACGGCTTCACGTCGTCGAGCATCCGATTCAACGTCCCCGACACCGAGTGGCCGGGGCTGCGCGAGCTGTGGCCCGGGGGCAGCCGGGTCATGGTCGACCTCGATGACGTCCGCCCCGGCGACGAGGCATCCGGAGCCGCGTTCCTCGTGGCGCGCACGGGAAGCCCGCGCATCAGCTCGGTGGAGTTCAGCGGCTTCTGCATCGACGGTCTGCACTTCACCGCCCCCGGACCCGACCACAACGTCGAGAACTCGTACGTCAACAGCAAGACCGGGATCTTCGTCCAGGATGCCAACGACTCCTTCCGCGTGAACGGCATGGGGTTCGTCTACCTCGAGAACGCCCTCACGATCTACAACGCCGACGCGCTCTCGGTCCACGACAACTTCATCGCGGAATGCGGCAGCTGCGTCGAGCTGCGCGGCTGGGGACAGGCGTCGAAGATCACCGACAACCTCATCGGCGCGGGGTTCGCGGGCCACTCGATCTACGCCGAGAATCACGGTGGTCTGCTGATCACCGCGAACAACGTCTTCCCGCGCGGAGCCAGCAGCGTCTCGCTGCACGCGGTGACACGGTCGAGCGTGACGAACAACCGGCTGCACTCCTTCTACCCAGGCATGGTCGTGCTCGCCGCCGGCAGCTCCGAGAACCTCGTGGCATCCAATCACCTCCTGCGCGATCACGAGCCGTGGACCCCATTCCTCGGCGTCGAGGGGCGTTACGACGACGCCTTCGGGCTCGTCCACATCGACGGCCACGGCAACTCGATCATCGGCAACCACTTCTCCGAGGTGGTCGCGGCGTCGCGGGTGCGCCCCGTCGGCGCGGCGCCGGTGATCGTGCGCGTCGCCGGGGGGAGCGGCAACCGGGTGTCCGACAACCACGTCGTGGCCTCCGACGTCGACCCGGGCTCACAGGATTCGGCGTTCGAGGCGCAGGTCGAGGCGCTCCTGTCGACCGCCGAGGCGCGGCCGCTCGCGGTGGTCACGGTGCGCGTGGATCCGGCATCCGGCGGCAACACGATCCTCGACTCCGGCACCGAGGACGAGGTGGATGCCGACCTCGAGGCGAACGCGGTCCGTTTCACTCCGGCCGTCCGGCCGTCGCACCGCACCGCGCCGGGGCAGAAGATGGTACGAACGTGAGGGGGGTGACCATGAGCGAGACGCGGTCGACCGAGAAGACGGCGGGGATCCGTGACGTCGCCGCGCGCGCAGGTGTGTCGCAGACGACCGTGTCGCACGTTCTGAACTCGACTCCGCACACCCGGGTCAGCGACGAGACGGCCGCTCGGGTCCGCGCGGCGGCGGAAGAGCTCGGCTACCGTCCGAACCGCCTGGCGCGGGGCCTGCGGACCCAGGCGTCGGAGATGATCGGGCTTCTCACCGAAGAGATTGCGACCACTCCGCACGCCGGTCGCATCATCCTCGGCGCGCAGGAGGAGGCGAGCCGTCACAACCTCACCCTCGCGATCATCAACTCCGAATTGAACCCCGATCCCGAGGTCCCGCCGGTGCAGGTGCAGGCGTTCCTCGACCGGCAGGTCGACGGCATCATCTACGCGACCGTCTACCACGACGAGATCGTCGCGCCCGAGAACCTCACCGCCCGCCCAGCGGTGCTCATCGGCGCGCGCGACAGCGATGGCATCCTGCCCGCCGTCCTCCCCGACGAGCGCGCGGGAGCGATCGCGGTCGTCGAGATGCTCGTCGCCCGCGGACACCGACGCATCGCGTTCGCGGCCAGCGCCGAAGACGTTCCCGCGACGCGTGGGCGCCTCCGGGGCTACCTCGAGGCGATGGCCGCGGCCGGCCTGACGACCGAGGGGCTCGTCGCCGAGGGGAGCTCGGACGCGCGGGGCGGGTACTCCGCCACCAACGCGCTCCTGGATGCCGCCCCCACGGCGCTCTTCTGCTACAACGACCGCATGGCGATGGGCGCCTACCGGGCCGCCGGCGAACGAGGTCTCTCGATTCCGGACGACCTGTCGGTGGTCGGTTTCGACGACCAGGCGCCGATCCCCGAGAGCCTGTTCCCCCCGCTCACCACCGTCGCCCTCCCGCACTACGAGATGGGGGCGTGGGCGGTGGACGCGTTGTACGCGGTCGTCAGCGGATCGGGAGAGGGCCTGGCATCCGTCCCCCCGACTCTTCTGGCGTGCCCGCTCGTCGAGCGCGAGTCCGTGGCCGCTCCCCGCGCCTGACCTTTCGTCATCCTCCCCTCGGGGACCTTCCTTCGGAGACCCTCCATGCGCCCTGCGCTGCACTTCACCGCCCGCACGGGCTGGATCAACGACCCCCACGGCCTCACCTGGCGGGATGGCGAGTACCACGCCTTCTTCCAGTACGTCCCCGGCCGGGTCGCGTGGGCCCCGAGTTGCCACTGGGGCCACGCCAGCGGGCCCGACCTGCTCTCGCTGACGGAGCGTGCAGTCGCCCTCGCCCCCGGTGACGGCGACGACGGGATCTGGACCGGATGCCTCATCGTCGACGGGGAGGACGTGCGCATCTTCTACACGGCGATCACCGAGCCCGACTTCGGCATCGGGCGCGTCCGGGTCGCCACGCCCGAGGCCGACCTCGACGGAGCATGGGTGAAGGGGGATGTCGTCGTCACGGCCCCGGCCGAGCTCGACCTCATTGCGTTCCGCGACCCGTTCATCCGCCGTGACGGCGAGGGGTGGCGCATGTTCGTCGGCGCCGCGGGCCGCGACGGGACGGCGATGGCGCTGTCGTGGACGTCTCCTGACCTCCGCGCGTGGGAGTACACCGGCGTGTCGCTCGAACGCTCGACCGCGGTGACGGAACCCGTGTGGATGGGGGCGCTGTGGGAATGCCCTCAGTTCGTGACTCTCGACGGCCGCGACGTGATGATCTCGTCGGTGTGGGACGCCGACGTCCTGCACTACGCGGGTTACGCCGTCGGTGACTTCGACGGCGACGGCTTCGACGCCGAGGCCTGGGGACGCCTGACCTACGGCGACGGACTGTACGCCCCGTCCCTGTTCTTCGACGCCGAGGGCGCCGCGTGCCTCCAGTTCTGGATCCGCGGGGTCGGCGACCACGATGCGGGCTGGGAGGGCGCGCACAGCGTGCCGTACCGCCTCGGCTGTGCGGGTTCCGTGCTCACCGCGACACCGCATCCCGACGTCGCCCGGCACCGCGGCCCGCGCGCCCTCGACGGGCGGGTCGCGGGCCTCGCGGCCGACATCGAGTGGTCGGCGGCGAGCGGGCGCCTGACCGTCCGGTCGGGCGGGGCGGAGGCCGTCGTGGTGGACAAGGGCGACACGGATGCCGTGGTGCGCGTGGGCGCGCAGGAGTGGACGGTGCCCGTCGGGGCGGCGGTTCGGATCATCCTCGACGGTCCGGTCCTGGAACTGTCGTCGCAGGCGGTGTTCAGCGCCGTCCTCGCCCCCGCCGGCGACGACCTCCACGTCGAGACGACCGCGGGCACCGCGGTCGTGTACCCGTTGAGCTGAGCCGTCGGCGCGGTGCCGTTGGCGTGCCGTCGTGCGGAGTTCGTCGGTGACACGCCGGGAAGGTGGCATCCGGGGTCGGCGTGTCGGGTGAGAACTCCGCGGGACGGCACGCTGTCCCGGGGGCCGTGGAGACTCCGCGGGGCAGGAGGGCAGCCGCGGCCTACAGGCTCCCGGCCGCGACCGAGAACGTGTCGCAGGCGTCCACCCCGCCCGCGCGCCCGGCTTCGAACCACCGCTGGCGCTGTTCGCTCGAGCCGTGCGTCCAGCTCTCGGGGTTGACGGCGCCGCCGGACTCGGCCTGGATGTGGTCGTCGCCGACGGTGGCCGCGGCATCCAGGGCATCCGCGATCTGCTGGGCGGTGGGCGGCTCGAGGTAGGGCGTGCCGTTCTCGTCGACCTGATCGCCGGCGTCGGCGACCCACGCGCCGGCGAAGCAGTCCGCCTGCAGCTCGATCCGGACGCCGTTGCTCGCGGGGCCGGTGCCGTTGTTCGGGTGCTGCTCCATGACGCCGATGAGGTTCTGCACGTGGTGGCCGTACTCGTGCGCCAGGACGTACAGCTGCGCCAGGGGTCCGGCCGTGGTGTCGAACTGCTCCCGAAGAAGGGCGAAGAACGTCGGGTCGACGTACACCGTCTCCTCGGGCGGACAGTAGAACGGTCCCGTCGCGTTCGAGGCCGTGCCGCACCGGGTCGAGGTCGAGCCGTCGACGATGATCAGCTGCGGCTCGCGGTAGCCCTCCACGGCGTTGCCCCAGAACTGGTCGAGGTTGAGCGACGCGGCCGCGAGACGGCAGTCGTCGTTGCGGTTGGCATCCTGCCCGGTCTCGCAGCTGGCGATGCGCTCGCCGCCGGTCTGCGGCGCCGCCCCGCTGCCGCCCCCGCCGAGGAGCCCGGTCAGATCGGTGCCGGTGAAGAGGGAGATGAGCAGGACGGCGATGCCGCCGAGTCCGATCGCGCCGCCGCCGACAGCGGCCACCGTGCCACCCCGGCGCTTCGCTGAATTGCCGCCGACGCGGGCGTTGTCGTTGAACGTCACGTCCGAGAAGGTAGCGCTCGGCCCGCGGCGGCAGAGGGGGGTTGAAACGCGGGCGTCATCCCGTCGCGCCCATCGTGCGCGTCGAGATGTCGAACGTCGCGAAGGGGAACGGGTACAGCAGCGAATAGCTGCTCCAGTCGTCGACGCGGACGGTGGCGAACGCCACGTACCCCACCACGAAGGTCACGAGGGTGAGAACGACGATGCCCATCCGGGCGTTGTTCAGGATGCGCAGCGCTCGCTCGATGGTGTCGGCGCGTCGGAGGATCCGCGTCAACGACAGCACCACGATCAGGGCGATCGCGACGTACACGAGCGGGTTCGCACTCATGGTGATCGAGCCGCACATCGGCGGGGCGTCCGTCGGCCGCCCCTCGGCGTCGAGGAACCCACCGCTGCCGGTGACGCCGCCCGAGCAACTGCCCGACGAGCCGCGGAGGAACCCGGCCAGCAGCGTCGCCGCCACGACGGCCCAGATCAGAAGCGACCGAATGCCGACGACGATCTCGGCGCCCGGAAGCAGCGTGTTCTCGTGCGTTTCGTTCTGCGTGATGGTCATGGATGGCCCCCCGAGGTTCCTTCCACCCTCACACGGCGCGGCGGATCAGTCCAGGAACTCCCGCGCCGCGACGACGAGGTTGTCGACGCCGCGGTCGATCGTCGGCTGCATCACGGGGGCGTAGAACGGCGAGTGGTTGGTAGGGATGTCGCGCTCGACCGTACCGCCGGCCACGGCATCCGCGAAGGTCTGCGGGTCCACGCCGCCCCAGAACCAGAAGACGAGCGGGGCGCCGGATTGGCGCGCGAACCACGACACGTCCTCGCTCCCGGTGAACATGCCGGGGTCCACGACGCTCGCCTCGCCGAACGCCCGACGGAAGGCCGTGGTCAGGCGGGAGGTGGCATCCGGGTCGTTGATGGTGGGCGGCAGGGTGTGGTCGGTCGTGATGGTGGGGGTCTTCTCGGCTCCGGATGCCTCGGCCTCGGCGCGGATGATCCGCTCGACCTTGCTCATGACCCGGGCGCGGGCCTCGTCGTCGGGGTAGCGCAGGCTCAGCTCGAGCTTCGCCTCGGCGGGGATGATGTTGTTCTTCAGGCCCGCGTGGATCGAGCCGACCGTCACGACGGCGACGTCGCGCGGGTCGACCTCGCGCGAGACGACGCCCTGCAGCCGCATGACGGTGGCGGCGGCCATGACGACGGGGTCGATCGTGGAGTGCGGGCGCGAGCCGTGTCCGCCGCGGCCATGGAGGACGACGGTGAGCCCGTCGGATGCCGCCATCTGGGTGCCGGGACGCACGCCGATCGTTCCGGCGGGGAGCGGTGTCACGTGCTGCCCGAGCACGATGTCGGGTCGCGGATACCGGTCGAGCACGCCGTCGGCGATCATCGCCTGCGACCCCGCGCCGTACTCCTCGGCGGGCTGGAACACCGCGACGATCGTGCCCGACCACTCCGACGTGGTGGCGACGAGCCGCTCGAGCGCGCCGATCAGCGCGGTGACGTGCATGTCGTGGCCGCACGCGTGCATGACGGGCACGGCGTTGCCGGCGGGATCGGTGCCCCGGGCGGTGCTCGCGTAGGCGAGGCCCGTCTGCTCCTCGACGGGCAGCCCGTCCATATCCGCCCGCAGCCACACGACCGGACCGGGGCCGTTGTCGATCCGCGTGACGACTCCGGTGCGCCCGACGCCCTCCTCGACCTCGAGTCCCAGGTCGGCGAGGTGCCGCGCGATGATGCCCGCGGTCCGCGTCTCCTGGAACGACAGCTCGGGGTGCGCGTGAAGGTCGGTGTACAGGCTCTCGAGGTCGACACTCATGCGTTCGAGCCTATGCGCCGGGCCGGTGCTCTCCTCAGCTATCTGTGTCGGGCTGCCGAAGAATGAACCGGTCCATGTTGGGAACGGTGAAGCTCACGTATCCTCGTCGCTCGGCGTAGATGATCCCTTTCTCTATAAGGGACTGCCGTGCCGGACTCACGGAGGCGGCCGCAACTCCGAGATGGTCGGCAACAGCGGCCGTACTCGCGGTGCTGCCTCCGACATCGACGATCGCCCGCAAGTACTGACGCTCAGCCGGTGTCGTGCGGTCCCACCGTGCGGGGAAGAACCCCTGGTCGAGGTCTGCGTTCCCTTCCGCGATGCCGGCCACGGCCACGTCGAGGTCGATGTTGCGGTCCGGTGTGATGTCCCACACCGCCTTGCCATACGTCTGGAGGAAGAACGGATACCCCTGCGACTCACGCACGATCTCCTCGAGGGCATCACGGGTGAAGCGTGCGCCGAGTTCTCTAGCCGGCTTCTCCAGCGCCTCGATCGCGGAATCGTGCGTCAGCGCGCCCACCTCGTGCAGAGCGAACCGTTCCGAATAGGAGCGCGCCTCGGCCATCGTCCGACGCAGTGTGGGGAGACCGGCTCCGATGACATAGAACGGCCAGTCCGACTGTGTCGCCTTGTGTTGCACGGCGAGAAGTGCTGTCAAGAGGTCGGCGTCCAGGTCCTGCATCTCATCGACGAAGATCGCGAGCGCGCTCTGGTTCTTCTGCAAGGGACCGGCGAGGTCGGCCACCAGTTCCTCGAGGTCCACTTCGATCAACCCGGAGTTGGCTCGATGGTCGGACGGTGCGACGCCGAGGTTCAGGGAAACGCCTGCGATTGTCAACGCGAAGGAAGACACCGTGGACACGGCGGTCTTGACGTCCTCCACTGCCGAGCGGAAGCGTGCCATCCGCCGCCCTGCCATCGCCACACCTCGACCCAAAGATTGTCGTGCGGCGATGGGCCCTGCGCTGCCTGGCCGGGCCTCGAACTGGATCGTGACCCAGCCGGCGCGTTCGACGTTGCGATGAAGCTCGTTGAGAAGCACCGTCTTGCCCACACCGCGCAACCCGTAGATGATGAGGCCGCCGTCATTTCGCTTCACACGGCTCTTTGCCACCATGAGGTCGACGAGATCGATCTCCGGTTGGCGACCCACGAGTTCGGGTGGGCGGACACCGGCTCCTGGGCGGAACGGGTTCAGTTCGTGCAGCATGGCGGCATTCTACTGATTTCTACCGCATATCTAGAGAATTCCTTAGAAAACTTCACCCCCTGCTCCGCCCAGGGCGGGCCGAGAGCGGGGGCTTCGCAGGACCCCGAGTGTACGGTGCCGTTCGCTGCAATTCCGTGTCCAGAACACGCGGATGCGAGCGCGTGGCATCCGCGTGTCCTGGGCACTCGATGAGCGAGCGGGGGCGCGCAGCCCGCTACCGGATGCCGGGACCCCTGTCCAGCCGTCCCGGGCGGGCCGCGGCGGCGGCGAGGCTGACGGCATGGCCACGACACACTTCGACTACCTCATCGTCGGCGGCGGGATGGTCGCCGACACCGCCGCGCGCGGCATCCGCGAGCTCGACGCCGACGGGTCGATCGTCATCCTGAGCGACGACGTCGACGAGCCCTACACGCGCCCTGCCCTCAGCAAGAAGCTGTGGACCGACGACGAGTTCACGTGGGAGAAGGTGCCGCTCGGCACCGCCGGCGACACCGCCGCCGACATCCGGCTGCGCACGCGCGCGACGGCGATCCGCCCCGAGTCGCACGAAGTGGATGCCGACGGCCACTCGTTCACGTACGGCAAGCTGCTCCTCGCCACCGGCGGGCACCCCGTGCCCCTCCCGATCGAGGACCGTTCGGGCGGTGAGCGGGCCCTGACCTTCCGGACCGCCGCGGACTACCGGCGGCTGCGCGCCCTGTCCGAAGAGGTCGAGCGCATCGCGGTCGTGGGCGGCGGGTACATCGGCTCCGAGCTCGCCGCCGCGCTCGTGCAGAACGGCGTCGACACGGTCCTGGTCCACACCGGCGCGGTGCTCGGCGACGCCGTGTTCCCTGCTTCGCTCGCGGAACGGTTCGAGAAGCTGTTCCGAGACGCCGGGGTCGAGATCGTCGCGGGATCGAAGGTCGAGGGAGGAGAGGCGGATGCCGATGGCATCCGGCTCATGCTCGAGGGCGGCGACGAGGTGCGTGCGGACGCCGTGGTGAGCGGGCTCGGCATCGAGGTCGCGACCGACCTCGCCGAGGCCGCGGAACTCACCGTGGACGACGGGGTCGTGGTCGACGCGCAGCTGCGGACGTCGGTCGACGACGTGTGGGCCGCCGGCGACGTCGCGAGCTACCCCGACCGGCTGCTTGGCCGCCGCCGCGTCGAGCACGTCGACAACGCCAACGAGATGGGGCGGGCTGTCGGACGGAACCTCGCCGGCGCCGGGGAGCCGTACACGCACACGCCGTACTACTACTCGGCGGTGTTCGGCATCCGGTACGAGGCCGTCGGAACGCTCGACTCGTCGCTCGAGACGGTGGAGGACTGGATCGATCCCGACCGCGGAGTCGTCTTCTATCTCGACGGCGACCGGGTCGTGGGGGTGCTGCTGTGGAACGTCGAGGACGCCCGCGACGCGGCCCGCGCGGTGCTGGCGGAGGCCGACACCCTGACGCGTGACGACCTGGTCGGCCGCATCCGCTGACGTCCGCCGCGGCACAACTCCTGCAGCGCGGGACCACCGATGCTCCGCCGTCGCCTCTCGCGTGCGGTCTGCAGGAGTTGTGCGGACAGCCCGCGCGATGCGGGCGCGACGCGGGTGCGGGCGCGGCGGCGGGAGGCGGGTGCGGGCGACGGCGGGAGGCGGGTGCCTACCGGAGGCGCAGAACTCCGGCGATTCGGCATTCCTCCGCCGGTTCGGGCGGTCGGGCGCGCGATGTGCAGGAGTTGGACCGGATGCCGAGGCGACCCGCCCGGCCTCAGCCCGGCGCCACCGCCGTCGATCCGCGCTCGAGCAGCGCGAATGGCAACGTGCCGCGGCGCGTGGCGGGCTCGGCGCCGTCGAGTTCGGCGAGCACGGCCTCGGCGGCCCGCTCGCCCTGGCCCCGCGCGAACTGATCGATCGTGGTCAGGCCGAACCATCGGCCGAGGTCGTTGCCGTCCACACCGATGATCGAGACGTCCGCGGGTACGCGCAGCCCGGCCTCCCGCGCGGCCAGTACGGCGCCGATCGCCATCTCATCCGACGCCGCGAACACGGCGGTCGGACGTTCCGCGCCGGGGAGCAGACGCCGCGCCGCCGCAGACCCGCCGTCGATCGTGAAATCGGCGGCCTCGAACAGGGCCGTCGCGCCCGCGGCATCCATCTCCTCGGCGAAACCCCGACGGCGCAGAGCCGGAACCGACGACACGGTGTCGGTCGTCGCATCGGCCCCGATGTGCGCGATGCGACGGTGGCCGAGGTCCAGCAGGTGCCGCGTCGCGAGCCGTCCCACGGCGAGATCGTCGACCGTCAACGTCGTCAGCAGCGGGGTCGGACCGGCGATCGCCACGATCGGGACCCCGAGCCCTCGCAGCAGCGTCGACTCCGCGGCATCCAATTCCAGGGCGATCGTGATGACGCCGTCGATCCTGCGGCGGCGGAGGTGGTCGTCGAAGACGCGGCGGCGTTCCGCGCGCTCGCCGCTGACGCTGTACAGCGTGATGTCGTAGCCGCGCCGCACGAGCGCGTCGGAGATGCCGGCGAGCACGGTACTGAAGAACCAACGGTCGAGGAACGGCACGACCACACCGATCGCCCGCGTGCGTCCGGTCGCGAGCGCCGAGGCGGGAGCCGAGACGACGTAGCCGAGCTCATCCGCGGCGGCCTGTACGCGTTCCCGGGTCGCTGGTGAGACGGGTCCGCGCCCGCTGAGCGCCCGCGAGACCGTGGCCGTCGACACGCCCGCCCGTCGGGCGACCTCGTCGATGCCGACCACGGTCTCGCGGATCCTGGATGCCGGCGGCTCAGGCCGCGGCGATCCAGACGGTCGTGTCGGTGGGGAGCGCGTCGCCCTCGAGCGGACCGCTCGCGACGAGGATCTCGACGGCGGGCAGCGCGACGCTCTCGGAACCGAGGTTCGCGACCACGGTGATCGAGCCGTTGCGGAACGCCACGACGTCGTCGCCGTACCCGTCGAGCCACTCCAGCGACCCCGAGCCGAGGCCCCGCGCGCGACGCTCGGCGAGCAGCGAGCGGTAGAGCGACAGAGTGGATGCCGGATCCTCCCGCTGCACGTCACGCGCGAGCTCCGCCCACTCGGCGGGCTGCGGCAGCCAGGCGGCGCCGGTCTCGTTGAAGCCGTAGGCGGGAGCATCGGCGGTCCACGGGATCGGGACACGGCAGCCGTCACGACCGTAGCGCTCGCCTTCGGTGCGGAACCACGTCGGGTCCTGGCGGGCGTCGTCGGGCAGGTCGATGACCTCGGGGAGTCCCAGCTCTTCGCCCTGGTACAGGTACGACGAGCCGGGGAGTGCCAGCATGAGCGAGGTCGCGGCGCGAGCGCGGTGGAGCCCCTTGACGGGGTCGGGCTTGCCCGGGGACTTCGGGCCGATGCCCGCGCCCTGCGGGTTATCCGCCGTGAGCGCCAGGCGCGAGGCGTGGCGCACGACGTCGTGGTTCGACAGCACCCACGTGCTCGGCGCGCCGACGGCGCCGTACTCGTCGAGCGACTCCTCGATCACGGCGCGGAGTGCCTCGGCATCCCATTTCGTCTCGAGGTAGTGGAAGTTGAAGGCCTGGTGCATCTCGTCGGACCGGACCCACAGCGCCGTCTGAGCGACGGTGGGGAGCCACGCCTCGGCGCACAGCGCGCGGTCGCCGTCGTACGCGGCGAGCACCTCGTGCCATTCGCGCCAGACGTCGTGCACGCCCGGCTGTCCCCAGTACGGCACCTCGTCGGCGTCGCCGCCCATCGAGCCGCCCTCGGGGTCGGGCGTGTAGTCGGGAAGCCCCGCGGCCTTGATGAGACCGTGCGCGACGTCGACGCGGAACCCGTCGACCCCGCGGTCGAGCCAGAACCGCAGGATGCTCTCGAACTCGGCGCGCACCTCGGGGTTGGTCCAGTCGAAGTCGGGCTGCGACTCGTCGAAGATGTGCAGGTACCACTGGCCGGGGGTCCCGTCGGCCTCGGTCACCCGCTTCCACATGCCGCCGCCGAACACGCTCTCCCAGTTGTTCGGGGGCAGCTCGCCGTTGTCGCCCCTGCCGTCGCGGAAGATGTACCGCGCGCGCTCCGGGCTGCCGGGGGCGGCCTTCAGCGCCTCCTGGAACCACACGTGCTGATCGCTGGAGTGGTTCGGCACGAGGTCGACGATCACCCGGATGCCACGGTCATGGGCTCCCGCGAGCATCGCGTCGAAGTCGGCGAGCGAGCCGAAGATCGGGTCGACGTCGCGGTAGTCGGCGACGTCGTACCCCGCGTCCTTCTGCGGCGATCGCTGGAAGGGGCTGAGCCAGATGGCATCCACCCCCAGGTCTGCGAGGTCGTCGAGGTGCGCGGTGACACCGGGGAGGTCGCCCAGCCCGTCGCCCGAGGCATCGGCGAAGGAGCGGGGGTAGATCTGGTAGATGACGGCGGTCCGCCACCACTCGGAGCCGGGAGCGGACTCGAGTTCGGGGCGCGCGTCCTGCTGCGTGAAAGTCATGCGCTCCACGTTAGTGCAAGCGCTTGCAGCGGGTCGAGGGGGCTGCCTTTGGCAGGTGTCCAAGACACGCCGTATCGGACCCCGCGCGTGCGGCGTGTCTTGGACGTTCGCCGTGGTGGGCGGGCCCCCGAAGGATTTCGATGTCCAAGGCACGCGGACGGTGTCGCGTGGCATCCGCGTGTCCTGGACACTCGGCGCGGTCGGTGCCCCGCGTCTAGGCTGGGACCGTGCCCGACGCCTCCGCTCTCGCCCGCGCCGAATCGCTGATCGGCAGCATCCCCGACTATCCCGAGCCCGGGGTGACGTTCCGCGACATCACGCCTCTGCTGGTGGATGCCACGGCCCTCCGCGCCACGATCGACGCGCTGCTCGAGCCCTTCGCCGGCCGGTACGACGTGGTCGCGGGCATCGAGGCGCGCGGCTTCCTCCTCGCCGGCGCCGCGGCCGTCGCGGCGGGCGTGGGGCTCGTGCCCATCCGCAAGGCGGGCAAGCTGCCGCGGCCCGCGGCATCCGTCTCCTACGCGCTCGAATACGGCACCGCCGAGATCGAGATGCACGACGACATCCCCGACGGCACGCGGGTGCTGCTGCTCGACGACGTCCTCGCCACCGGCGGCACGCTCGAGGCCGGCCGCGCGCTCGTCGCCCGCCTCGGCGGCGAGGTCACTGGCACCGCGGTACTGCTCGAGATCGACGCGCTCGGCGGCCGCGAGGTGCTCGGCGGCGACGTCCACACCGTCTTCCACGCCTGACCCCGCCCGCGCCCGACGCGGCGCGCCCGACCCGTGGGCGTCCGGCCCGCGCCCGGGACCGCGTCGTGTCGGTACCGCACCTCAGTCGAGTGTCCGAGACACGCGGACCGTAGGTTGTGGCATCCGCGTGTTCTGGACACTGAACCGGTGACGGAGCACCGCCGCCGCACAACCTCGACCCGACGCCCCGGACGTCAGCGCAGCACGGACGCGCCGAGCTCCACCGGGCTGCCCTCGATGTTGCCGACGATGCCGCGGATGACGCCGGTGCCGTCCTCCCGTCGCAGGCCGTCGTACCAGGCCTGTGTGGCCTCGACGTCGAACGCGTGCGTCTCGTGTGCGCGCTTGCGGGCGCGGAGCACGAGGTCGCCCGCGCGCTCGGTGCGGATGCGCTCGTACCGCTTCAGCGAGTCCTCGACGCCCAGCGTGGTCGTGGCGAACACGATGCCGAGGGCGAAGCTGTCCTCCAGCGCCGAGCACGCGCCCTGGCCGATGTCGGGGGCGGTGTTGTGCGCGGCATCCCCGAGGATCGCCACGCGCCCCCGCACCCAGGTGTCGAACGGGTCGATGTCCCAGATCTCGACACGGTTGAGTGAGGCGTCGGGGTCGATGGCATCCAGCAGGGCCCGAACGCCCGGCGCGCCCCACGAGCCGAAAGCCGCTTCGAGCGCCGCCGTGCGGTCTTCGAGCACGCCCGAGGGTCCCGGAACGTCGACGAAGAAGTAGAAGCGGTCGCCCGCGACGGGCATCACGGCGCAGCGCTTGCCCTCGCCGACGTAGGTCGTCCACTGGTGCGGCGGTCCGATGCGCGGATCGGCGGAAACCAGGCCGTTGTAGTTCACGTATCCCGAGTACCGCCGTTCGGGATGGATGCCAGCCGGCTCTGTGACGTAGTCCCGCACGAGCGAGCGCGCCCCGTCGGCGCCGATGAGCAGGTCGGCGGTGTCGCTCGTCCCGTCCGCGAACGTCGCGGTCACGGTGGTGCCGTCGTCGGAGACCCCGACGAGCTGTCTGCCGAGGTGGATGCGGTCGAGGCCGACGGCATCCATCATCAGCGCCTGCAGATCGGCGCGCGCGACGGGGTAGGGCCGCTGCCCGGTCTGCGAGGTGACGGATGCCAGGGAGAAGCGGCACATCTCCTCCCCGGTGTGGCCGTCGTAGTAGGCCATGTCGTCCATCTGGCCGCCGAGGCCGGCGACCTCGGCGCCGAGTCCGAGCCAGTTGAGCACCTTCACGCCGTTGGACCAGAGCGACAGCGCGGCACCGACCGGGCGGTTCTCGCGCATGCGGTCGTAGACGACGACCTCGTGGCCGAGCTTCTGCAGAGCGAGGGCTGCGGAGGTGCCGCCGACGCCCGCGCCGATGACGATGACCTTCATGGCTCCTCCTCAGCTGCCGCGGTAGGTCGAGTACGCGAACGGGCTCAACAGCAGCGGCACGTGCAGGTGCTCCTCGCCGGAGACGGTGAACGCCACCGTCGCGACGGGGTGGAACGACGCGACGCCGCGCGAGCGGAAGTAGGCGCCGGTGCCGAACGTCAGCGCGTAGTCGCCGTCCGCGAGGCGGTCGGGGCCGATCGCCAGGCGCCCGTCGGCGTCGGTGGATGCCGAGCCGATCGTCGCGCCGTCGAGGTGGGCCAGCGTCACCGTGACCCCGGCCGCGGGCGTTCCGGTCGCGGCATCCAGGACGTGGGTGGTGAGGTGGGTCATTCGGCGGGCTCCGGTTCTGCGGGGGCGTCGTCGGCGAGGGTGGTCCGCAGGCGCAGCAGGGCGATCTCGGCGAGCTGCCGCGTCGCCTCGAGGGTCTCGGCGTCGGGGTCGTTGCCGAGGCGCCGCTCGAGTTCGGCGCGGATCTCGCCCGGCGTGCGGCCGGCCGCACGGATGAGGAACACACGGCCGAACCGCTCCTCGTACGCGGCGTTGCCGGCGGTGATCGCGGCGACGTCGTCATCGGCGGCGGTGCTCATCGCGGCCTGTTCGCGCCGGGATGCCGCGGCCTCGGCGTCCTCGCCCGACACTCTCGCGCCGATGCGGGGGTGGGCGTGCAGGGCTTGCTCGAGGTCGGCGGGCGACCAGGTGGCGGCGAGGTTCCCGGCGTAGGCGGCGAGGGCGTCGACGTCGGCGTAGGGGCGGCCGGCGACGACGGCGTTGACCCACCCCGGGATGTCGGCCCNTGCGACCCCGGGGCCACATCCATCGCCCCACCTTGGGCGCCACCGCGGGGCGTGGTCGGTACAGCGGCCGTTCTTGGTGGCCCCGGGTCGTGGCGTGCGACCCCGGGGCCACATCCATCGCCCCACCGTGGCCACCGGCCCACCGCACCTGTTCCCACAAATGTTGATGGCGGTTACATCGGCGAAACGCACGGCCCCTAGCGTGATCGGCATGAGCACCAGGATCGCGGCCCGCCGCACGTTCGTCGACGGGCGCTTCCTTCCCGCCACCGTCGTGATCGACGAGGGTCGCATCGCGGCCGTGACCGTGTTCGATCCCATGGCCGACACGGTCCTCCCCGCCGACGCCGTACTGCTGCCGGGCCTCGTCGACTCGCACGTGCACCTCGATGAGCCTGGCCGCACCGAGTGGGAGGGCTTCGCTACCGGCACCGCGGCCGCCGCGGCCGGGGGAGTCACGACCGTCGTCGACATGCCGCTGAACAGTTCGCCGGTCACGACGACCCCCGAAGCCCTGGATGCCAAGCGCGCCGCCGCCGTCGGAAAGCTCGCCGTCGACGTGGCGTACTGGGGAGGTGCGGTTCCCGAGAACCTCGGGTCGCTCCGCGCGCTGGCGGATGCCGGGGTGGTCGGGGTCAAGTGCTTCCTCTCGCCGAGCGGCATCGACGAGTTCGGACACCTGGATGCCGAGCAGCTCGAGGCGTGCCTCGCCGAGCTCGCCGAGTTCGACGGGCTGCTGATCGTGCACGCCGAGGATCCGGCGCACCTGCACGCCGACGGTGCCCTCGGTCCGCGCTACGCCGACTTCGAGGCCAGCCGCCCGCCGGTCAGCGAGCGCGCGGCCATCCGCCGGGTCATCGAGGCGGCCCGCCGCACCGGCGCCCGCGCGCACATCGTGCACGTGTCCGACGGCGAGGCGCTGGAGGACGTCCGTGCCGCGAAGGCCGCGGGCGTGCGCCTGACCGTCGAGACGTGCCCGCACTACCTCACGTTGGACGCCGCCGAGGTGCCCGACGGAGCCGCGGCGTTCAAGTGCTGCCCGCCGATCCGGGGCGCTGCGAACCGCGACCTGCTGTGGGCGGGGGTTGTCGACGGCACCATCGACGCCATCGTCAGCGACCACTCACCCGCGACGGTGGAGCTGAAGTCCAACCCCGACTTCGGCCTGGCCTGGGGCGGGATCGCGGGACTCCAGACCGGCCTGTCGTCGGTGCATACCGCGGCCCGGGGGCGTGGCATCCCGCTCGAAGATCTTCTGCCGCTCGTGACCACCGGACCCGCGCGCATCGCCGGGCTCGCGGGCCTTGGCGTGATTGCTCCCGGCGCTCCGGCGCACCTGGTGGCGTTCGCGCCCGACGAGGAGTTCGTCGTGGATGCCACGGCCCTCGAGTACCGCAACCCGGTCTCGCCGTGGCACGGGCAGACGCTCACCGGCGTCGTGCGCGAGACGTGGCTGCGCGGCGAGTCGGTGTTCCGTCGCGGCGAGCCCGTGACGCTCCGCGCGGGGCGCGAGCTCGTGACCATGGTGGTCGAGGCGTGAGCGCCGTCCCGATCCTGCAGCCGGGCGTCGGCGTGATCCCGGGCGACCACTACGTCCGCGCGACGCCCGAGACGGTGCTGTGGGGGCGGCTTCCGTGCGCGGCCGATCCGGCGGTGCTCGAGATCGCGTCGGGCGAGACCGTGACGTTCGACACCGTGAGCCACGAGGGCATCCTCGACGACCAGGGCAAGGACCCGGCGGCGTACTTCGCGTCTCACGGTGTTCCGGCGCAGCACGTGCTCGACGACGCGATCGAGATCGCGGCATCCGTCGCCCGCGATGTGATGGCGGACGGTCCGCACGTCGTCGTCGGGCCCGTGCACGTGCGGGGCGCGCACCCCGGTGACCTGCTGAAGATCACGGTCGAGGCGCTCGCCCCGCGCGTGGCGTACGGCGTGATCTCGAACCGTCACGGCAAGGGTGCGCTCGTGGGCGAACTGCCCCGCGGAGAGCGCAACGTCAGCGTGTTCGCGTCCGTCAGCGAGCGGGACGGCGTACTGCACGGGACCCTGCCGGTCGTGGACGGCGGCGAGCCGGTGGTGGCATTCCCGCTCGCCCCGTTCCTCGGGACGATGGGCGTCGCGGTCGCCGGGCACGAGCGCCCGCACTCCGTCCCGCCCGGCACCCACGGCGGCAACATCGACATCAACCTGCTCGTCGAGGGGACGACGCTGTTCCTCCCGGTTCAGGTCGAGGGGGCGCTCGCGTACGTCGGCGACCCGCACTTCGCGCAGGGCGACGGGGAAGTCGCGCTCACCGCGCTCGAGGCCTCGCTCCGGGCGACGCTGCGCTTCGAGGTGATCCCCGCGGATGCCGCCCGCGCGGCGTTCGGCGACGTCACCGGCCCGCTCGTCCGCACACCCGAGTACCTCGTGCCGACCGGCATGGACCCCGACCTGGATGCCGCGATGCGCGCGTGCGTCCGCGCGTCGCTGTCGCTGCTCGGGGGCCGCTGGGACATGGACGAGCACCTCGCCTACGCATACCTCAGCGCCGCGACCGACTTCGACATCTCGCAGGTCGTCGACATCGTGTCCGGCGTGCACGCCCGCATCCGCGAGGCGGACTTCGCCGGGGTGCCTGCGGTGGAGCCGGTGGCTCTGGGCGGCGACGGGGGTGCCGCATGAGCGCCGCCGTGGCCGCCGGTTCAGTGTCCAAGACACGCCGGTCGCGGGCCGTGGCATCCGTGTGTCTTGGACACTCAACGTGCGCGACGGACGCCTCCGCAACCCCCGAGGGAGACGCCGCATGACTCCCGCGCTCGCCGCCGGCCTCGCCCGCGCAGAGCCCGCCGACGCTGTGGGTGTCGTGCCCGGCATTGCGCCGCGGCGCTCCGCCCCCCGTTCAGTGTCCAAGACACGCGGATGGGTCGCGCGAGCATCCGCGTGTCTTGGACACTCAACCTTCGACGAGGCACCGAGGAAGGCAGATCGATGACGGATGCCACGATCCCGGGCGACCTGCGCGAGGCGTTCGACGCGTACGAGCGGGCGATCGTCGCCAACGACCTCGATGCACTCGACGCGTTCTTCGCCCCCGGCGGCGACACGTTGCGCGGGGACACCGCGGGACTGCTCGTCGGGCACGAAGCGATCAGCGGCTTCCGGGCCCTCCGCGGCGGCGTTCCCCCGCGCGAGATCGCCCAGGTGCACTACCGTCCGCTCGCCCGCGGCGGCGAGGCCGTGGAATCCGGGGATGTCGCGCAGGAGAGCACCGACGGCGATGTCGCCCTGCTCGTCTCGGTCTCGGCGTTCCGCGGCGGTGGGCGGGGGCTGCAGACGCAGGTGTGGCAGCGGATCGATGGGCGTTGGTTCATCACCGCCGCGCACGTGACCCCGCGGACGCCCGCGCTCGATCGCACGATCTGGCGGAGCGTCGGCGACCCGTTCCTCCAGGGCGCGTGGGAGGGGCCGCTCGAGGGGCTCACGGTCGCCGTGAAGGACCTGTTCGCGATCGCGGGGTTCCGTATCGGCGCGGGCAACCCGACGTTCCTCGAGGAGGCGCGTCCCGAGAAGGCCACCGCCCCGGCCGTCGCCGACCTGCTCCGCGCGGGAGCGTCGCTGCGCGGCATCGCCCGCACCGACGAGTTCGCCTACTCGATCGCGGGCGACAACGTGCACTACGGAACTCCACCGAACAGAGCCGTCGTCGGGGCCCTGCCCGGCGGCTCCTCGAGCGGACCGGCATCCGCCGTCGCCCTCGGACATGCCGACATCGGTCTCGCGACCGACACGGCCGGGTCCATCCGCGTTCCCGCGTCGTACCAAGGACTCTGGGGCCTTCGCACGACGCACGACCTCGTGCCGCGGCAGGGAATGCTGCCGCTCGCGCAGTCGTTCGACACGATCGGCTGGCTCACCCGCGACGGCGAGACCCTCCAGCGCGTCGCCGACTGGTGCCTGAGCTACGACGGCTCCGCGTCGACCGAGAACGTCTACGGAGCCTCGGGCGACGACCTCCCCTGGCGCTTCCTCGTGCCGGAGGAGATCCTCGCGTGCGTCGAACCCGACACCCGCACGGCCTTCTCCCGGCTACTTGCCGCGCTCGCGGCATCCGACGATCCGCCGCCGTTCCGTGCCGTGAGTTCGGGAGACCTGGATGCCACCTTCACTGCGTTCCGCACCGTCCAGGGCGCCGAGGCCTGGCGCAACGACGGGGAGTGGCTGCGCGCGCATCCCGGGGCAGTGGGTCCGGCCGTCGCGGAGCGTTTCCGCCTCGCGGCGCAGATCACCGCCGCCGAGGAGGCCGCCGCGCGCCGAGACCTCGAGCCGATCGCCGCGCACCTGGCCGAGCTCGTCGACGGCGCCGTGCTGATCTTCCCGACCGTCCCCGGCCCCGCGCCCCTGCGCACGGCGGACGTGGATGCCGTCCGCGCGGCGACCCTGCGCATGACCGCCCCCGCGGCGGCGGCGGGGCTCCCCGCGATCTCGGTGCCGCTGCTGACGGTGGCCGGCGCCCCCGTCGGCGTCTGCCTGGTGTCGCGCGCCGGCACCGACATTGCGCTCGTCCGTCTGGCGCGCCGCCTCGCGGCACTGATGGCGGGGGCGGCCGGATGACTCGCCCGGCACAACTCCTGCAAATCCGACACAGCTCGGCATCCACCGCCCGTTCCGCCCGGACTGCAGGACTTGTCCGCGGCCGCGGCACCGCGCCCGGCAGCCCGGCACAGCTCCTGCAAATCCGACCGGTCGAAGTCTTCGAGCTGCCTCCTGCTCGGATTGCCGGAGTTATGCGGCCCCGAGCTGTGGCCCGCGCGGCACAACTCCTGCAAATCCGCCGCCCCTCGGCATCCACGGCCCCCAGCTCCAGAACTGCCGGAGTTGTGCCGCCCCGTCCCGCGCGCTGCCCAGCAGCACCCCGCCCGAAGACTCACCCCCGCACCACGGAGCCAAGATGACCCACCTCCCCGGCCCGATCGACCCGCCCGCGCGCCTGCTGATGGGCCCCGGCCCCATCTCGGCGTACCCGAGCGTCCTGCGCGCGATGGGCGCCCCGCTCGTCGGGCAGTACGACCCGTTCATGACCGCGACCATGACCGAGACGCAGGAGCTGTACCGCCAGGTCTGGGGCACCGACAACGACGCGACCGTGCTCGTCGACGGCACCAGCCGCGCCGGCATCGAGGCGGCGATCCTCTCCCTGGTGCGCCCGGGACAGCGGGTGCTGGTCCCGATCTTCGGCCGCTTCGGCCACCTGCTGAAGGAGATCGCCGAGCGTGCGCTCGCCGAGGTCCACACGATCGAGGTGCCGTGGGGAGAGGTCTTCCCGGTCTCGATGATCCGCGAGGCGATCGAGCGGGTGAAGCCGCACCTCGTCGCGTGCGTGCAGGGCGACACGTCGACCACCATGCTGCAGCCGCTCGACGAGATCGGCGAGATCTGCCGCGCCCACGGCGCCCTGTTCTACACCGACGCCACCGCATCGCTCGGCGGGAACCCCTTCGAGATGGATGCCTGGGGCCTGGATGCCGCCACCGCGGGCCTGCAGAAATGCCTCGGGGGACCCTCCGGCTCGGCGCCGATCAGCCTGTCCGACCGCGCCGTCGAGATCGTGCGGTCGCGCGCCCGGGTCGAGGCGGGGATCCGGGAAGAGGGGGATGCCATGGCATCCGACTTCATCCGCTCCAACTACTTCGACCTCGCGATGATCCTCGACTACTGGGGCCCGCGGCGCCTGAACCACCACACCGAGGCGACCACGATGCTCTACGGCGCGCGGGAGTGCGCGCGCGTGCTGCTCCTCGAGGGCCGGGATGCCGTGATCGCGCGGCACCAGCTCCACGGCGACGCGATGCTCGCGGGCGTGCAGGGCCTCGGTCTCACGGTCTTCGGCGACGTCGCGCACAAGATGACGAACGTCGTCGCGGTCGAGATCCCGGAGGGGGTCGTGGGTGACGCGGTGCGCGCCGAGCTGCTGAACGACTTCGGGATCGAGATCGGCACGTCGTTCGGTCCGCTGCACGGACGCGTCTGGCGCATCGGCACGATGGGCTACAACGCCCGGAAGGATGCCGTGCTCACGACCCTCGCCGCCCTCGAGACGGTGCTCCGCCGTCACGGCGCTTCGGTCGCCGCGGGTGGCGGCGTCGAGGCCGCGCAAGGCGTGTACGGGGCCGCGGGATGAAGACCCGGCTCCAGGTGGCGCCCGAGCGCATCGCCTCGGCCGCGCGCCGCGTGATGGGGCGCTGCGAGGAGCTCGCCCGCGTCACCGCGATGACCGGCGGCATCGAGCGCGTCTACCTCTCGCCCGAGCACGCCCGCGTCAACCGCCTCGCCGCCGAGTGGATGCGCGAGCCCGGCATGACCACGCGTCAGGACGCGGCCGGCAACCAGGTCGGTCGCCTCGCCCCCGCCGGCGCCCGCGACGCCCCCGCCCTCCTGATGGGGTCGCACCTCGACACGGTCCCGGATGCCGGTCGCTTCGACGGCATCGTCGGCGTGCTGATGGCGCTCGAGGTGGTGCGGCTGGTCCGGCGCGTGGACGACGAGGGCGTGGCATCCAGCCCGTTCCCGTTCGCGCTCGAGGTGATCGCGTTCTCGGACGAGGAGGGCACGCGCTTCGGCAAGGCGCTCCTCGGGTCGTCCGCCGTGGCCGGGCAGTGGGATCCCGCCTGGTGGGACCTGACGGATGCCGACGGCTCGACGCTGCGTGAAGCCTTCCGCGAGTTCGGTCTCGACCCGGGCCGCGTCGGCGAGGCCGCGCGGAAGCCCGAGGAGTTGGTGGGGTACCTGGAGGCGCACATCGAGCAGGGCCCCGAGCTCGATCGGGCGGGGCTGTCGCTCGCGGCGGTGTCGTCGATCGCGTCGGCCCGGCGGTTCCAGCTCGTCGTCGAGGGTGAGGCGCGGCACGCGGGCGGCACGCCGTACGACATGCGCCGCGACGCGCTGCTCGGCGCGAGCGAGGCGGCGCTCGCCGTCGAGCGGATCTGCCGCGCCGAGCACCACATCGTCGGCACGGTCGGGCAGCTCGAGGCGTTCCCGGGGGCTGTGAACGTCGTGCCCGGTGAGGCGGTGTTCTCGCTCGATCTGCGCGGCGAGTTCGACGAGACCCGCGACCACACCTGGTCCGCAATCTCCGCGGAACTGGATGCCATCATGGGCCGCCGCGGCCTGCGCTGGCGGTCGCGTGAGGTGCACTCCGCGCCGGCGGTGTTCTGCGATCCGCTGCTGCAGGACGCGGTGCGGGCGGGGATCGGCGGTGAGGCCCCGACCCTGTTCAGTCGCGCCGGACATGACGCGATGGCGATCGGGGCCATCACCGGGGTGGGGATGTTGTTCCTCCGTAACCCCGACGGAATCAGTCACCACCCCGACGAGGCCGTCTCCGCCGCCGACGTCGCGGCGGGGATCCGGGCACTCGCCGAGGCGGTGCTGGGGGTTGGGGCGGAGCGGGGGTGACGAGCGCCCCGGCGCTCAGCAGGATTGGGGCTTGGTGAGGTCGATCTGATCGCTTCCGTCCGTGTAGGTCCACCCGGTCGATGTCGCTCCCACGTTTGTGGCGGTCTGATTGCCCTCCCAGTGATAGAGCGTGCCGTTCTTGAGGAAGTAGCCAGCGTTGAGGGGCGTAGAGCCATCCGGGACCGACGCTGTGATCGTGGACTGGCCGTAGCGATAGATGTAGCTCTTCTCGTTATTCAGCCTGACCGCGATCTGGTCGACACCATTGGTGTAGGTCCATCCGGTGGATGTTGCCGTCACGTTCGTCGCGGTCTGGTTGCCCTCCCAGTGATAGAGCGTGCCGTTCTTCAGGAAGTACCCAGCATCAAGTGGCGTAGAGCCATCCGGGACCGATGCCGTGATCGTGGACTGGCCGTAGCGATAGATGTAGCTCTTCTCGTTATTCAGCCTGACCGCGATCTGGTCGACACCATTGGTGTAGGTCCATCCGGTGGATGTTGCCGTCACGTTCGTCGCGGTCTGGTTGCCCTCCCAGTGATAGAGCGTGCCGTTCTTCAGGAAGTACCCAGCATCAAGTGGCGTAGAGCCATCCGGGACCGATGCCGTGATCGTGGACTGGCCGTAGCGATAGATGTAGCTCTTCCCATCGCTCAACCTGGCTGCAATCTGGTCGACACCATTGGTGTAGGTCCATCCTGTGGATGTTGCGGCCACATTCGTAGCGATCTGGTTGCCCTCCCAGTGGTAAAGCGTCCCGTTCTTCAAGAAGTAGCCCGAGTTCAGAGGTGTTGATCCATTGGGAACGGCGGGTGTGATGGTGGCGCCTCCCTGTCGGAAGATGTAGTTCTGCCCTGTGGACGTGGTTACGGCGATGTGGTTCGTTCCATTGGTGTAGACCCAGCCGGGCGAGTAGGACAGGACGTCGCTAGAGTAATTGTGGTTGCCCTGCCAGTCATAGAGCGTCGTTCCGTAGAGGAACCACCCGGCGTTCAATGGGATAGAACCGGCGGGGACAGAAGCCGTGGACGTCTGCCCCGGGGTCCGGTAGACGTACGCCGCGCTATTCGACGTGGCGCTGATCGCAGCTGTCGCCGTCTCGGAACCGGAGGTTCCCGTCAGTGTTGCCGGGCCGCCCGCGGCAGGCACGACGATCGCCGGCAGGTTCACTCGCCCGTCGGGCCCGCTGACTTCAGTGTTCGTGGTCGAACCGCCCGAGAACGTGTACCCGCCGCTCAGCGACACGGTGACACTCTCACCGGCTTTCGGAACGCCGCCCTCCGTCACGGTCACATACGCGCCGGTGATGGTCCCGCACGCGGTGCCGTTGTAGGTGGACTGGTTGAAGGCGAGGGCAGTGACGCCCGAGGCCGAGGCCATGGGCGCGATGGATGCCGCGGCGATCACCGGCACGGACCACGCTGCACCGGTGAGGATTGTGCGGCGAGACGGGGTGGAGACGCGGGGCGACGAAGCTGCTGAGGTTTCGGGGTCGCGAGACATAGGGATGCCTTTCGGGTTCGGGTGTCGTCAGCATCCCGAGGGCTCCGCGTCGCGGCCAAGCGCGAGTTGTCCCTGACGGTCAGGGTGATGACAAGACCGCGCCGTCCCGGGCCCACCATGCGCGCAAGCGATTCACCGGGTGAATCCGCAGCCCTCCCGCGTAGAGGGCGGGGTGGGCAGCCCCGACGCTGGAATCTCGACTCGTCCAGATGGGAGCACCATGGCGCGCAGCCTCCGGGCCGAAGGGGCCGCGGTCATCGACTGGTTCGCCGAGCGCTCCCTCGCGGCGACCCCCGATCCGCGCGTGCCGACCATTCTCATCGCTGACGAAGCGGAGGTCGCGGCCCTCACCATCCGGCGGGTGTGGCACACCGGTCTGGCGATCGAACCGCGCGACGAGCTGAGCGCCGGCTCGTTTCTCGTGCTCCAAGCCGAGGGTTCGGCGGCGTTCCGAATGACGGGCACGAACACCGAACTGGAAGCGGGCGATGCCCTCGCGTATCCCCCCGCCGACCTGTCCCGCGCAAAGACGAGCCACCCCACCGCCCGCATCGAGATCCTTTCCGCCAACAGCCTCCTCGACCACCCCGCCCCCCTCCCCGGCGCCGACGACAGTCCG
>NZ_RBZY01000108.1 GCF_004022425.1 Microbacterium enclense | reverse complement strand
GCGCAGATGCCGACCTTCGGCGAGTGGGAGCGCGTGGTGCTGACCCACACCTACGACGACGTCGACATGATCTCGTGCCACGCCTACTACCAGGAGCACGACGGCGACATCGACTCGTTCCTGGCATCCGCCGTCGACACCGATCGCTTCATCGAGGCCGTCGTCGCCACGGCCGACCACGTCGGAGCGGTGAAGGGCTCCGACAAGAGGATCGACATCTCGTTCGACGAATGGAACGTCTGGTACATCGACCGCGTCGCGTCCGAGAAGCCCACGGCGATCGACGACTGGCCCGTCGCCCCGCGGCTCCTCGAGGACGTGTATTCGGCGGTGGATGCCGTGGTCTTCGGCAGCCTGATGATCTCGCTGCTCGCGCACGCCGACCGGGTGGCATCCGCCTCGCTCGCGCAGCTCGTGAACGTGATCGCGCCGATCATGACCGAGCCGGGCGGACCCGCGTGGCGGCAGACGACGTTCTACCCCTTCTCGATCACCTCCCGCCTCGCGCGCGGAGAGGCCCTGCGCGTGCAGGTCGAGGCGGGCACGATCGACACCGTGAAGCACGGCACGGTGCCGGCGGTGGATGCCGTCGCCACCCACGACGCCGAGACCGGTGAGGCCGCGGTGTTCCTCGTGCACCGCGGGCGGCACGAGCCGGTCGAGGTCGCGATCGACATCACCGGCTTCGGGGACGTCGAGCTCGTCGAGACGCATCTGCTGCACGACGACGACCCGTACGCCAGCAACACGCTCGCGCACCCCGACCGCGTGCGGCCCCGTGCGGTCGACGGCGCGCGGGTCGAGGACGGCATCCTGCGCGTGACGCTCCCACCGATCGCGTGGGCCGCCCTGGCGCTGCGCCGCGTCGGCTGACTTCGGAAACGGCTGTGGGGCGCAATTCTCGGCTTGGGGCGAAGGAATCACGCCCCGAACCGAGAATCGCGCCCCACACCGCGGGTGCGGCGAAGCGGCGTCAGGCCAGCTGGGCGCGGCGCGCGTGCAGCTCGTCGAACGTCGAGAACGACTCGGCGATGGGGCTGCCCGTGAAGTGGCCGACCCAGCCGTCGTCGTCGTGGAAGAAGCGCACGCTCACGTAGTGCGGGGCCGTGCCCATGTCGAACCAGTGCGTCGTGTTGGCCGGCACCGAGATGAGGTCGCCCGCCTCGCAGTACACCGCGTGCACCTTCTCGTTCGCGTGCAGGTAGAAGACGCCGGCACCCTCGGCGAAGTAGCGGTCTTCGTCGTCGTCGTGCTTGTGCTCGGACAGGAACTTCTGGCGGAACGGCGTCTTCAGGTCGTCGTAATCCGCCTGAGCGGGGTCGAGTGCGACGACGTCGACGAGGGTGTACCCCTCGCGGTCCTTGACCTCGTCGATCTCGGCGGCGTAGAGCGCGAGCACCTCGTCCTGCGAGGCGCCGGCGGGGAGGTCCCGGACGTCCCAACGGGAGAAGCGGGCACCGAGTTCGGCGAGCGCCGCGCGGATCTCGCTCTCGTCGGTGGTCTCGAGCACCGGGGTGCTCGGGTCGGTCTCTTTCCAGACGGTCAGGAGCGTCACGGCTCCTCCTCTCGGACGAATGCGGTCGGGACGCTTCGATTCTCGCGCTCGGGCGGGCATCGCGGGAGCGCCGCCCGGTGCGACCTGTAACAAAGCGCAACCTCGAACCGCCGGAAGCGGCCCGTCCTGCTTGACTGCTCGACGGTCGCCGCACCACAGCACACGCCGCGGCCCTCCGCACCCGACTCCTTCCGAAGGGGACCACAGTGTCCGTTCGCTCCCACCGCTGGGCGACGCTCGTCGCCACCGCCGGCATCGCCGCCCTCGCCCTGACCGGCTGCGCACAGCAGAACTCCGCCGCCCCGGCCGCCTCCGCCGCCCCGGCGCAAAAGGTCGAGAACCTTCCCGCACCGTTCGACGGCGAGCCCCTGAAGGTCGCTCTCGTCCAGCAGTCCGGTGCCGGTGACTACTTCACCGCGTGGACCGCCGGCGCGAAGGCGCAGGCCGCCGCGATCAACATCGACCTGACGGTCTACGACGCTCGCAACGACAACGCCAAGCAGGCCTCCGACCTCGAGCAGGCGATCGCCGCCAAGCCCGACGCGATCATCGTCGACCACGGTCAGACCGACACGATCGAGCCGCGGGTGCGCGAAGCGGTGGATGCCGGCATCCCGGTCGTCGTGTACGACCTCGCGCTCGAAGACACCGACGGCGTCGTCGTCACCTCGCAGTCCGACGCGTCGATGGCCCAGGGGGTGCTCGACCAGCTCGTCGCCGACACCGGTGAGGGCGCGAAGGTGGGACTCGTCAGCGCCGAGGGCTTCGCTCCCCTCGATCGCCGCAAGGTCGTCTGGGACGAGGTCGTCGCCGAGAACGGCCTCGACCAGCTCTTCTTCACCGGCAAGGTCACCGAGTCGACCGCCACGGACAACATCCCGCTCGTCGACGCCGCGTTGAAGGCGAACCCGGGCGTGCAGGCGATCTTCGCCCCGTACGACGAGATCACCAAGGGCGTCGTCCAGGCCGTCGTGCAGAACAACCTGCAGGACGCGGTCAAGGTCTACGGCATCGACATCTCCAACGCCGACATCGAGGTCATGATCGCCGACGGCAGCCCCTGGGTCGCCACGAGTGCGACCGACCCGTCGGCCGTGGGCGCCGGTGTCGTGCGGGCGCTCGCGCTGAAGCTGACCGACGAGCTGAGCGAGGACGCCGTGCAGTTCCCCGCCGTCACGATCACGCGGGACTTCCTGATCGAGAAGGGCATCACCAACGTGGCTCAGCTGCGCGAGGCCGAGCCGTCGCTGCTGCTCGAGGACACGGTGGTTGCCGACTGGCTGCCCGCCGTCTCCGGATGACCTCTCCGCTCTCGCACACCGCTCATGCGGACGACGTCCCCGTCGTCCGCATGAGCGGTGTCGGCGTGCGGTTCGGCACCAACCAGGTGCTTCGCGACGTCTCGCTCGACCTCCTCCCGGGGAGCATCACCGCCCTGCTGGGAACGAACGGTGCGGGGAAGTCGACGCTCATCGGGGCGATCTCGGGCGCGAACGCCGGATACACGGGTGAGATCGCGGTCGGCGGCACGCTCCAGCGCCTGAGCTCGCCCGCCCGCGCGCGCCGGGCCGGCATCGAGACCGTGCACCAGCGGATCGCCGACGGCATCGTCCCGGGGCTGAGCGTCGCGGACAACCTCGCGCTCACCGACCTGGCGACCGGGGGACACCGTGTCGTGCGCCGAGCCGAGGCGGAACGTGTCGCCCGTGCGGCGCTCGAGCGCCTGGGACTGTCGTGGTCCGACGAGGTCTTGCGGGCGGATGCCGCGCGCCTGGGCACCTCCGACGCGCAGCTCCTCGCGCTCGCCCGCGCGCTGCGCTCCACCCCGCGCCTGTTGATCCTCGACGAACCGACCTCGGCGCTCACGGCGGCGGAGGCGGACCGCTTGTTCGCCGTGCTGCGGGTGCTCCGCGACGAGGGCCTGTCAATCCTGTTCGTCAGTCATCGCTTCGGCGAGATCGAGCGACTGGCCGACCGCATCGTCGTCCTGCGCGACGGTCGGCTCGAGCTCGAGGCCGGCCGCCCGTTCGATTGGCACACGGCCCTCGAGGCCATGCTCGGCATCCCGACCGAGCTGCAGCAGCACATCACGGACCCGCTTGCGGCCGGTGCCGAGGTGCTCGCGATCGACGACGCGGTCCTCCTCCCCGGCAGTGCGCCGCTGACCCTCACCGTGGCCGCGGGCCAGGTCACCGGCATCCTGGGGCTGCTCGGAGCGGGGAAGACCGAACTCGCCGAGCTCATCGCGGGTGTCCGTCCCCCGGGCGCCGCCCGGCTCCGACTGCAGGGTGCGCCCTACCGCCCCGCGTCGCCCGCCGCGGCCAAGGACGCGGGCGTCGTCCTCGTGCCCGAGGACCGACAGCGCCTCGGCATCCAGCCCGGGTGGTCGATCGGCCAGACCGTGGGCCTGCCCGTCCTGCGGCGGATCTCGCGGTGGGGCGTGGTGTCTCCGGCGCGCGAGCGCGCGGCCGCGGACGAGGTGATCGACGCCTACGGTGTCGTCGCGCCCTCGGCCGACACGCGCGTCGACGACCTCTCCGGCGGCAACCAGCAGAAGGTCGTCGTGGGGCGGTGGCTGCGCACCGGGCCGCGGCTCC
>NZ_RBZY01000107.1 GCF_004022425.1 Microbacterium enclense | reverse complement strand
CGCCCCGGGGCCACCTGCGAGCATCGCTACGCAACGCCGTGCGAGCACCGTTCCCGGCACGCCCCCGGCGAACCCGACGTCAGCGCAGCGCCGCGAGCAGCTCCTCCGCGCCGGCGCGCAGGGCGGCCAGGCGGCGCGCGGCCTTCTTCGCCGACGAGCCGCGCACGTCGAGGTACAGCTTCAGCTTCGGCTCGGTGCCGCTGGGCCGCACGATGAGGCGCGAGCCGTCCTCGAGCCAGATGCGCAGCACGTCGCCCGGGGGCAGGCCGTCGACGCCGAGCAGCAGGTCGTCGACCTTCGACACGGCGATCTCGCCGACGGCGGACGGCGGCTGAGCGCGGAGGGATGCCATGATCTCGCCGATCTCGCTCAGATCGGTGACGCGCACCGAGATCTGGTCGCTGACGAACGCCCCGAACGTCTCGCGGAACTCCTGCAGCAGGTCGGCGACGGTGCGGCCCTCGGCTCGGGACGCGGCGGCGAGTCCGAGGAACGCCACGGCGGCGGAGATGCCGTCCTTGTCGCGCACGGTGTCGGGGTTCACGAGGTAGCCGAGGGCCTCCTCGAAACCGAAGACGATCCCCGGCGCGCGCGAGATCCACTTGAAGCCCGTGAGGGTCGCGTGGAAGTCCAGGCCGTAGTGCTCGGCCACGGCCTGCAGTCCGGGCGAGGACACCAGCGAGCACGCGAGCGAGCCACCGGATGCCAGGCGCGCGGCGCGCCAGCCCAGCAACAGGCCGATCTCGTTGCCGGTCAGTCGACGCCAGCCGCCCTCGGCCTCGGCATCCGGGATCGCGACCGCGAGGCGGTCGGCATCCGGATCGTTCGCGATGACGAACTCGGCGTCGACGGAGCGGGCCGTCTCGAACGCGAGATCCATCGCGCCGGGCTCTTCGGGGTTGGGGAAGGCCACGGTGGGGAAGCGCCCGTCGGGATGGATCTGCGCCTCCACGACCACGGGCGCGGGGTAGCCGGCCGCGGCGAGCACGCGCGCCACCGTCTCCCACCCGACGCCGTGCATCGCGGTGTAGACCCACCGCAGCCCCTCGGCACCGGCCGGGGCGGGGGCGACGGCGGCGGTGGCGGCGACGTAGGCCTCCACGAGCGATTCGGGCGCGTTCTCGTACCCGACCGAGCGGGGGAGGACCGTGACGTCGCCGTCGTCGGCCACGCGTTGGATGTGCGCGGCGATCTCCGCGTCGGCGGGCGACACGATCTGGGCGCCGTCGTCGGCGCCGCCGAGGTAGACCTTGTAGCCGTTGTCATCGGGCGGGTTGTGGCTCGCGGTGACCATGACGCCCGCGTCGGCGCCGAGGTGCCGCACCGCGAAGGCGAGCACGGGCGTGGGCAGCATCCGCGGCAGCAGGATGGCGCGCAGCCCCGCGCCGGCGAAGATCTCGACCGAGTCGCGCGCGAAGACGTCCGAGTTGCGGCGGCCGTCGTACCCGACGACCACCGTGGGCGCCCCCTCGGGCTGCTTCTCGCGCAAGTACGCCGCGAAGCCCGCCGCGGCCTGCGCGACGAGCACCCGGTTCATGCGGTTGGACCCCGCGCCGAGCGTGCCGCGAAGCCCGGCCGTGCCGAAGGCGAGACGGGTGGCGAAGCGATCCTCGAGGTCGGCGGACGCCTCGGCATCCCCCTCCTCGACGCGCGCGAGCAGAGAGGTGAGTTCGTCGCGGGTCGTCGCATCCGGATCCTGGGCGAGCCAGGCGCGGGCCGCGTCGACGAACGCGCTCACAGCTCGCCGATCACGCGGGCCAGCAGCGCGGAGATCACCGGCTCGGCCTCGCGGCCGGCCTCGAGCACCTCGGCGTGGCTGAGCGGCGTCTTCTGGATGCCGGCGGCCAGGTTGGTGATGAGGGAGAAGCCGAGGATCTCCATGCCGGCCTGCCGGGCGGCGATCGCCTCGAGCGCGGTGGACATGCCGACGATGTGCCCACCGATGGTCTTGGCCATCTGCACTTCCGCGGGGGTCTCGTAGTGCGGACCGCGGAACTGCGTGTAGACGCCCTCGTCGAGGGTCGGGTCGATCGACCGCGCGAGGTCGCGCAGGCGCTGCGAGTACAGGTCGGTGAGGTCGATGAACGTCGCGCCCTCGAGCGGCGAGTCGGCGGTCAGGTTGATGTGGTCGCTGATGAGCACGGGCTGGCCGGGCTTCCACGTCTCGCGGATACCGCCCGCGCCGTTGGTGAGGATCATCGTCGTCGCACCGGTGGCCGCGGCGGTGCGGACGCTGTGCACGACCCGGCGCACGCCGTGGCCTTCGTAGTAGTGGGTGCGGGCGCCGATCACGAGGACGTTCTTGCCCCCGGGGGTGCGGACGCTGCGGAGGGTCCCGACGTGCCCCTCGAGGGCGGGCTTCGAGAAGCCGGTGACCTCGGTGGCGGGGAAGGAAGCCGTCTCCTCGCCGATGAGCTCGGCGGCGCGGCCCCAGCCGCTGCCGAGGGTGACCGCGATGTCGTGACGCTCGACACCGGAGAGGCGCGCGATGTCGGAGGCTGCCGCTGCGGCGATCTCGAACGGGTCGGCCGCCGGGTCGTCGAGCGGGTGAGAGTTGCTGTGTGCCATGGACCCACTCTAGAAAGCCGCGGCATCCGGGGCCAGGCGGACGGGCCGCGCGTCGCACTAGGGAAGAATGGATGCCATGGTGCAGAGCTTCGAGCGCAAGCAGTCCGTCGCGATCGTCGGCGGTGGCCCCGGCGGCTACGAAGCGGCCCTCTCGGCCGCCCAGCTGGGCGCCGACGTGACGCTTGTCGAGCGCGCGGGCGTGGGCGGCTCGGCCGTCATCACCGACGTCGTCCCCTCCAAGACGCTCATCGCGACCGCCGACGCGGCCGTGGCGATCCGCAACGCGAGCGAACTGGGCGTGCAGCTGTTCGCGAAGGACGACCGCGGCAAGCCGCTCACCCCCGAGGTGGCCATCAACCTCGCGGCCGTCAATCAGCGGCTGCTCTCGCTCGCCCGGCAGCAGTCCGACGACATGCGCTCATCGCTGCTCGACGCGGGCGTGCGGATCATCTCGGGCCACGGCCGCCTCGACGGCTCCGGCGCTGTGGTCGTGTCGACCGAGGCGGGCGGCACCGATTTCGACCGCGTCGAGGCCGAGACCCTCGTCGTGTCCGTCGGCGCGTCGCCGCGCGAGCTCCCGTCCGCTCGCCCCGATGGCGAACGCATCCTCACGTGGACGCAGCTGTACACGATGAAGTCGGTGCCGCAGCACCTCATCGTCGTCGGGTCCGGTGTGACCGGCGCCGAGTTCGCCTCGGCGTACATGAACTTGGGGGCGAAAGTGACGCTCGTCTCGAGCCGCGACCAGGTGCTCCCGGGAGAGGACCAGGATGCCGCGGCCGTCCTCGAGCGCGTCTTCCAGCGCGGCGGCATGACACTGCTCGCGAAGGCCCGCGCGGAGTCGGTCGTCAACACCGGCGACGGCGTGACCGTGACCCTCGCCGACGGCCGCACGATCGAGGGCAGCCACTGCCTCATGGCCGTGGGCTCCATTCCCAACACCGCCGGGATCGGTCTGGAGCAGGCCGGCGTGCAGATGACGCCGTCGGGCCACATCCGCGTAAACCGCGTCGCCCGTACCTCGGTGCCGAACATCTACGCCGCGGGCGACTGCACGAACTTCGTGCCCCTGGCATCGGTGGCATCCATGCAGGGTCGTCAGGCCGTGTTCCACGCGCTCGGCGACATCGTCATCCCGCTGGAGACCCGCCGCATCACCGCGAACATCTTCACCGCTCCCGAGATCGCCACGGTCGGCTTCAGCGAGCAGGACGTCGTGGACGGCCGCTTCAAGGGCGTGGTGAAGAAGCTGCCGCTGTCGGCCAACCCCCGCGCGAAGATGCAGGGCATCACCGACGGCTTCGTGAAGATCATCGCGCGGCAGGGGAGCGGGACCGTCATGGGTGGCGTGATCGTCGCCCCTCGCGCGTCCGAACTCATCTACCCGATCGCGATCGCGGTGGAGCGGCGTCTGACGGTCGATCAGGTCGCCCGCGTCTTCGCGGTCTACCCCTCGCTGACCTCGAGCATCACCGACGCCGCGCGCGCGATGCACATCGTGGACCGCGACGACCCCGGCGAGGACTGAGCGATACGGATGCCGGTGCTCCCGGCATCCATCCCCTTCCCCACCGGGAGCGGGGCGCCGCATCGTGCTGACGCGTGCGGCAGGCGTCGGGGCGACCCGTACGCACCGGTACGCGGGAACTCGGCAGGTGGCCCCGGGGCCACTTCTGTCGCCC
>NZ_RBZY01000106.1 GCF_004022425.1 Microbacterium enclense | reverse complement strand
GGCATCCATCAAGTGCGTGCGACCCGACTTCACGATGCCCTTCCATGCCTCGGCCTTCGCTTCGAGCGCGACGGCGAGGTGGTCCAGGGTGGGGATGAGGTCGTCGATGAGGGCCTGCGTCACGGCGATGTGGACCGAGGTCGGGAAGACGTCGTTCGAGGACTGCGAGGCGTTGACATGGTCGTTCGGGTGCACCGTGTCGCCGAGGATCCGGGTGGCGAGGGTCGCCAGAACCTCATTCATGTTCATGTTCGACGAGGTGCCGCTCCCGGTCTGGTACGTGTCGACCGGGAAGTGCGCGTCGTGGGCGCCGGTGATGACCTCGTCGGCCGCCTGCGCGATCGCGTCCGCCACGCGGGGGTCGAGCGTGCCGAGCTCCTTGTTCGCCAGGGCGGCGGCCTTCTTGATGCGGGCGAGCGCGGCGATCTGCGTCGATTCCAGCCCCGAACCCGAAATGGGGAAGTTCTCGACCGCGCGCTGCGTCTGCGCGGCGTACAGGGCGTCTTTCGGCACCCGCACCTCACCCATGGTGTCGTGTTCGATGCGGTACTCGATGTCGGTCACGTCGTCGTTCCTCCAGATCGTTTCGGTGCGGTGTCAGGCGGCGCGGGAGTCGTCCACGTCGCCCACGCTCACGACGGGGACGGCTTCCCCGTCGTCGAGGCGGTAGTTGGCCCCCACGACGGCGACCCGGCCCTCGGCTACGGCCTCGGCGATGAGTTCGGAGGCACGCAGGAGATCGGCCACGGTGTGGCGCAGGTGCTCGCGACCCACCAGTTCGGCGTCGACCCGTTCGGTCGCGCGTCCGGCAGCGGCCTCGTCGCGCTGCACGCGGCGCACGGCCGGGACGATCGGGGCGATCTGGCGCCAGATGTACGGGGGAAGGGTGGGAGCGTCGATGCCGGTGCTGTCGATCGCGGCGCCGACAGCGCCGCACGCGTCGTGCGCGAGAACCACGATGAGGGGCACGTCGAGGACGCCGACGGCGTACTCGAGGCTGCCGATCACGGAGTCGGAGATGACTTGGCCGGCGTTGCGGACGACGAACAGGTCGCCCAAGCCCTGGTCGAAGATGATCTCGGCCGCCAGGCGCGAGTCGGAGCAGCCGAAGAGAGCGGCCGTGGGGTGCTGCGAGCCCGCGAGCTCCGTGCGACGCTCGACGTCCTGCCGCGGGTGCGCCGGTTGTCCGGAGACGAAGCGTCGGTTGCCCTCGAGCATCTCGTTCCACACGTCGCGGGGGGTCAGACGCTCGCTCATCGGGTCTCTCTCAGTTCTCGAACCTGGGCGGTGACGGATTCCGCGGCGATCGCGGTCGTCTCGGGGCTGGCGTCGCCGTAGATCAGCACCTGGTCGGGGCCGGCGGCGGTCGACAGCGCGTACGTGATGTTGCCCGCGCGCTCAGGGTCGCTCGGACGGTACACGTTCCATTCGACGCCGTCGATGTCGATCGTCTCGCTGCTGCGGGCTCCGCCCAGCACCTGCGCCACCCACTCTTCGCCGGTGTCCAGGCCCTGAGCGACGCGGACGAACCCGGACTCGCCGGAGCGGACGTAGACCATCGTCCACGCCTCGGTACCGCCCTGGCCCTCGGTGACGGCCTGGTTCACGCGCCAGCCGTCGGGGAGGGCGGGAGAGAGCGCCGGACGGCCGATGTCATCGGAGAGTTCGGCCGCGAGGGCGGGAACGTCGGGCTGCGGGCGGGGCGCCGGCTCACCGCGGGGCACCGCCGCGATGACGACGAGAACCACCGCCACGGTGACGAGGAGCGCTGCGATGAGGTTCTGGAAGGTCTTGCTCGAGCGGTAGCGGCGAGATGACTCGGCCTTTCGCGCGGCGGCCTCGTCCGGTGTCTCGGGGCGGCCGAGCTCGGCCACGATGCGGGCCATCAGGACTCCTCGCCCTCGCCGCGTGCGGCGTCCAGGCGGCGCTTCGCGCCCAGGAGCCATTCCTCGCAGCGGGCGGAGAGCTGCTCGCCGCGCTCCCACAGCGCGAGCGACTCCTCCAGCGTGGGAGCGCCCTGCTCGAGTTCGGCGACCACACGGACGAGCTCGTCGCGGGCCTGCTCGAACGACAGGGATGCCACGTCGGCGGAGGGGCCGGAGGGCGTCGCGGTCATGACATCCATCTTAGGCGGGACCGGCCGACGGACCGCCGTCGGTCGAGGAGTTCGCGCCGTCGAGAGGGCCTGTGGAGGAGGCGCCGAACGCCCCATCGGCGACGGTGACGACCACGCGCGCGCCCGCGGGGGCCTGCGCCGCGTCGCGCACGATGCCTCCGCCCGCGACCTGGGCGATCGCGTAGCCCCTGGCCAGGGTCGCCTCGGGGGACAGGGCGCGCAGGGATGCTCTCAGTTCGCGGGTGCGGCGCTCCTCGCTCTGCAGCCGGCGGTCGACGACGTCGCGGCCGCGGGTGGCGAGCATCCAGACGTCCTGTGCGCGGGCGGTGAGCATCGAGTGCGGTGTGCGCAGGACCGGACGCGAGCGCAACTGCTCCAGCTGCGCGATGTCGTGCAGCACGCGTTGCGTGAGGCGGCTGGTCAGGCGCGCGCGCAGCTGAGCGACCACGGCGCGCTGCTCGCTGACGTCGGGCACGACGCGCTTCGCGGCATCCGTCGGGGTCGACGCCCGCACATCGGCGACGTCGTCCAGCAGCGGACGGTCGTTCTCGTGGCCGATGGCGCTCACGATCGGCGTGGATGCCGCGGCCACCGCGCGCACGAGACGCTCGTCGCTGAAGCCGAGCAGGGTCTGCGGGTCGCCGCCGCCGCGCGCGATGACGATGACGTCGACCTCGGGGTCGGCATCCAGAGCCTTCAGGGCCGCGAGGGTCTCGGGGACGCACCGCTCGCCTTGCACGGCGGCGTAGCGGGTGCGGAACCGCACCTGGGGCCAGCGCAGCTCGGCGTTGCGGTGCACGTCCTTCTCGGCATCCGAGTTCTCGCCCGTGATGAGGCCGATGCAGTGGGGGAGGAAGGGGAGCTTCTTCTTGCGTCCCGGTTCGAACAGGCCCTCGGACCGCAACTGCGCGCGGAGGCGCTCGAGGCGCTCGAGCTGCTCGCCGAGCCCCACGTGACGCATTGCGGACACCGAGAACGAGAAGTCGCCGGTGCGCGGGAAGTAGTCGGCCTTGACGCACGCGACGACGTGGTCGCCCACCTGGAGGTCTTTCGGGAGCCGCGCGAGGGTGCTCGACCAGATGCGGAAGGCGACCGTCGACTCCGTCCCGAGGTCTTTCAGGCGGCCGAAGACGTTCCCACCGCGGCGGTTGAACGAGGTGATCTCGCCCTCGACCCAGACCGATCCCCAGCGCTCGATGAAGCCGCGGATCGTGTCGTTGAGGCGCGAGACCGACGTCGGAGTGTCGGTGCGCGAATCGCGCGGGTGAACGGAGTCGGCCGGGGGCGCCTGGCCCTCGACGGCTTCGGGTCGGAAGGAGGTCATGCTCTCTCGTGGGGGTCGGTGGTGGGCGGGTTCGGCCGTCGTCCAGGGGCGCCCCGGTAGAATCGAGGGGTGAGCACACCTGCCGTCCACCTGCCCGTTCCCCGTATCCCGGGTCGACGCGGGCGGCTCCAGGATATCCCCGTCCGCGGACAGAAGAAGGTGCTGCTGGCAGCACCTCGCGGCTACTGCGCCGGCGTCGACCGCGCGGTCATCGCCGTCGAGAAGGCGCTCGAGCGCTACGGCGCGCCGGTGTACGTGCGCAAGCAGATCGTGCACAACATCCACGTCGTCACGGAGCTCGAGAAGAAGGGGGCGATCTTCGTCGAGGAGGTCGACGAGGTGCCCGAGGGCTCCCACGTCGTCTTCAGCGCCCACGGCGTCTCACCGGCCGTCGTGTCCGCGGCATCCGACCGCCACCTCCAGGCCATCGACGCCACGTGCCCCCTCGTGACGAAGGTGCACCGCGAAGCCGTGCGCTTCGCCCGCGACGACTTCGAGATCCTGCTCATCGGCCACGAGGGCCACGAAGAGGTCGAGGGCACGGCGGGCGAGGCCCCCGAGCACGTCACCGTCGTCAACTCGCCCGAGCACGCCGACACCGTCGAGGTGCGCGACCCGTCGAAGGTCGTGTGGCTCTCGCAGACGACGCTCTCCGTCGACGAGACGATGGAGACGGTCCGCCGTTTGCGTGTGCGCTTCCCCGAACTGCAGGATCCGCCGTCCGACGACATCTGCTACGCCACCCAGAACCGTCAGGTCGCGATCAAGAAGGTCGCGGTCGGCGCGGACCTCGTCATCGTCGTCGGATCGGCCAACTCCTCGAACAGCGTTCGGCTGGTCGAGGTCGCGCTCGAGTACGGCGCCAAGGCCGCCTACCGGGTCGATTACGTCGACGAGGTTCGCCAGGAGTGGCTCGACGGTGTCGAGACGGTGGGCGTGACCAGTGGCGCGTCCGTGCCCGAGGTCCTCGTCACCGAGGTGCTCCAGGAACTCGCCGGTGCCGGGTACCGCGACGTCGAAGAGGTGCGCACGGCCGAGGAAGACCTCCTGTTCTCGCTCCCGAAGGAGCTGCGCCAGGACTCCTCGGGCAAGCGCGACCAGCGTGCGCTCGGTGGCCGGGGCCGCGCGTGAGCGAGGCTGACGGTCGCCCGCGCCCGCAGTTCGGCGAGTACGCGACTCCCGAAGAGCAGCGCGCGCGCATTCAGCGCCCCGAGGTGACCGAGTCGCTCGAGGCCGGTGTGGCTCCGCAGCAGGAGCCCGCGCCGGCGACGGCGTCGACGGCG
>NZ_RBZY01000105.1 GCF_004022425.1 Microbacterium enclense | reverse complement strand
CGCACGACGGCTTCACGCTCCGCGACCTCGTGTCCTACGACGTCAAACACAACCTCGGCAACGGAGAGCAGAACCGCGACGGAGCCGACACCAACCGGTCCTACAACCACGGCGCCGAGGGCAAGACCGACGACCCGCGCATCCTCGCCACGCGCCGGAAGGCCATGCGCAACCTCCTCGGCACGCTGCTGCTGTCGGCGGGCGTGCCCATGATCACCGCCGGTGATGAGATGGGTCGGACGCAGCGGGGCAACAACAACGCCTACTGCCACGACTCGCCCCTCACCTGGCTGTCCTGGGAGCTCGCCCCCTGGCAGCAGGACCTGCTGGCGCACACCCGGCGGCTCCTGGCGCTTCGTCGCGACAACCCCGCGCTGCGTCCCGTCCGGTTCGCACGGCTCGGGGAACGCATCCCCTCCGCGTCGGTCATGGACTGGTACGACGAGCACGGTGAGACCATGTCCAGCGACCGCTGGACCGATCCCTCGCACCGCACGCTGCAATACCTCGCGACCTCGACGCCCGAGAACGAGGACCCCAATCGCATCCTCCTCGTCGTCCACGGAAACGAGAGCCCGGTCGACGTGGCGCTCCCCGTGCTCTCCGACGACGTCGGGTACATCGAGCTGTGGTCGAGCGCCGACGACGCGCCCGCGCAGGATACCCCGCGTTTCGCCCCCGGCGACGTCGTGCCGTTCGTCGGGACCTCGATGCGGTTGTTCCGCGTTGAGGCGACCGGCTGAGCGGCATCCGCGATCCGGCCCGTCCTGTCAAGGCCCGGGGCAAGCCCTGGGGGAACGTCGCCGGGCCACGATAGGTTCGGACCGTGGCCACCACGACGACGACCCCCACGCCCGTGTCCCCCTGGCGCAGCGCCGCCTCGATCCCGGTGCGTCCGAT
Source organism: Microbacterium enclense (assembly GCF_004022425.1). Lineage (GTDB taxonomy): Bacteria > Actinomycetota > Actinomycetes > Actinomycetales > Microbacteriaceae > Microbacterium > Microbacterium enclense_A. The sequence goes on along the minus strand of NZ_RBZY01000105.1, from coordinate 3,845 downwards.
CAAGCCGACGCCCTCGAAGGGAGTGGTGACGCCGCGCATTCCGCTGGCGCTGCCGCACCCGCACGTTCCGGGTGGCCGGTTCCGCCCCTCCGCCTTCGTCGGCGAGGCGGTGCCCTTCACGGTCACCGCCTTCCGCGAGGGACACGACCGTATCGGCGTCCACGTGCGACTGTTCTCGCCGTCGGGCGATGAGTCGCTGCACCGGCTTTCCCCCCTGAACGACGGGTTCGACCGCTGGTCGACACTCGTCGCGCCGCTCGAGCAGGGTGTGTGGCGTTTCCATTTCGAGGCGTTCGCCGACGAATTCGCCACCTGGGAGCACGCCGCCGAGGTGAAGATCGCGGCGGGGGTCGACTCCGCACTCATGCGCGAGATGGGCGCACAGCTCTTCGACCGCGCCCGCGGCGAGAAGAAGCGCCCCAGCGGCGACAAAGACCTGCTCTACACCGCCGCGCGCACCCTCCGCGACCCGGATGTCCACGACGACGTCGCGCTTCAGGTGGTCCGCGACCCCGAGATCGCCGAGCTCTTCGCGACGCGTCCGATGATGGCGCTCGTTTCGGCGGGCAAGGATGCCGAGCTGCTCGTCGAGCGCGAGCGCGCCGGAGTGGGCGCGTGGTACGAGTTCTTCCCGCGGTCGGAGGGCGCCACCCGCGCCGAGGACGGATCGGTCGTGAGCGGCACGTTCCGTACGGCCGTGGACCGGCTCCCCGGCGTCGCCGGCATGGGCTTCGACGTGCTGTACCTCCCGCCGATCCACCCGATCGGCGAACAGAACCGCAAGGGTCCGAACAACACGCTCGTCACCTCCCCCGGCGACCCCGGCTCCCCGTGGGCGATCGGCGCATCGGCCGGCGGACACGACACGGTCCACCCCGACCTCGGCACCCTCGAGGACTTCCGCGCATTCGTGGACGCCGCCCGCGCGCAGGGCATCGAGGTGGCCCTGGACCTGGCGCTGCAGGCCTCGCCCGACCACCCGTGGGTCACCGAGCACCCCGAGTGGTTCACGACGCTCCCCGACGGATCGATCGCGTACGCCGAGAACCCCCCGAAGAAGTACCAGGACATCTACCCGGTCAACTTCGACAACGATCCCGATGGCATCCGCGCCGAGGTCCTCCGGATCGTGCGGCACTGGATCGCGCAGGGCGTGAAGATCTTCCGTGTCGACAACCCGCACACCAAGCCCCTGCAGTTCTGGGAGTGGCTCATCGCGACGATCAGCGCGGAGGAGCCCGACACGGTGTTCCTGGCCGAAGCCTTCACACGCCCCGCCCCGCTGCAGGGTCTCGCGATGGCGGGATTCCAGCAGAGCTACACCTACTTCACGTGGCGGAACACCAAGGAGGAGCTCGAGGAGTTCTTCGATGGGCTCGCGCACGAGACGGCCGACTTCCTGCGGCCCAACCTGTTCGTCAACACGCCCGATATCCTCACGGAGTACCTGCAGTTCGGCGGTCGTCCGGCGTACAAGGTCCGTGCCGCCCTCGCCGCGACGGCCGCGCCGACCTACGGCGTCTACGCCGGGTACGAGCTGTACGAGAACGTCGCACGGCCGGGCTCCGAAGAGAACATCGACAACGAGAAGTACGAGTACAAGTTCCGCGACTGGGAGGGCAGCGAGGCCGCCGGCGACTCGCTCGCCCCGTACCTGCGCAGGCTCAACGAGATCCGACGCGACCACCCCGCCCTGCGGCAATTGCGTAACCTCCACGTGCAGTGGAGTGACGACGACGCGATCCTCGTCTACGCCAAGCACCTCGACGCGGCTCTGTCCCCCACCGGAGAATCCGACACGATCATCGTCGTCGCGAACGTCGACCCGCATTCCACGCGCGCGACCACGGTTCATCTCGACACGACCATCTGGGGCGCGGAGCCCGGCACCTCCTACGAGGTCGAAGACCTCGTGACCGGTGCCGTCTGGACCTGGGCAGATCACAACTTCGTACGCCTCGACGCGTTCGACGAACCCGTGCACATCCTGCACGTGAAGGAGGCACGATGACTGCCCTTCCCCCCGATCTCCTGGATGCCGTGGCCCACGGCGCCCACCACGACCCGCACAGCGTGCTCGGTGCGCACCAGAGCGCCGACGGCTGGATCATCCGCACGCGGCGCCCGCTCGCGCAGGCGGTCGTCGCGGAGCGCGAAGACGGCTCCGCGGTGGAACTGGCCCACACGCGTGCCGGTATCTGGGAGGGCGTCGTCGACGAAGCCCCCGGCCCGTACCGTGTGCGTGCGACGTACGACGACGGCGCGGAGCACATCGTTGACGACCCGTACCGGCACGCGCCCTCGCTCGGCGAGCTGGACCTGCACCTCATTTCGGAGGGGCGCCACGAGGAGCTGTGGCGGGTCCTGGGCGCGCACGTCCGCGAGCTCGACGGCTCGACCGGAACGGCCTTCACCGTGTGGGCGCCCGATGCCCGCGCAGTGCGGGTCATCGGCGACTTCAACGGGTGGGACGGAACGGGCAGCGCATTGCGCTCGATGGGCGGCAGCGGTGTCTGGGAACTGTTCGTTCCCGAGGTCGGCGTCGGCGCGCGCTACAAGTTCGAGATCCTCACGCGAGCGGGCGCCTGGATCCAGAAGGCCGATCCGATGGCACGCCTCGCAGAGGTCCCGCCGGCGACCGCGTCGGTCGTCACCGCGTCCGAGTACCGCTGGGCGGACGACGAGTGGATCGATGAGCGGTCCCGCACCGCCCCCATCGACCGGCCCATGTCGATCTACGAGCTGCACCTCGGGTCGTGGCGACCCGGGCTGTCGTACCGGGACGCCGCCGACGAGATCATCGATTACGTCGGCGCGCAGGGGTTCACCCACGTCGAGTTCCTCCCGCTGGCCGAGCACCCGTTCGGGGGGTCCTGGGGCTACCAGGTGTCGGGCTACTACGCCCCCACAAGCCGATTCGGCGATCCCGACGACCTCCGCTATCTCATCGACCGGCTGCACCAGGCCGACATCGGCGTGATCATGGACTGGGTTCCCGGCCACTTCCCCAAGGACGACTTCGCCCTCGCGAAGTTCGACGGCGAAGCGCTCTACGAGCACCCCGACCCGCGCCGCGGCGAGCACAAGGACTGGGGAACCCTCATCTTCGACTACGGCCGCAACGAGGTGCGCAACTTCCTCGTCGCGAACGCGTTGTACTGGTTCGAGGAATTCCACGTCGACGGACTGCGCGTGGATGCCGTGGCATCCATGCTCTACCTCGACTACTCCCGCAACGACGGCGAGTGGGCCCCCAACCAGTTCGGAGGGCGCGAGAACCTCGAGGCGATCCGGTTCCTGCAGGAGGTGAACGCCACCGCCTACAAGCGCTACCCGGGTATCGCGATGATCGCGGAGGAATCGACGAGCTTCCCGGGCGTCACCGCGCCCACCGCCCACGCCGGACTCGGCTTCGGGTTCAAGTGGAACATGGGCTGGATGAACGACTCGCTCCAGTACATCGGGCGCGACCCGATGTACCGCTCGCATCACGAGGGCGAGCTGTCGTTCTCGTTCGTGTACGCGTTCAGCGAGAACTTCATCCTGCCGATCAGCCACGACGAGGTCGTGCACGGCAAAGGCAGCCTGTTCGGTCGCATGCCGGGCGACCACTGGCAGAAGCTCGCCAACATGCGGACGTTCCTGGCGTACATGTGGGGTCACCCCGGCAAGCAGCTGCTGTTCATGGGTCAGGAATTCGGGCAGATGTCCGAGTGGTCCGAGTCGCGCAGCCTCGACTGGTGGATGCTCGACCAGCCGTCGCACGCGCAGCTGCACTCCTTCGTGGCGGAATTGAACCGCGTCTACCGTGAGCACGCCCCGCTGTGGTCGCGCGACCACGACGG
>NZ_RBZY01000104.1 GCF_004022425.1 Microbacterium enclense | reverse complement strand
GGCCAGCAGCAGCGCGTCGGCGTCGCCCGCGGCCTCGCCGCCGACCCGAACATTCTGCTGATGGACGAGCCGTTCGGCGCGGTCGACCCGATCGTCCGCGATGAGCTGCAGCAAGAACTTCTCCGCTTGCAGAGCGACATCGGCAAGACCATCGTCTTCGTCACGCACGACATCGACGAGGCGTTCCTTCTCGGCGACCAGGTCGTGCTGCTCGAGAAGGGCGCCCACGTCGCGCAGGTGGGCGCGCCGAGCGAGATCATCGAGAACCCCGCGAGCGACTTCGTCGCGAGCTTCATCGGCGCGGTGAAGGGCAAGCGCGCTCTGCACCTGAAGCAGACAGCGCAGGGAACCGTCGTCGTGGATGCCGAGGGTCGCACGCAGGGTGCCCTCGTGGAGGATGCGCGCCCGTGACGTGGGTGGTCAACAACCTCGGCCTGATCGGCGAGATGACGGTGCTGCACCTGCGGCAGAGCCTGATCGCGCTGCTCGTGGGTTTCGTGCTGAGCATCCCGCTCGGCTGGTTCGCGTGGCGGTACCGCCTCGTGCGCAGCAGCGTCATCACGATCACGGGGCTCCTGTACACGATCCCCTCGCTCGCGCTGCTGATCCTGATGCCGGTCGTCACCGGCTGGTACTCGATCGTCAGTGAGACGAACCTCATCGTGGCGCTCGCGATCTACGCGGTAGCGATCCTCGTCCGCGCCGTCGCCGACGGACTCGATTCGGTCGACGCGGGCGTCCGCCAGGCGTCCACCGCGATCGGGTACGGCTCGTTCCGGCGCTTCTGGGCCGTGGAGTTCCCCCTCGCCGGCCCCGTGATCCTCGCCGGGTTGCGCGTGGCGTCCGCGAGCACGATCGCCCTCGCGACGGTCGGCATCCTGGTCGGCATCCAGAACATCGGCTACCTGTTCACGAACGGTCTGCAGCGCCGCATCATCCCCGAGGTGTTCGCCGGGGTCGTCGCCGTCGTCGTGATCGCGCTCGTGATCGACCTCCTCCTGGTCATCGCGGGCCGCCTCCTCATGCCGTGGACGCGCCGGGTCACGACCCCCGCGCGTCGCGCCACCCGGACGGCGGTGACCGCATGAACCTCTTCGGTGACGCCATCTCCTGGATCTTCTCCGGCGACTCGGGGCAGTTCGACTCCATCCCCGTCGCCATCGGCGTGCAGCTGCTCTACACGGTGATCTCGGTGGTGATCGCGGCGGCGATCGCGGTGCCGCTGGGCTGGTACATCGGCCACACCGGCAAGGGGCGCGAGATCGCCGTGTCGATCTCGGGCGCAGCCCGCGCGATCCCGTCGTTCGGCCTGCTGATCCTGTTGACGCTGCTGCTCGGCGTTCTGCACAAGCCCGAAGCGGCGGTCATCTCGTTCGTCGTCCTCGCGATCCCGTCGCTCCTCGCCGGCGCCTACACGGGCTTCGAGGCGATCGACCGCCGGGTCATCGACGCGGGCCGGTCGATGGGCATGACCGAGTCCCAGATCCTGTGGCGCATCGAGGTCCCGCTCGGGCTCCCGCTCCTGGTCGGCGGTATCCGGGCCGCGACGCTGCAGGTGCTGGCGACCGTGACGATCGCGGCCTACATCGGCCTCGGCGGACTCGGACAGTACATCATCGCCGCCATCCCGCTCCGTCGCTTCGACATCCTCATCGGCGGCGCTCTCCTCGTCGCCGTCCTCGCGCTCGTCATCGACGGACTGTTCGCCCTTCTCCAGCACCTCGTCGTGCCCCGCGGCATCCGTGCCGCCGGTGCCACCTCGCCGCGCGCGCGGTCCGCTCGCCAGCGGCGCGCCGAAGCCCTCGCCGTCGGCGCACCCGCGTCGTCGACGACCTCCTGACCCACCCGACTCCCACCACCAGAAAGAGGAACCCATGTTCACAGCACGAACTCGCAAGGGTCTCGGCGTCCTCGCCGGACTCGCGGTCGCCTCGCTCGCCCTCGCCGGTTGCGGCGCCTCGAGCGATCCCCTGAGCGGCGGCGGCGACGCCAGCGCCTCCTCCGACGAGATCGTCGTCGGCTCGCAGGCGTACTTCTCGAACGAGATCATCGCCGAGATCTACGCCCAGGCCCTCGAGAACTCCGGTCTCACGGTCAAGCGCCAGTTCCAGATCGGTCAGCGCGACGCCTACATCCCGCTGCTCGAGGACGGCACCGTCACGGTGTTCCCGGAGTACTCCGGCAACCTGCTGCAGTTCTTCGACGCCGAGACCACGGCACGTACCTCGGAAGAGGTCTACGCCGCCCTCCCCGACGCCCTCCCCGAGGGGCTCGAGGTGCTCGACCAGTCGTCGGCCACCGACCAGGACTCGTACACCGTGACGGCCGCCTTCGCCCAGGCGAACGGCCTCACCACGATCGCCGACCTGTCCAAGGTCACGACCGGCCTGACCCTCGGTGGCAACGCCGAGCTGGCCGAACGTCCGTACGGTCCGGAGGGCCTGAAGTCGACGTACGGCGTCGACGTGCAGTTCTCGCCCACCGGTGAGACCACGGTCGACGACCTCGTCGCCGGCACCATCCAGGTCGCCAACGTCTACACCGCCGACCCCCGGATCCAGACCGACGACCTCGTCACGCTGGAAGACCCGGAGGGCCTCTTCCTCGCGTCGAACGTGGTTCCCGTCGTGAACTCGAACGTCGCGTCGCAGGTGTCCGACATCCTGAACGAGGTCTCCGCCGCCCTCACGCCCGAGGGCCTCGTGGAGCTGAACGTGAAGTCGACCGTCGACCAGCAGTCGTCGGCCGACATCGCGCGGGAGTGGCTCGCGGCCAACAACCTCTGAGCACACGCCACACCAGCGGGGCCGTCCGGGATTCCGGGCGGCCCCGCTGCGCGTGCCCCCCGGGATCCGAGGCCGTGCGTGGCACGGCTGCGGCTCCGGCATTCGCGAGACTGCACGCGCCTGACGAACCAGCGACATCCTGCAGCGGAGTTGTCGGGCAGATGAAGTCTCGGCGTGGGGGAGGGGGCAGGCCGCGTAGCCTGGGATGGATATGGCACATCTGCTCGGGGGCGAAGCCCTGCACCTGGAATACCCGACCAAGGTCGTGTTCGACTCCGTCTCTCTCGGCGTGAACGAGGGCGACCGCATCGGCATCGTCGGCCGCAACGGCGACGGCAAGTCGAGCCTGCTCGGCATGCTCGCCGGCATCCGGGAGCCCGACGGAGGCCGCGTGACCGTCCGCGGCGGCGTGACGGTCGGGGTCCTCGACCAGCAGGACACGCTCGAGGACGACGACACCATCGGGCACGCGGTCGTGGGCGACCGGCCGGAGCACGAGTGGGCGGGCGATGCGCGCACGCGCGACGTCATCGCAGGTCTCCTGGGCGACCTCCCGTGGGACGCGCGGCTGGGCGGCCTGTCCGGCGGCCAGCGGCGCCGCGTCGCGCTCGCGCGTCTGCTCTCCGGCGACTGGGACGTGCTGTTCCTCGACGAGCCCACGAACCACCTCGACGTCGAGGCCATCACGTGGCTCGCCGGCCACCTCAAGCGGCGGTGGGCGCCGAGCGCCGGTGGGCTACTGGTCGTCACGCACGACCGGTGGTTCCTCGACGAGGTGTGCAACACCACGTGGGAGGTGCACGACCGGATCGTCGAGCCGTTCGAGGGCGGCTACGCGGCCTACATCCTGCAGCGCGTCGAACGCGACCGCCAGGCGGCCACGATCGAGGAGCGCCGGCAGAACCTCGCCCGCAAAGAGCTGGCGTGGCTGCGTCGCGGAGCGCCCGCCCGCACCTCGAAGCCCAAGTTCCGCATCGACGCCGCGAACGAGCTCATCGCCGACGTCCCCGAGATCCGCGACCGCGTCGCGCTGCAGTCCCTCGCCGTCGCGCGTCTGGGCAAGGACGTGGTCGATCTCCTCGATGCGGGTGTGACGTACGGCGAGCACACCGTTCTGAAAGACGTCGAGTGGCGCATCGCGCCCGGAGAACGCACCGGCATCCTGGGCGTCAACGGCGCCGGCAAGTCGACCCTGCTGAGTCTTATCACCGGCACGCTCGAGCCGACCACGGGTCGGGTCAAGCGCGGCAAGACGGTCAAGGTCGCGACCCTGACCCAGCGTCTCGACGAACTCGAGCAGCACATGGACGACCCCGTGCGCGTCGTCATCGCGGGCCTCAGGACCACGTACTCTTTCGGCGCGGGTTCGAAGGCGCAGGAACTGACGCCCGGCCAGCTCCTCGAACGTCTCGGGTTCTCGAACGCCCAGCTGTCGACGCCCGTGAAAGACCTGTCGGGTGGACAGAAGCGCCGGCTGCAGTTGTTGCTCGTCCTGCTCGATCAGCCGAACGTGCTGATCCTCGACGAGCCGACGAACGATCTCGACACCGACATGCTCGCGGCGATGGAAGACCTGCTCGACTCCTGGTCTGGCACGCTCATCGTCGTCTCGCACGACCGGTACTTCCTCGAGCGCGTCACCGATCAGCAGTTCGCGATCCTCGACGCCCGGCTGCGGCACCTCCCCGGCGGGGTGGACGAATACCTGCGGCTCCGGGCTCTCCAGGATGCCGAGCCCTCGCGCTCGACGAGCGTGGAGGCCACGGCATCCCCGGGTCTCCAGGGCGCGGATCTTCGCGCCGCGCAGAAGGAGGCGTCCGCCACGGAACGGAAGATCGAGAAGCTGCAGGCCCAGATCGACCGTGCCAAGGCGTCACTGGCCGACCACGATCAGTCCGATTACGTCGGGTTGGGCAAAGAGATGCAGCGCATCAGCGAATGGGAGGCCGAGCGCGACGAGCTCGAGCTGCGCTGGTTCGAGCTCACCGAGACGATCGGCTGAGCCCGCCCCGGGCGGAGCTCAGTGGAAGCCGTACTCGAGGATGACGATGAAGATGCCGAGCATCGCCGTCGCCACGGCCCCGAGGATGCGCCCGAGGAACGGAGCACGACGGCTCTGGAACGCGTGATAGCCGAGGACGGCGAGCACGATGAACGCCGTCAGCAGGCAGTTGTCGACCGCATCCTCGAGGGTCGCCCCGGCCAGGTCGGAGACGACCAGCACGATCACCGACGGCACCGACGCGTAGAGCATGCCGGCGCCGTGACGGATCGCGTTGCGGAGGGCCGCGCGGAACCCGTGCTGCGAGTGCTCGGTCAGGGTGTGCGCGAACACGTGCGCGATGAAGAAGACGACGAGGCTCGCGACGGAGGTGGCGAGCATGTCCTCGATGCTCTCGGCGTGATCCTCGGCGATCGTCACGAACGCGGTGAAGACGATGAGGCCGTAGATGGCGGCGGGGGAGCGGAAGCGCACGTCGAACCAGGCCAGCACACGCTGCCCGCGAGACGGGGATGCCACGGGCTCGCTCATGCGTCGAATCCTAGGCTGAGCTTGCGCAGCAGCGTCGCCAGGCGGTCGCGGTCGCCGCGTGACAGCCCCCCGAGCAGGAGTGCCTCGGCGTCGACGAGGCGGGTGATCGCGGCATCCACGCGCACGCGACCATCGTCGGTCAGGGTCACCAGGATGCTCCGTCCGTCGCCGGGGTCGGCCTCGCGTCGGACGAACCGGCGGGCGACGAGCC
>NZ_RBZY01000103.1 GCF_004022425.1 Microbacterium enclense | reverse complement strand
CTGAGGTCGCGACACGCCCGGGGGGCGGTGTGGATTGGACGGGTGGGTGGGATCCGCGTAAGTTATTACTTGTTCGCCCCACAGGGGAGAGCGGAGCGGCCGGAAGGCCCCGCGTCCTCTCAAGCGGTGAACCACCCCGATCAGAACTTGTGAGCTTCGGCTTTCGGGTCTAGGATAGGGATTCGCCACTCGGCACTGTCTCCCGTGACTGAACTACTCGTTCGGTGCGTGTGATCGATGGGGAGTGGCACATAAGGTAGTGAAGTTGCCTCATGGGTACGGTCTAGCGGCTGGTTCTGTGGGTGCGTCCGTTCCTTGAGAACTCAACAGCGTGCACTTGTCAAATGCCAATTTTATTCCTCGTCGGTCCATCGTTTGGTGGATTGCGAGAGATTCCTTTGGATCAAAGTCCAACCCTTTGGGGTTGGCATCTGGATAGTCAGTTTTGACTTCCTGTTTGGTCAGATTGAACTCGTCTGTCCCGACCTTATTCCGGTTGGGTGGGCTTTTTTCTTTTACGGAGAGTTTGATCCTGGCTCAGGATGAACGCTGGCGGCGTGCTTAACACATGCAAGTCGAACGGTGAAGCCAAGCTTGCTTGGTGGATCAGTGGCGAACGGGTGAGTAACACGTGAGCAACCTGCCCTGGACTCTGGGATAAGCGCTGGAAACGGCGTCTAATACTGGATATGAGCCCCTTCCGCATGGCGGGGGTTGGAAAGATTTTTTGGTCTGGGATGGGCTCGCGGCCTATCAGCTTGTTGGTGAGGTAATGGCTCACCAAGGCGTCGACGGGTAGCCGGCCTGAGAGGGTGACCGGCCACACTGGGACTGAGACACGGCCCAGACTCCTACGGGAGGCAGCAGTGGGGAATATTGCACAATGGGCGGAAGCCTGATGCAGCAACGCCGCGTGAGGGATGACGGCCTTCGGGTTGTAAACCTCTTTTAGCAGGGAAGAAGCGAGAGTGACGGTACCTGCAGAAAAAGCGCCGGCTAACTACGTGCCAGCAGCCGCGGTAATACGTAGGGCGCAAGCGTTATCCGGAATTATTGGGCGTAAAGAGCTCGTAGGCGGTTTGTCGCGTCTGCTGTGAAATCCCGAGGCTCAACCTCGGGCCTGCAGTGGGTACGGGCAGACTAGAGTGCGGTAGGGGAGATTGGAATTCCTGGTGTAGCGGTGGAATGCGCAGATATCAGGAGGAACACCGATGGCGAAGGCAGATCTCTGGGCCGTAACTGACGCTGAGGAGCGAAAGGGTGGGGAGCAAACAGGCTTAGATACCCTGGTAGTCCACCCCGTAAACGTTGGGAACTAGTTGTGGGGACCATTCCACGGTTTCCGTGACGCAGCTAACGCATTAAGTTCCCCGCCTGGGGAGTACGGCCGCAAGGCTAAAACTCAAAGGAATTGACGGGGACCCGCACAAGCGGCGGAGCATGCGGATTAATTCGATGCAACGCGAAGAACCTTACCAAGGCTTGACATACACCAGAACACCGTAGAAATACGGGACTCTTTGGACACTGGTGAACAGGTGGTGCATGGTTGTCGTCAGCTCGTGTCGTGAGATGTTGGGTTAAGTCCCGCAACGAGCGCAACCCTCGTTCTATGTTGCCAGCACGTAATGGTGGGAACTCATGGGATACTGCCGGGGTCAACTCGGAGGAAGGTGGGGATGACGTCAAATCATCATGCCCCTTATGTCTTGGGCTTCACGCATGCTACAATGGCCGGTACAAAGGGCTGCAATGCCGTGAGGTGGAGCGAATCCCAAAAAGCCGGTCCCAGTTCGGATTGAGGTCTGCAACTCGACCTCATGAAGTCGGAGTCGCTAGTAATCGCAGATCAGCAACGCTGCGGTGAATACGTTCCCGGGTCTTGTACACACCGCCCGTCAAGTCATGAAAGTCGGTAACACCTGAAGCCGGTGGCCTAACCCTTGTGGAGGGAGCCGTCGAAGGTGGGATCGGTAATTAGGACTAAGTCGTAACAAGGTAGCCGTACCGGAAGGTGCGGCTGGATCACCTCCTTTCTAAGGAGCATCTGGCGCTGATGATCTTCGGGTTGTTGGTGTCCAGGCGCCAGGTCGAGGCCGAATGTGTCTCGCTGGTTAGCTCATGGGTGGAACATTTGATGGGGCTCCGTTTGGTTGGGGTTTCTGCTGAGTACGTCGCTTCGGTGACAGGAAAGGTGGGGGCTTCGGTGGGCGGGGCATGCACGCTGTTGGGTCCTGAGGGGCCGGGCGCTGATCGCGCTAGTCGGAAGGCTGGTGGTGGTTGGTGGCTGTTCCTCTAGGGCCTTTTCTGGTGTCACGGTTGTGGCATGCGGGAAGGGTACCGCCCGTACTTTGAGAACTACACAGTGGACGCGAGCATCTTCCATGCAGCCCTTTGGGGTTGTGTGGTGTAGATGATCTTAAAGATCATTAGTCAATTTTTTGACGATTCAACTCATGTGATTTCAAGTCTTTAAGAGCAAACGGTGGATGCCTTGGCATCTGGAGCCGAAGAAGGACGTAGCAATCTGCGATAAGCCTCGGGGAACTGATAAGCGAGTTTTGATCCGAGGGTGTCCGAATGGGGAAACCCCGCCAGGGCGCGTGCGTACCTGGTGACTCCCGCCTGAATATATAGGGCGGGTAGAGGGAACGTGGGGAAGTGAAACATCTCAGTACCCACAGGAAGAGAAAGCAACAGCGATTCCGTGAGTAGTGGCGAGCGAAACCGGAAGAGGCTAAACCTAGCGTGTGTGATAGCCGGCAGGCGTTGCATGTTGGGGGTTGTGGGACTTTTCTGATTGTTCTGCCGAGCAGTCGACGTGACAAGAGGGTATAGACGAACGGTTTTGAATGGCCGGTCATAGAGGGTGCGAACCCCGTAGTCGAAATGCCTGTTCTTGGCGTGAAGAGTATCCCAAGTAGCACGGGGCCCGAGAAATCCCGTGTGAATCTGTCAGGACCACCTGATAAGCCTAAATACTCCCAGATGACCGATAGCGGACAAGTACCGTGAGGGAAAGGTGAAAAGTACCCCGGGAGGGGAGTGAAATAGTACCTGAAACCGTTTGCTTACAAACCGTTGGAGCACCCCTGGTAGGTGTGACAGCGTGCCTTTTGAAGAATGAGCCTGCGAGTTAGCGATACGTGGCGAGGTTAACCCGTGTGGGGTAGCCGTAGCGAAAGCGAGTCTGAATAGGGCGATTCAGTCGCGTGTCCTAGACCCGAAGCGAAGTGATCTATCCATGGCCAGGTTGAAGCGACGGTAAGACGTCGTGGAGGACCGAACCCACTTAGGTTGAAAACTGAGGGGATGAGCTGTGGATAGGGGTGAAAGGCCAATCAAACTTCGTGATAGCTGGTTCTCTCCGAAATGCATTTAGGTGCAGCGTTGCGTGTTTCTTGCCGGAGGTAGAGCTACTGGATGGCCGATGGGCCCTACAAGGTTACTGACGTCAGCCAAACTCCGAATGCCGGTAAGTGAGAGCGCAGCAGTGAGACTGTGGGGGATAAGCTTCATAGTCGAGAGGGAAACAACCCAGACCACCATCTAAGGTCCCTAAGCGCGTGCTAAGTGGGAAAGGATGTGGAGTTGCTTAGACAACCAGGAGGTTGGCTTAGAAGCAGCCACCCTTGAAAGAGTGCGTAATAGCTCACTGGTCAAGTGATTCCGCGCCGACAATGTAACGGGGCTCAAGCACGCCACCGAAGTTGTGGCATTGACATTTTTGGTAGGCCTTCGTGGTCCAGCCGTGTTGATGGGTAGGAGAGCGTCGTGTCGCGAGTGAAGCGGCGGGGTGACCCAGCCGTGGACGCGACACGAGTGAGAATGCAGGCATGAGTAGCGAAAGACGTGTGAGAAACACGTCCTCCGAAAGACCAAGGGTTCCAGGGTCAAGCTAATCTTCCCTGGGTAAGTCGGGACCTAAGGCGAGGCCGACAGGCGTAGTCGATGGACAACGGGTTGATATTCCCGTACCGGCGAAGAACCGCCCAAGCTAATCCAGTGGTGCTAAGAGTCCTAGCACAGAATTTTCCGGATCCCTTCGGGGTGATGGTTGTCTGTGTGAACGCTCGACCCCATGCTGGTGCGGCTAGCGTATTAACAGGTGTGACGCAGGAAGGTAGCCCAAGCCAGGCGATGGTAGTCCTGGTGCAAGTGCGTAGGCCGAGTGATAGGCAAATCCGTCACTCGTACAGGCTGAGACACGATGCGGATAAAAAGTGGGTGATCCTATGCTGCCGAGAAAAGCATCGACGCGAGGTTCTAGCCGCCCGTACCCCAAACCGACTCAGGTGGTCAGGTAGAGAATACCAAGGAGATCGAGAGAATCGTGGTTAAGGAACTCGGCAAAATGCCCCCGTAACTTCGGGAGAAGGGGGGCCATCCACTTATTAGGACTTGCTCCGAAAGGGTGTGGTGGCCGCAGAGACTAGTGGGTAGCGACTGTTTACTAAAAACACAGGTCCGTGCCAAGTCGCAAGACGATGTATACGGACTGACGCCTGCCCGGTGCTGGAAGGTTAAGAGGACCGGTTAGCCGCAAGGCGAAGCTGAGAATTTAAGCCCCAGTAAACGGCGGTGGTAACTATAACCATCCTAAGGTAGCGAAATTCCTTGTCGGGTAAGTTCCGACCTGCACGAATGGCGTAACGACTTCCCAACTGTCTCAACCGCGAACTCGGCGAAATTGCATTACGAGTAAAGATGCTCGTTACGCGCAGCAGGACGGAAAGACCCCGTGACCTTTACTACAGCTTGGTATTGGTGTTCGGTGTGGCTTGTGTAGGATAGGTGGGAGACGGTGAAGCATTCACGCCAGTGAGTGTGGAGTCATTGTTGAAATACCACTCTGGTCACTCTGGATATCTAACTTAGGACCGTGATCCGGTTCAGGGACAGTGCCTGGTGGGTAGTTTAACTGGGGCGGTTGCCTCCCAAAATGTAACGGAGGCGCCCAAAGGTTCCCTCAACCTGGTTGGCAATCAGGTGGCGAGTGTAAGTGCACAAGGGAGCTTGACTGTGAGACTGACAGGTCGAGCAGGGACGAAAGTCGGGACTAGTGATCCGGCAGTGGCTTGTGGAAGCGCTGTCGCTCAACGGATAAAAGGTACCTCGGGGATAACAGGCTGATCTTGCCCAAGAGTCCATATCGACGGCATGGTTTGGCACCTCGATGTCGGCTCGTCGCATCCTGGGGCTGGAGTAGGTCCCAAGGGTTGGGCTGTTCGCCCATTAAAGCGGTACGCGAGCTGGGTTTAGAACGTCGTGAGACAGTTCGGTCCCTATCCGCTGCGCGCGTAGGAAGTTTGAGAGGATCTGACCCTAGTACGAGAGGACCGGGTTGGACGAACCTCTGGTGTGTCAGTTGTTCCGCCAGGAGCACCGCTGATTAGCTACGTTCGGGATGGATAACCGCTGAAAGCATCTAAGCGGGAAGCCGGCCTCAAGATGAGACTTCCATACCATTTATGGTGAGAGGCTCCCAGCCAGACTACTGGGTTGATAGGCCGGATGTGGAAGCGTAGTAATACGTGAAGCTGACCGGTACTAATAAGCCGATGACTTGATAACACACCGTTTTTGGTGCTTGCGTCCACTGAGTGGTTCTCGATGTACGGTCGGGAACACAACAATGATGATTCGTTGTTGGTTTTTGAAACATCAATAGTGTTTCGGCGGCCATAGCGAGAGGGAAACGCCCGGTTACATTCCGAACCCGGAAGCTAAGCCTCTCAGCGCCGATGGTACTGCAGGGGGGACCCTGTGGGAGAGTAGGACACCGCCGGACTTCTTTTCAGCCGAAATGGCCACCCAACGCTGGGTGGCCATTTCGCATATACGGACACATT
>NZ_RBZY01000102.1 GCF_004022425.1 Microbacterium enclense | reverse complement strand
GGGGCCGCGACGGGGTCGCGGCCGAGGGGGTGGGGACCCGGGACGGCCCGGCCCGCACGAGGCGGACCGGGCCGGGCGGTCAGAACGAGATCGAGGTGTCGATGAACTCGTTGGTGTACAGGTCCTCGGGGGTGTAGCCGTCGGCGGGCGGCGTGCCGAGGTCGGTGTAGACCGTGCTGGCCTTGTCGAAGAAGTCCGCGAAGCGGGCGTCGTCGAAGTTGCCGTAGGTCGAGTCGGGGCCGTCGCCGACCAGGCCGAGGTCGATCTGCGTCTTCACCGAGTAGTCGGCCACGCCCTGCGTGTAGGTCCAGCCGGTGTCGTACTCCTCGACGAGCTGCAGGATCAGGTCGTTGGCGGCCGTCGGGTCGGCGTAGTACGCCACGCCCGCCTTCTGGAGCACCGGGACGAGCTTCGTGAGGCAGGGCGAGAGCTCATCGAAGTCGGCGGCCTTCACCGACATCGACGACTGGTAGGTCTGCCATCCCGAGTCGTGGATGAGGGCGAACTCGACGGGCTTGCCCCAGGCCGAGACCTCGTTCTGGTACACGTACGGTTCCGCCGAGGCGAAGCCCTGCTGCATGTCCTTGCCGCCGGCGGCGACGAAGTTCGACGGGGTGCCGTCGTACGAGCCGTCGAGGATCGCCGGCGTCGCGAGTCCGGCGCTCTTGAGGTACTCGATGTAGGCCGAGCCGTCGAAGTAGCGCCACACGCCGCCATTGCCCTCGAGGGCCGGGGCGACGTCCTGGATGGTCTTCACGTCGGGGTAGGTCTCGGGGTCCCACATGACCATGGTCGGGCTGATGTCCAGCGGCGCCATGACCGCCTTGGTGGGGGTCGTG
Organism: Microbacterium enclense; assembly: GCF_004022425.1. Lineage (GTDB taxonomy): Bacteria > Actinomycetota > Actinomycetes > Actinomycetales > Microbacteriaceae > Microbacterium > Microbacterium enclense_A. Next base: position 5,036 of record NZ_RBZY01000102.1, on the reverse strand, counting down.
CTCGAGAGCTGGATGGCCTCGTCCGTGCTGACGTAGCCGAGGGTGATGGCGTCGTCCTGGTACATCTGGGCCGAGACGGTCTGGAATCCGATCGCGGGTCCGCCGGCGCGAATCTCGAGGTTCACGCCGGTGTACTCGCCGTCCGACATCAGCGGACCGGTGACGGCCTTGGTGTTGGCGTCGACCGTGAAGTCGTCCTTGATCATCTCGTAGAGGTGACCGTGTTCGGCTTCGGGGTTCCAGTCGGTCTGCACGACGATCGTCGCGGGGCAGTCGGCCGAGAGGTCGACCGACCCGATGGTGAGGTCGGAGCTCGGTGCGGCCTGATCCGCGGCGCTGCCGGCGCACGAGGTGAGCGTGAGGGCCATCGCGAACGCGCCGGTGACGGCGGTGCCGCGAACGAGGGTGCTGCGCTTCATGCTGTTTCGCTTTCTGTGACGGTGGAGCTCTCGGGTACGGAAGGTGGTGCAGGACGGGGGATGCCACGGCCGCGGGCACGCTCGAGAGAGCGATGCCGTGGCATCCGGGATCTGGTGTTTCGTCGGGCGGGTGGGGTCAGCGCGCTGCTTCGTACCAGCGGCCGACGGCGACCTTGGACAGCCAGCCGAAGAGCGCGAAGATGACCACGCCGAGGAGGCACGCCGCGAGGATCGAGGCGAACAGCTCGGCGCTCTGCAGACGCGACTGGTAGTTGGAGATGAGCGAGCCGATGCCCGGCTCCCCGCGGCGGAAGAAGTAGTCGCCGACGATCGCGCCGATGACGGAGAGACCGGCCGAGGTGCGCATGCCGACGAAGATCGACGGGAGCGCGGCGGGGAGGGTCAGCTTGGTGAGGACCGTCCACTTGTTCGCCTTCTGCAGGCGGAAGAGCTCCCGCTGCGACTTGTCCACCGACTGCAGGCCGAACAGGGTGTTCGACACCATCGGGAACAGCGCGATCAGGATGCAGACGATCACGCGGGCCGTGAACTCGTAGCCGAACCAGAAGCCGACCAGCGGCACGAGCGCGAGGATCGGGATGCACTGCAGGATCACCGCGTAGGCGTAGGTGCTGCGCTCGACCCAGCGGGCGAGCGACATCGCGATGGCCCAGCCGATGCCGATCACCATGGCGACCGCGAGGCCCGTGAGGGCGACACCCGTGGTGCGGAACAGCGCGGTCCAGATGTCGACGCTGACCTGCGGGTCGAAGAAGCCCTTGGTGAACATCTCGTGCGGCATCGGCAGGAGGAAGCCCTTGCCCGTGGCCGTGAGGATGCCGGCGATGAGGTACCAGATCCCCACGAGGACCGCGAGCACACCGAGCGGCGGTCCCGCGAGGATGAGCGCGCGCGCGACCGGGCCGCGCCCGCTCGGTGGAGCCTTCGGCGTCGTGTCGGTGGGCGGAACGGGGGTGGATGCCGTGGGCTCGGACGTCTCGGAGACGACCGGCTCTGCAGAGGTGGTGCTCATGAGTGTCCTTCCCGGAGGGCGTGGGAGACCTCGCCGACGAGCTGGGCGAACTCGCCCGTGTAGCGGATCTCGGGGTCGCGCGGCATGTCGAAGGGGACCTCGAACGTGTCGACGAGGTGACCCGGGCGACCGGACATCACGACGACCTTCGTGGAGAGGTACACCGCTTCGGAGACCGAGTGGGTGATGAACAGTCCGCCGAACTTCTGCTCGACGAAGATCTTCAACAGCTCGTCGTTCAGGCGCTCGCGCGTGATCTCGTCGAGGGCGCCGAACGGTTCGTCGAAGAGGAAGAGTTCGGGGTCGAGGGTGAGAGAGCGGGCGAGAGACGCGCGCATCTTCATGCCGCCCGACATCTGCTTGGGGAGGTGCTTCTCGAATCCGTTCAGACCGACCAGGTCGATCGCCCACTTCGCCTTCGGTGTGCGGGTCCGCTTCGGCTGCCAGTTGAGCTCGGCGAGGAGCTCGACGTTGGACTGCACGTCGCGCCACGGCAGGAGGGTCGCGTCCTGGAACACGTAGCCGATCCGGTCGGTGTTGACCGTCGCGGTGCCCTCGCTGGCGGATTCGAGCCCGGATGCGATGCGCAGGAGGGTCGACTTGCCGCAGCCGGACGGCCCGACGACGCTGACGAATTCGCCGCGCTCGACGACCAGGTCGACGCCGGAGAGGGCGGTGGTGCCGTTGGGGAACGTCATGGCGACGTTCCGGAAGTCCAGCAGCGGGGCCGCGGGGTCCGCGAGCGTGGCTGCCGGGGAGGGGGAGGCGAGGGTCACGGAACGCTCACTTTCCGGTCGGGACGAGGGTCGGAAGCGCCGGCGCGGGTGCGTCGGCGAGGGGCGTGCGGGAGGGAAGGGCGGTCTGCGTCGTCACCGTCGTGCGGCTGACGACGCGTCCGCGGTGGAGCACGACGCGGTCGGCGGAGGCGAACGCGACGGCTTCGCCGAGAGAGGCGGCCCGGACGGCGACGAGGTCGGCGCGGGCGCCGGGGATCGGCCCGGCGATCGGGAGGCTCATGACGTCCCGCGCGCCGGAGGTGACGGCATCCACCGCGTCTTCGGGGGCCAGGTGGCCCGCAGCGACCAGCAACGACGCCGTTTCGAGGTGGTCGCAGCGGCCCACGGGGTTGAAGGGGTCGCGCACGTTGTCGGCGCCGGCGGCGACGCGGACGCCGGCGGCCTGGAGGCGGCCGATCGGCGCGATTCCGCGCGGCACGGCGTAGTCGTCCTCCCACCCCTGGAGGTACAGGTTGGTGATCGGCAGGGCGATGACGCCGATGTCGGCGGCGCGCACCTCGGCGGCGAGGGCCGCGAGGTCCTCGGTCGGCATCATGCTCAGCCGCACGCAGTGACCCGCGGTGCGGGGGCGGTGCCAGCCGGCGACCGCGCGGGCGTAGGCGGCCAGGGTGTCGGCCCCGGCGAGGCTCTCGTCGGTGTGCAGGTCGATACCGACGTCGCGACGGCGGGCGATCGCGACCAGGCGCATGAGGTCGGCGATCGGATCGTCGGCGAGGTGCGGCGCTCCACCGACGAGGTCGATCCCCGCGTCGAGGGCGTCGTCGAAGAGCGCGTCCGGGACGGTCGGTCCGCCGAGCGCGACGAGTTCGATGTCCATGAGGCCCCGCAGCTCATCGCGCAGCCGGACGAGGGCCCGGACGCCGACGAGGGCGTCGTCGCCGCGGAGCAGGTCGACGTGCGTGCGGACGGCGGTGATCCCGGATGCCAGCATCCGCAGCGCCGTGGAGCGCGCCCGGTCGAGCGTGTCCTCCTCGTCGAGCGTCATCGCGAAGGCGTGCCAGCTCTCGATGGCGCGCTCGAGGTCGCCGAACGGGGGCCGGATGGCATCCCACGACTGCGACTTGTCGAGGTGGGCGTGCGGCTCGGCGCCCGCGGCGGTGATGACGTACCCCGTGAGGTCGAGCGCCTCGCCGCCGGTCTCGGGGAGAGGGGTGCCGGCGGGGACCACCGCGACCACCGTCTCACCGTCGATCGCGATGTCCACGAGCGCGCCCGAGGCCAGTCGCGCGTTGTGGATCGCGGTGATCGAGACGGGTGGAGCGGCGGACACGAGGACCTCCGGAGAATGAGGGAAGGGATGCCACGTCGTCGAGGCGAGTGCCGTCGGGAGCGGCTTCCCAGTGTTGGTGTGACCAACATCCGGGCTGTTTCCGATGCTAGGAACCGGTCGTTTCCGTCGTATTTCCCGCTCGTGACCCTCGTGACAAACCTGCCGCGCGCGTGCAGAGGCCGTGGCCCGAGGGGCCGGGGCTCAGCGTCGCGTGGCGAATGCCGTGCGCGCCTCGCGGTAGACCGCGTCGATGCGGTCGACGTGCCGATCGAAGTCGAGGCCGGCCGCGCTCGCGATCGCCCCCGCCGTGACCGCGGCGCGCAGATCGGCGTCGGTCGCGAGGCGGTGAAGTGCGGCCGCGAACGCCGCGGGCGTGGCGTCTGCCGCCACGACACCGTTCTCACCGTCGACGACCAGCTCTCCGGCGGCCGCGGGGGTGGCCACGACCGGTCGGCCGAGCAGCAGGCTCTCGGCGATGACGAGACCGAACGTCTCGGGCCACAGCGAGGGGAAGACGAGCGCCGTGGCGGAGCGGATCAGGGCGCCCTTCGTCTCGGCATCCACCCATCCGACGTATGTCACCCCGACTCCGACGGCCGCCTCGACGGCCGCGCGCTCGGGGCCGTCGCCCGCGATGACGAGGTCGGCGTCGAGGCGCGCGTCGGCCCACGCGCGCAGGAGCAGGTCGATGCCTTTGGATGCCTGCAGTCGTCCGAGGAAGACGAACCGCGGGCGGGAGGGGGACGCGGTTGCGGTGACAGGGAGCGGCGGCGCCGGCCAGCCGTGCGCGACGACCCGGCTGAGCGCTGGGGCCGCACCGAAGCCGAGTTCGAGGTGCCGGGCCCGCGTGCGTTCGCTGGGGAACACGATCGTCGTCGCTCGCCGCGCCGACAGCGCCACGATGCGCGCCCGCAGTCGTTGCGCGGGGCCGAGACGCGGGGGCAGGACGCCGTCGCGGAGGGTGGTCGAGGTGGTGTCGACGAGGCAGAAGTCATGCGCAGTGTGGACGACCGGGGCGCTCCGCGCGCGCAGGATGCTCGCTCCCACGCCCTGGAAACGGTGGACATGCACGAGGTGACGACCGTCCTGCACGCGGCGGTAGGCGCGCGGGCGCACGATCGCGTGCGCCAGGTCGAGGCCGTGGAAGACCGCGCGCGCGAGCGCCGACGAGCCGTGCCGGTCGGGCGCGTACGGTCGCCACGTCGGCCGGACCGTCACCCGGATCCCGGCCGCGGCGGCGCGGGCGATGCTGTCGCCGTCGGCGACGGCCGTGACGATCTCGACATCGTGTCCGCGTGCCCACTGCGCCGCGGCGAGGGAGAAGATGTACGCCTCCGCACCACCCCACGGGGTGACGAACGTGCTGTGGAGGTGGGTGATCTTCATCGCGATCCGTCCTCCTCCCGCGCGGGCCCGGACAGCCGCCGCCCCACACGGTACGGGCGCTTCGCGGCTCGAGAGGCCGCCTTCGCCCCGCCGCCCGGTGAGCCGCAGTGCTGTTCACACGTCGCCTCGCG
>NZ_RBZY01000101.1 GCF_004022425.1 Microbacterium enclense | reverse complement strand
GATCGATCCCTTCTCCGCCGACGATCCCGCGACCTGGACCGACGTCGTCAACGGGCGCTCGTCGATTCTGTTCGCGACCCTCGCCGGCGTGTCGATCGCGCTGGTGACCGGGGCGACCCGGCCGCTCACCGGTTCCGCCCGGACACGGGCGTCGGGGCGTATCGCCCTGCGCGGGGCGCTGCTGTGGGCGATCGGCATCCTGCTCGTGATGACGGGCGTGCCGGTCTACGTGATCCTGCCCGCCTACGCGGTGTTGTTCGCTCTGTCGATCCCGTTCCTGGGCCTGCGGGCCCGATGGCTGTTCCTCGCGGCGGGCCTCGTCGCGGTGGTCATGCCGTGGGTGTACCCGGTCCTCGACGCCGCGCCGATCTGGAGCGGCCTCGGCGGGGACGAGCTGGCGGCCTTCGTGGGCTGGGCGTATCCGTTCCCGGTGTGGATCGCGTTCCTCCTCGCGGGGATGGGACTCGGCAGGCTCGACCTGCGCCGCGTCGCCGTGCAGGTGCGGGTCACCGCCATCGGCGCCGCGCTCGCCGCCATCGGCTACGGCGGCGCCGCGACGTTCGGTTCCGCGCTCGCCGACGACCCGTACCTCGCGGCCGTCGGGAGTGCCGAGGCTCACTCCTCGGGGCTGGGAGAGGTCGTCGGCTCCGGCGGCTTCGCCTTCGCCGTGATCGGGGTGTGCCTGCTGGTGTGCGGCACGCCGCTGCGGTGGCTCGCGATCCCTCTCCGGGCCGTCGGGTCCATGCCGCTGACCGCCTACGTCCTGCAGATCGTGGTGTGGGCGGTGTTCGCCGCCGCGGTGCTGGGCGACACGTCCGACCTCGTCGGCGTGCGCGACGCGGGGTTGTTCCTCCCGCTGACCCTGGGTCTGGTCGTCGGCTGCACGGTCTGGGCTCTGCTGGTCGGGCGCGGCCCGCTCGAAGCGCTCATCGACGGCATCGTCCGTCGTGTCACGGGACCGCCCGCCGCGCGCGACGCCGTGCCGTCGCCGCCTGCGTCGTGAGCGCGGGGCGCTGTCCGTCGCCCTCGCTAGGCTGGGTCCATGAGCAGTGAGAGCGGTCAAGGAACGAACGAGGGCGCTCTCTGGGGTGCCCGCTTCTCCGGCGGGCCGTCCCCCGAACTCGCGGCTCTGAGCCGCTCGACGCACTTCGACTGGGACCTCGCGCTGTACGACATCGCCGGATCCCACGCCCACGCGGCCGCTCTCGAGGCCGCCGGGTATCTCTCCGCCGATGAGGCACGTGACATGCACGCCGGTCTCGACGGGCTGGCCGACCGCGTCCGGGCCGGGACGCTCGTGGCGGCCCCCGGCGACGAGGACGTCCACGGGGCGCTCGAGCGCGAACTCATCGAGGCGGTCGGACCGGCGCTCGGTGGCAAGCTCCGCGCCGGTCGCAGCCGCAACGATCAGATCGCGACGCTCGTGCGCCTCTACCTCCTCGATCACGCGGGCACGATCACGCGCGACCTCCTCCGCCTGATCGATGCGCTGGTCTCGCAGGCGGCCGCTCACGAGTCGGCCATCATGCCCGGACGCACGCATCTTCAGCACGCGCAGCCCGTACTTCTCGCCCACCACCTTCAGGCCTACGGATGGGCCTTCGTCCGCGGCATCGAGCGGTTGCGTGACTGGTCCGTGCGGGCGTCCGTCTCGCCTTACGGCGGGGGAGCGCTCGCCGGTGCCACCCTCGGCCTCGATCCCCAGCTGGTCGCCGACCGTCTGGGTCTCGCGCGTCCGTCCGAGAACTCCCTCGACGGCACGGCCTCGCGCGATGTCGTCGCCGAGTTCGCCTTCATCACCGCCATGATCGGTGTCGACCTGTCCCGCCTGGCCGAAGACGTGATCCTCTGGAACACGCGCGAGTTCGGCTTCGTGACCCTCGACGACGCGTACTCGACGGGGTCGAGCATCATGCCGCAGAAGAAGAATCCCGATATCGCCGAGCTCGCGCGCGGCAAGGCGGGGCGGCTGATCGGCAACCTCTCGGGCTTGTTGGCGACGCTCAAGGGATTGCCGTTGGCGTACAACCGCGACCTGCAGGAAGACAAAGAGCCCGTCTTCGATTCCGTCCGCACGCTCGAACTCGTGCTCCCGGCCTTCTCGGGGATGATCTCGACCCTGCGGTTCCACACGGCGCGCATGGCCGAGCTCGCCCCGCAGGGCTTCTCCCTCGCCACCGACGTCGCCGAGTGGCTGGTTCGCCAGGGCGTGCCGTTCCGCGACGCGCACGAGATCTCCGGCGCCCTGGTGCGGGCGTGCGAGGAGCGCGGCATCGGTCTCGAGGATGCCGACGATGAGCTGTTGGCATCCGTGTCGCCGTCATTGACACCCGAGGTCCGCAGCGTCCTGACGATCGAGGGATCGGTCGCGAGTCGCACCGGAGCCGGGGGGACCGCGCCCGAGCGTGTGTCGGAGCAACGTTCGGAGCTGGTGTCTCGCGCGCAGACGGCAGCGCACGCCTTCGGCATGCAATAAGTAAAACACTTATAATCACCGAAACATTAGCCATACACTGATCACATGATCGCCGCCGTTATCGCTGACATCGTCGGGTCCCGCGGACTCGCGGATCGTGGCGCGGCGCAGCGGTCGATTCGCGCGGCGATCGAGCGGGCGGAGGCTGACGTCCCGCTCGCGGTCTCGCCACTCGCGCCGGTCGTCGGTGACGAACTGCAGGGAGAGTACCCGACGATCGCGGCCGCTGCGGCGTCGCTCCTTCTTGTTCGACTCAACCTGCCCGACGGAGTCGACTGCCGTTTCGGTGTCGGGTTCGGCGATGTGCAGCCGGTCGATCTCGGCGATCGCACGATTCCCGAAGGTCCCGCGTGGTGGGCGGCCCGGTCCGCGATCGAGCGGGTGGAGGCCCTGCAGCAGCGTGCCGCACCGCTCGCGCGGACGTGGTTCGGCACCGTGGAGGATGCCGACCCCTCCGTGCGACAGATCGTGGCCCTGGCCAACGCGTATGCGCTGTCGCGGGACCAGCTCGTGTCATCGATGAGCGAGCGGACGCGGCGTTTGACATACGGCCGGTGCGTGGGGCGATCGCAACGCGAACTCGCCATCGACGAGGGCATCACTCAGTCCGCGGTCTCGCAAGCGCTCGCCTCGGCCGGCTCCGCCGTGGTCGTCGAGGGGTTCTTGGCCCTGAGCGCCCGGGAGACATCATGATCGCGGCCGGTCTGCTGCTGCTCGCCGTCGGCGGCGTCGATCTGCTCCGACGGCTCATCACCCGTCGTCGTCCGCTGGCATTCGCGGTCGCGGGGGCCGTGCTGGTCGCCATGTCGGCCGGAGCGGATGCCATCGTCGCCGGCATCCTCGCCCTCGCGGTCGCGGCCATCTGGACCTGGGTCGTCCCCGAGTCCGGATCCGCTCGCACGGGACTGTGGCCGGTGGGCCTCCTCGGCGTGACGGTGGCGGCGTGCGTCGTCGTCGCCCCGGCCCGTTCGCGCCCCGGTCTGCTGGGCTCGGTGTGGGAGGCCTACGGCCCGCGCGCGGACGTCTCGATCGACGTCCTGCTCCTGGTCGCGGGGTGTCTGCTCTTCCTCCTCGAGTCGGGCAACGCCGTGGTCCGCATCGCGTTGCGCGCCGAGATGGGTGAGCGCGTGCTGCCCGCGACGGGCGACGCACCGGCCACGCTGAAGGGCGGCCGCCTCATCGGGCCGCTCGAGCGCATCCTCGTGTTCGCGCTGACCCTCGCGGGGGCGTACACGTTGCTCGCCGCGGTGCTCGCGGCCAAGGGCATCGTCCGCTTCCCCGAGATATCCCGGGACGGAGAGGGCGGCGATCGCGCGGAGTACTTCCTCATCGGCAGCCTGGTCAGCTGGGTGACAGCGCTCGCCGCCGCCTTCACCGTGTGGTGGGGCGTGCAGGGCGGTTGAGTCCGGGTCCGCGTCGCTGCCGCTGATAGCCTGAACGGGTGTCTGCGCCCTTCGACGAGCTTTCCGTGCGCGCCCTCGCGCCCGCCAACGACCCCGCGTTCGATTCGGTGTGGGACGAGCTCGTCTGGCGTGGACTCATCCACGTGTCGACCGACCAGGACGAGTTGCGCGAGCTGCTGTCCGGTCCGCCCATCGTCTTCTACTGCGGCTTCGACCCGACCGCCCCGAGCCTGCACCTCGGCAACCTCGTCCAGCTGCTGACGATGCGTCGCCTGCAGCTCGCGGGGCACCGCCCGCTCGGGCTCGTGGGCGGTTCGACCGGCTTGATCGGCGATCCCCGCCCGACCGCCGAGCGAACGCTCAACACCCCCGAGACCGTCGCGGCGTGGGTCGATCGGTTGCGCACCCAGGTGGAGCGCTTCCTGAGCTTCGAGGGCGACAGCGCCGCGCGCATGGTGAACAACCTCGACTGGACCGCCCCCCTTAGCGCGATCGATTTCCTCCGCGAGATCGGCAAGTACTTCCGCGTCGGCACGATGCTGAAGAAGGACGCGGTCAGCGCTCGACTGAACTCCGAGGCGGGGATCAGCTACACCGAGTTCAGCTACCAGATCCTCCAGGGCATGGACTACCTCGAGCTGTTCCGTGCCTACGGCTGTGTGCTGCAGACGGGCGGCAGCGACCAATGGGGCAACCTCACCAGCGGCACCGATCTCGTCCGCCGAGTAGAGGGAGCGTCGGTCCACGCGATCGGCACGCCGCTCATCACGAACAGCGACGGCACCAAGTTCGGCAAGAGCGAGGGCAACGCCATCTGGCTGGATGCCGAGATGTGCAGCCCGTGGACGATGTACCAGTTCTGGCTGAACACCGACGATCGCGATGCCGTCGAGCGCCTGAAGGTCTTCACCTTCCTCACCCGCGGCGAGATCGAGGAGTACGAGCGTCTCGTCTCGGAGGAACCCTTCCGCCGCGCCGCGCAGAAGCGCCTGGCACGCGAGGTGATCACGACGGTGCACGGCACGGAAGCCGCCGAGGCCGTCGTCGCGGCGACCGAGGCTCTCTTCGGCCAGGGCGATCTCACCAGCCTGGATGCCACGACCCTCCGCAGCGCTCTCGAGGAGTTGCCGCATGCATCGTTGCCGGCGGGCGCCACTGTCGTGGATGCGCTCACGGCCACGGGACTGGTCAGCAGCCTCAGTGAGGCGCGGCGCGCGATCGCCCAGGGGGGAGTCACTCTGGACGGACACAAGGTCACCGCCGACGACACCCGCGTGACCGGTGGATTGCCCGGTGGGGTCTCCGTGGTCCGACGGGGGAAGAAGACCCTGGCCGGGGTGTTCGTCGGCTGATGCCTTTCACGCTGAGCCATGCCGTTGTCGCGCTGCCCTTCGCGCGAACGCCGCTGGTTCCGGCGGCGATCGCCATCGGGGCGATGACGCCCGACCTGCCGTTGTTCGCGCGCGGCATGTGGCCCGATTACTCGATGACGCACGATCCGACGTGGGTACCGATCACCACCGTTGTCGCCCTCGTGCTCTTCCTCGTCTGGCGATGCGTGCTCCGTCCCGCGGTCCGAGAGCTCTCCCCCCGCGTCATCGCCGATCGACTGCCGGATCGATGGGACGCCGGCTTCCGTGACGGACTCCGCGAGTCGTTCCGCGGGGGAGTGGGAGCGCTGCTCTGGCTGATCGTCTCGCTCGCGCTCGGCGTCGTGACGCACATCGCGTGGGACCTGTTCACGCACGAGGGACGCCTCGGCGTCGAGCTGATGCCCTTCTTGGATCAGCAGTGGGGACCGCTCCCGGGTGTCAAGTGGCTGCAGCATGCGTCGAGCGTCCTGGGCCTTGTGATCCTGACCGCGTACGGCCTCCTGTGGGTGTCGCGTCGCGGCGTCGCGCCGGTGCGGCGAGTCCTTCCCGATGCGGTGCGTGTCATCTGGTGGGTATCGCTCCCGGCGGCTCTCGTGATCGGCGGAGTCATCGCCGTCGTCGCGACGGCCTCCGCCGGCACCGTGATCACACCGACGGCGCTCGTCTACGCGGTCCTGACTCGTATCGCGGCGGCGTGGGCGATCGCGTCCGTTCTGCTCGCTCTCACCGTCCAGGTCCGTCGCCGTGCTCAGATCCGCGGAATTCCGGGGTCCTGAGGTCGCGACACGCCCGGGGGGCGGTGT
>NZ_RBZY01000100.1 GCF_004022425.1 Microbacterium enclense | reverse complement strand
CCTCGGCTGCCGATCTCGACGTCGGTGCCGTCCCACGACACGAGCGCGCGGAACCCATCCCACTTCGGCTCGTACGACAGTCCGCCGTCGACCTTGCCCGGGTCGGGAACCGCGGGGACGGCCTTCGCGAGCATCGGGGCAGGGATGTCGTACGGCATGGGCTCAGCCCTCGCTCTCGCCCCCGGCCAGGGGAACGGGGTTGCGCCGCTTCTTGCGGCGCGCCCACTCGGCGGGCTGGTCGGGACCGTTCCACACCGACACGATGCCCCACGCGACGGCGGTGAGTGGGACGGCGAGGAGAGTGCCGAGGATGCCACCGATCGCGGTGCCGCCGGCGAGGACCACCAGCACGACGAACGAGTGCAGCTTCATCGTGCGGCCCATCAGCACCGGCTGGAGGAAGTTGCCCTCGAGCTGGTTCACGAGAACGACGACGCCGACGACGATGAGCGCGACGACCCAGCCGTTGGTGACGAGCGCGACGAGGGCCGCCAGGATGCCGGCGGTCACCGCTCCGACGATCGGGATGAACGCGAGCAGGAAGACGAGCACCGCCAGGGGCAGCGCGAGCGGGACCTGCAGGATCAGCAGCCCGATGTAGATGCCGATCGCGTCGACGGCGGCGACCGAGGCCGTTCCGCGGACGTAGGACCCGAGCACCGTCACGGTCTTGTCGCCGATCCGGCGGGCGCGGTCGTAGTCGCTGCCGCGGAACGGGCGGAGGACGAACTCCCACATGCGGGGTCCGTCCTTCAGGAAGAAGAACAGGATGACGACCATCAGCACCAAGCCGGTGAGGAAGGAGGCGACGGCGCTGACGCCGGCGAGGGCGCCACTGCCGAACTGTGCGCTCGTCACGAAGTCGCCGATCGCGTTCAGGGCCTGATTCACCTGGTCGGGCGAGATCGCGAACGGGAGGGTGTGGTACCAGTCCTGCGCCTGCTGGAAGCCCTCGACCGCCTGCGAGCTCAGTTCGTCCCACTGGTCGATGACGGCGTTCACGACGAGCCAGCCGAGACCCGCCAGCACCGCGACCACGGCGAGGAGCGTGATGAGCGTCGCGAGGACCGAAGGGACGCCCTTGCGGCGCATCCACATCGTGACCGGCCCGAACGCGGAGGCGAAGATCAGCGCGAGGATCAGCGGGATGATGACGAGGGTTACCTGCTGAATGCCCCAGATGAGACCTGCGACCAGGACCACCACGACGATGATCTGGACGGCGCGCACCGCGAGGCGTCCGAACCCGTCGGCCCAGAGACTGCGCGGGGGCGTCTCGACGACCTCGGCGACGGTGTTCGCGAGGTCGCGAGGAGCGGGGTGGCGAGAGAACAGTCCCATGCTCAGAAGGTAGCGAACCCTCCCGACATGGGGTGCGCCGGTTGCGTCAGGGCCCGCCGCGGACTACACGCCGAGTGCGCGGGAGATCAGGCGAACGCGCTCATCCCGGTGATGTCGCGGCCGAGAAGCAGCGCCTGCACGCTCTCGGTCCCCTCGTAGGTGTGGATGGCCTCGATGTCGGCCATGTGCTGCATGACGCCGTTCTCGAGCAGGATGCCGTTGCCGCCGAGCAGGTCGCGGGCGATCGCTGCGATACGGCGGGCGGCGCGGGTGTTGTGGTACTTCGCGAGCGAGGCCTGCGTGGGACGAAGGCCGCCGGAGGTCTCGAGGTCGGCCAGGCGCCGGCAGAACAGCTGCATCGCGGTGAGCTCGTCCAGCATCTGCGCGAGACGCTCCTGCACCATCTGGAACTTCGCGAGGGGCTTTCCGAACTGCATACGTTCGGTGGCATATGTCCGCGCCGCCTCGTAGCAGGCGGTCGCGTGGCCCAGCGCCGACCACGCGACGCCCGAGCGCGTGGCGTACAGCACGGCCGATGCGTCCTTGAAGGTGTGGGTTCCCGGGAGCACGGCATCCGCGGGAAGACGCACGTCGTCGAGAGCGATGTGAGCCTGGTGGATGCCACGCAGCGACACCTTGCCGGTGATGACGGTGCCCGTGTAGCCCGGGGTGTCCTGTTCGACGAGGAAGCAACGGACCTTGTCGTGGTCGTCGTCGCCCTCGGCATCCACGCGTGCCCAGACGAACGTGATGCCGCCGGAGGCGCCGTTGCCGATCCACTTCTTCGTGCCCGACAGCGACCAGCCGTCGGCGGTGCGGGTCGCCGTCGTCTCGAGCGACACGGAGTCGGAGCCGTGGTCGGGTTCGGTGAGCGCGAAGGCGCCGAGGGTCGTGCCGTCGGCGAGGGGCCGCAACCACCGCGCCTGCTGCTCGGGGGAGCCGAACATCGCGAGGGTCCGCAGTGCCAGGCCACCCTGCACCGCGAGGGCGGTGGCGAGGGATCCGTCGCCGCGCGAGATCTCCATGTTCACCAGTCCCGCGGCCAGCGGCGAGGATGCCGGCAGGTCGGGGTGCTCGATCCCGTCGGTAAAGAGCTCGAGCTCGCCCATGCGGCGGACGAGCTCGATCGGGTAGGTCGCGGCATCCCACTCGCCCTGCATCCGGGTGCCGACCTCGTCGATGAAGGTCTTCGCTCGATCCCACGCGTCGCGGTCGGCGTCGGGGATGTCGGCGAACACCGCGTAGTAGTCGGTGTCGCGGCGGCCGAGGAGATCGTACGAAGCGATGCGCTCGCCGGGAAGCGTGCGGGGCTGGGCGTCGGTGCTCATGTACTCAGTATCGCGCATCGTGGAACTCGGTGTCATGGGCCATCTCCGTTCCCGATGACGGCGGCGCGGGGATCGCCTACACCCCTTGCATTCTCCTTCATCATTCATATGATGTTTGCAGTGCATCCGCACATTCCCGTTCACAAGGCCGTGATCGATACGCGAGTCCCTGCGCACGGGCGTCCCCCCAGACAGGAGTACCTCGTGAAGACACCCCTTTTCCGTGCCGGATCGCTGGCGGTGATCGGTGCCGTGGCGGCATCCCTCGCCGTCGCAGGTCCGGCTTCGGCTGCTGACGCCGACGTTCTGCACGTCGCGCCCGACGGATCGGGCACGGCCTGCGTGGTCGCCCAACCCTGCGGTCTCTTCGCCGCGAAGGACCGCGTGCGGGAGCTCGTCGCGGCCGGCAGTGACGTCGTCGTCGAGCTCGCCGACGGCGAGTACCGCATCGGTGAGCCCCTTGAGTTCCGGCCGGAAGACGCCGGCGGCGCCGACGGATCGGTTCGATGGACGGCGGCGCCCGGTGCCAGCCCGATCGTCTCGGGGGCCGAGCCGGTCTCGGGGTGGAGCGTCTACGACGAGGGTGCGGGCATCTGGGTGGCCGACACCCCGCAGGGAGTCGACACGCGCCAGCTGTACGTCAACGGCGTCTACGCGCAGCGCGCTCAGCGCCAGGTGCCCGGAGCGGATCTCGCCCTCGACGAGACCGGCATCACTCTGAAGAACCCCGACCTGGCCTTCATGAACGATCTGCCGCAGCAGGACCGCATCGAGTTCGAGGCGAAGGGCGACTTCACCTACCGGTACTCGCCGGTCGCGAGCATCGCCGACTCGAAGCTTACGATGGCGCAGCCCGCGTGGGAGAACAACACGTGGGGATGGGACACGCCCCAGTTCGCTCTCCTGGGTGGATCGACCTACTGGTTCTCGAACTCGCTCGCCTTCATCGACCAGATGAACGAGTGGTACATCGACCCCGACGCCGGTCAGCTCTACTACAAGCCGGGTGCGGGGGTGGACCCCAACAACCTCGACGTCGAGCTGCCGCGGGTCGAAGTGCTGCTGAGCATCGGTGGAACGTACGACGAACCGCTGCAGAACCTCTCGTTCGACGGCATCACCTTCACCGGGACGTCGTGGCTCGGCCCGACCACCGACGGATACGCCACTCAGCAGAACGGCTCCTACATCAAGGGCCACTACGACTACCGCCCCGCGGACGCCTTCACCAGCTGCTCCCGCGGCTGCGAGCTGTTCGAGCGAGCCCGCACCAGCTGGTACCAGCAGCCGGCCGCCGTGCAGGTGTCGGCGGCATCCGGCGTCCGTTTCGAGAACAACCTCTTCGTGGGTCTGGGGTCGTCCGCACTCGGTATCGGCAACGACACCAACGCCGCCCTCAGCGGCGTCGGACTCGGCGCGCACGACATCCAGGTCGTCGGCAACCGCTTCACCGAGGTGGGTGGGCACGGGGTGTTCGTCGGCGGCAACCGCCCCGAGTCGCATCACCCCGACGACGAGCGCATGATCAACCGTGACATCACCGTCGAGCACAACACCGTGACGCGCGCGGCGGTGGAATACAAGGACAATTCCGGCATCCTCAGCACCTATGTCACGAACGCCCGCATCCAGAACAACGAGGTCGCGAACGTCGCTTACGACGGCATCGACACCGGGTACGGCTGGGGCATGAACGACGCCGGGGGGTCGGGGGAGTACACGAACCGCGGCTACTACAACTGGAACACCCGCTACGACACCCCCACGACACTCAAGGACAACGTCGTCGCCGGGAACCTCGTGCACAACACCAAGTCGCAGTTCGCCGACGGCGGCTCGATCTACAACCTCTCGGCCAGCCCGGGATCGGTGACGGAGCGGAACTACCTCTACAACGTCTCGGGCGTCGGGCTCTACCTGGATGAGGGAACCCGGTCCACCGTCTACCGCCAGAACGTCCTGCAGGGCACAAACCCGTGGGTCTTCACCAACGCATACGGGGCGACCAACACCAGCGACAACCTCATCACCGAGAACTGGTACAACTCCGGCGGGACCCAGACCCCGAATCTGGAGGCGAACCGCAACCGGCTCGTCGACAACGTCCAGGTGTCCGGACTGAACTGGCCGGATGCCGCGCGCCAGGTCATCTGCGAGGCCGGGGTCGCGCCCGAGCGGCGGACGGCGTTGAACGCCAACCTGTTCACCGAGAACGCCGACTGCGGCAGCACCGGCGAGCCAGTCGCTGCGCCGCTGTCGACGACGGCAGCCTCGGCGAGCAGCTCGTACTTCGCGCAGAAGGACGGTCATTTCGCGATTCGCGCCCAGGGCGCGGACGTGTGGGGCGGCGGCGGTCAGCGCGACGACGCCTACGGCTCGATATTCCAGAAGGATGCGGTCAACGCCGTGTCCAGCGTCTCGGCGCGGGTCGACACGGTCGGTGACGCGAACGCCTGGGCGAAGTCGGGCGTGATCATCCGCAACGACATCGATCAGCCGGGCGCCTCCGCCGGGTACGCGGTCGTGGCCGTCACTCCCCGCAACGGCGTCGTCTTCCACTGGGATGCCAATGGTGACGGCTACGTCGAGAGCTCGGCCGCGGCGAACGTCAACACGTTCCGTCCGGTGTGGGTCAAGCTCGACCGGAGCGGCGACCAGGTGAGCGCCTGGTACTCGTTCGACGGCACGAACTACGCCCAGATCGGCTCGACGGCCACGCTCACGGGAGCGGCAGCGGTGCAGGATGCCGGGATCTTCTCGACGTCGCACGACGCGAACCGTTCGGCGCTCAACGTGTTCAGTGACCTGCGGATCGAACGGGACGACGTGAAGCCGACGGCGACGCTCGTCGCGCCGACCGCGGCGGGTCCGTCGCGCACGCTCGAGCTCCGGGTCGACGCGACCGACGACCGCGGTCTGTCGCAGGTCGTGGCCAACGTCTACCAGGACGGCGCGCTCGTGCGCAGCACGCAGTCGGCGGTCGCGGACGGGGCGCGTGAGGCGACGCACACGGCGTCGGTCGCGCTGCCCGACGGGCACTACCAGCTAAAGTACAACGCGCACGACCGCGCGGGCAACGTCTCGGCGACCGGCACGTTCGCGTTCACGATCGACGCGACAGCGCCGACCGTGACGGTGAAGGACGGCAAGAACTTCACCGTCGCCACCGGCGAGACCTATGACCGGGTGAGCTTCAAGCTCTACGACGCCGGCCGGATCGACCGCGTCGAGCTCAACGGTGTCGTGAAGGATCTGGCGAACGCGCCGTGGTCGGACGTGAACTTCGTGACGCCCGGCGTCTTCGGGGCGGTCCGGGGTGAGAACACCCTCGTCGTGTTCGACGTGGCGGGCAACGCGCACACCACGGAGTTCACGCTGAACTGACGAACGGCTGTGCCCCCTCGCTCCGCGGAGCGAG
>NZ_RBZY01000010.1 GCF_004022425.1 Microbacterium enclense | reverse complement strand
TGGGTGGCCATTTCGCATATACGGACACATTCGTCGCTTCGGCGTCGATCACTCCTCGTCTGAGGTGTGGTCGGCGCCTTTTTTCGTTGAGCCCTCCGCAAAGGGAAACGGATAGGGTCGCAGGGTGAGCGATTTCTCAGGACACGTTCCGGGAAGCCGACAGTACCGTCGGCTGCTCGTGGGCCTGTTCTTCGGGGGAGTCGCGACCTTCGCGCAGCTCTACGCGACCCAAGCTGTCCTCCCACAGCTCGCGGCGGACCTCCGAATCGATCCCGCGACCGCCGCGCTGACCGTCTCCGCGTCGACTCTCGGTCTGGCCGTCGCTGTCCTGCCGTGGTCGGTGGTCGCCGACCGTGTCGGGAGGGTGCCGGCGATGGCGTTCGGAGTGATCTCCGCAACGGTGCTGGGGGCGACGGCGCCGCTGGCCTCTGACGTCGCGGTTCTCCTGACCCTGCGTCTTCTCGAGGGCCTTGCTCTCGGGGCGATCCCAGCCGTCGCGCTCGCCTACCTGAGCGAAGAGGTCGATGTCCGCCACGTCGCCGCGGCGGCGGGGTCGTACATCGCCGGCACGACGGTCGGTGGGCTGAGCGGACGCCTGGTGTCGGGTCCCATCGGCGAGGTCGCCGGGTGGCGGTGGGGTGTGGCATCCGTCATCCTGCTGTGTGCCGTGTCGGCGGTGATCTTCCTCACGCTCGTTCCTTGTGCCCGAGGCTTCGTCCCTGGTCGAACCCGGACGATGCCGGGCCCCACGGTGGTGGCCCGTGTGATGGTCAATCTGCGGGCCCCGGTTCAGCTGGCGTTGTACGCCCAGGGCTTCCTTCTCATGGGCGCGTTCGTCGCCGTCTACAACTACTTGGGCTTCCATCTCACGGCACCGCCGTTCTCGCTCGCCCCGGCCATTGTGACGCTGTTGTTCATCGCTTACCTGGCTGGGACGGTTTCCTCGCCCCGGGCCGGAGCTCTTGCCGTGCGTCTCGGACGTTATCCGGTGCTCGTCGGTTCGATCGTCGTCACCGCTGCGGGTGCCGCGCTGATGTCGGTCCCTGTGACGGTCGTGGTGGTCGTGGGTCTGGTGGTCTTCACCGCGGGCTTCTTCGCCGCGCACGCGGTCGCGTCGGGGTGGACGCCCGTGGCCGCGGAACCGCAGGCGCGCGCCCAGGCGTCGTCGCTGTATTACTTGGGCTACTACGGTGGCTCGAGTCTGTTCGGCTGGCTTCTCGGTCTGATCTTCACCGCGAGCGGGTGGGTGTGGTTCATGGTCACCGTGATCGGCATTTGCGCCGTCGCGGGCGCGCTGGCGCGGGCCGCATTGCGTGCGCGCGATCGGGCGTGAGGCGAACCTCTGCGTGTTCCGGGTCAATCCCTCTCCGTGATGTCACTCGTCCGACTAGCGTCGGTACGACGACATGAGGAGGTCGCGAGTGGACGACGCCGACGAGCTGACGACAGCACGGACGCCGGGTGACGAGATCGACGACGGCGTGGGCGATGAGACCGCCGACCCGGTCGCCGAGATCAGCTACGACGAACAGCGCTATCCGGCCCGCCCGCGGCGGCTCCGCCCGCGCGACCAGTTCAGGGGCGGGACGCTGCGGCGCTTCCTCACCGATCCGCGCAACGCGAACGGCGGCAACCCGTCGTATGTGGAATGGCTCGTGCGTCAGTCGATGCTCAAAGACGCCGACGTTCTGAGCCGCCAGCTGTCCGGACAGCCATCGATGTGGCGCAACCCCTACGCGCGGCCGGACGCGCGACGCGCGATCGAATCGACCGACGTCTGGTTCACGGCGTACCCGATCTCGCTCATGGCGCGGCCGGGGGAGTCGTTCCTCGATGCGCTCGGTGACGAGGCACTGTGGGATGCCTTCGAGTGGGTCGGGATCAATGGCATCCATACCGGACCGGTGAAGCGCGCGGGCGGAATCAGCGGCTGGCAGGAGACGCCGAGCGTCGACGGTCACTTCGACCGCATCAGCACGCAGATCGACCCCGAGTTCGGTGACGAGAACGCCTTCCGACGCATGGCCGACGTGGCAGACGCCCACGGCGGCAGCGTGATCGATGACATCGTGCCCGGACACACGGGGAAGGGTGCGGATTTCCGCCTCGCGGAGATGGCGTACAAGGACTACCCCGGGATCTATCACATGGTCGAGATCCCGCGCGAGGACTGGGGGCTCCTGCCGGAGGTCCCCGCCGGGCGCGATTCGGTGAACCTCGACGCCGACACGGAACGCGAGCTGAGCGCGCGCGGCTACATCATCGGCGAGCTCCAGCGCGTCATCTTCTTCACGCCCGGCGTGAAAGAGACGAACTGGAGCGCGACGGCCCCGGTCGTCGGTACCGATGGTCTCGAGCGCCGCTGGGTGTACCTGCACTACTTCAAGGAGGGTCAGCCCTCGATCAACTGGCTCGACCCGACATTCGCCGGTATGCGCCTGGTCATCGGCGACGCCCTGCACTCGCTCGGCGACCTCGGTACGAGCGCGCTCCGACTGGATGCCAATGGCTTCCTCGGCGTCGAGAAGAGTGCTGAGGGGATGCCGGCGTGGTCGGAGGGACACCCGCTCTCCCACGCCGCGAACCACATCATCGCCGGCATGGTGCGGAAGGTCGGGGGGTTCACGTTCCAGGAATTGAACCTCACCATCGAGGACATCCGCGACACCAGTGCGGTCGGTGCTGATCTGTCGTACGACTTCGTCACGCGACCCGGCTACCACCACGCGTTGGCGACGGCGAACACGGAGTTTCTCCGCCTGGCGCTCACGACGGCACTCGAGACCGGGGTGGAGCCGGTGCAACTCGTGCACGGGATGCAGAACCACGACGAGCTGACCTACGAGTTGGTGCACTGGGCGACGACTCATCGCGACACCGTCTACTCCTTCCGGCACGGCGAGGCCACCGGAGCGCAGATCGCCGAAACGGTGCGTGCCGAACTCACCCAGGCGCTCACGGTCGACGCGGACTACAACCTCGTCTTCACGCAGAACGGGATCGCGTGCACCACCGCGTCCCTCATCGCGGCGACGCAGGGCAAAGCGACGCTCGAGGACATCACGGAGGCAGACGCGCCCGCGATCCGCGACGCGCATCTTCTCCTGGCGAAGTACAACTCATGGCAGCCCGGCGTGTTCGCTCTGTCGGGCTGGGACCTGACCGGTTCGCTGACCCTGCCCGCCGACGAGGTGCGCCACCTCATCTCGTCGGGCGACACACGCTGGATCGAACGCGGCGCGCACGATCTGCTCGACGTCGCGCCCGACGCAGCCACGTCGGCGTCCGGGATGCCGCGGGCACGGTCGCTCTACGGTTCCCTCGGCAGGCAGCAGGCGGATCCCGACTCGTTCCTCTCGGGATTGCGCGAGATTCTGCGCATTCGCAGCGAGAACGAGATCGCCGTGGCATCCCAGGTCGACATTCCGCAGGTCGGCCACCCCAGCATGCTGGTGATGGTCCATCGGCTCGACGGCGGTGATCGTCGCCTTGATGATGCGCCGCTGCAGATCACCGTGCTCAACTTCTCCGGGGAGAGCATCGAGGGAACGGTCCGCTCGGAATGGCTGGTGCCGCAGAGCACGGCGGTGGATGCCGCGACCGGCGATGTCGTCGGCCGTGTCGACGAGTTGCAGAGTTTCGCTCTCGAGCTCGGACCGTACGCGGGTCTGTTCTTGCGGATGCACGCTCCGGAGGCGGCCGAGGACTGAGTGGGCGGTCGTGTCGGCGGCCGCGGGTACGCTTCGGCGCATGAGTACAGGGTCTTCGTGTCTCGATCCGGAGTGCGGTGAGCCTGTCGTCCGGGGCGCGCCCGTCGGCCTGTGCGACGAGCACCTCGCCCTCGCCGCGGAGTGGGTGGGCCGACGCGACGGCGTCGCCGACCTCCTGCCCACGCCGTGTCTGCTCTGCGGCTCCCGGCTGGGCGTCCGCTGGCCGAGCGGGTGGCTGTGCGCCGTGTGCGAATGGCATCACGGGGAGCCCGTCGACGGCGAGCTGCCCCCTCCCCGTATCGATGTGGTCTACTACCTCCGGTTCCGCGATCGCGTGAAGATCGGAACGAGCGCGCAGCCCCGGCGCAGACTGCGGGCCATCCGCCACGACGAGCTCCTCGCGTTCGAGCGCGGTGACCGCGCGGTCGAACGACGGCGGCACGTGCAGTTCGCCGCGGATCGCCTGGGCGGCTCGGAGTGGTTCGCTCGAAGCGCTGCTCTCGACACCCACATCGCGTCGCTGTCGCACGGGGTCGACGACCCGTGGGACCTGGTGGCTCGGTGGACGAGTGAAGCTCACGCCCGTCAGGGCTGACGGCCCGACGCTACGGCACAGGCGACTCAAAGCCACCGCCCCTACCGTGGGGGCAGACAGAAGGAGGGTACTCATGGGCTTCCTCGATCGGCTCTTCGGCTCGAGCGACGATGGGCGTCGCGCGCCGGCCGCCCCGGCCTCGCACGTTCCGGTGAGCGGCGCGCGCGACGCCGACGGTCGGTACGCACCCCCTCCACCGCCGGGCGCCGCCGGGGCGGCACCCACGCCGTCGGGCGACGACGCTCAGGCGCTCGACCGCTACCGTTACCTGCTGCGAACGGCACCGCCCGAGACCGTGGAACAGGTGCACGCCGAGGCGTTCGCCCGCCTCACCCCGAGCCAGCGTCAGCAGGTGCTTCAGGAGTTGTCGTCGGGGCTGCCGATCGCCGAACGCCCCCGCAGCGACGATCCCGCGTCGCTCGCGCGCGCGGCGACGCGGGCCGAGTACACGCGTCCGGGCTTCATGGAGCGCACCTTCGGCGGACGGTCGTTCGGCGGCGGTGGGGGAGCCCCCGGTTTCGGTTCCCTGCTCGGTGCTTCGATGCTCGGCACCATCGGCGGCTACGTCATCGGCTCCGCGCTCGTCGGATCCCTGTTCGACCCCGGTTACGCCGCGGGCTTCGAGGACGGTGTCGCTGCGGACGGCGGGGACGCGGCATCCTTCGACGATCCGGGTGCGGGCGACGCCGGCGGATTCGGCGACTTCGGAGGCGATTTCGGCGGCGATTTCGGATTCTGACCTCGCCACCGCGGTCCGACCGTTCGCCGGACGCGACGCCCTCCGCCGACTCGCGGAGTCGCCCGCGTGGGCGCCGCACGGACGCGGGCACCGCACGCTAGGGTCGAGGCCATGTCCGGCCCGTCGCCGAGCGAGCGGCTCGGCCTTCACCGGAGCTTGCTGACCAGCCAGCTGCTCCAGGCGGGTGCGACCGTGCTCGCGGTTGCGGTGACCCTCGTCCTCGGGCAGATCGAGGATGTCGCCCTGTTCGTCGCGGGCGCCGGCATGATCTTCGTCTGCGCGGGGATCGTCGTCCTCTCGCCCCGCGATGCCCTGCCGTCGTGGCTCGTCCTGGTCGCTCCCGTCGTCGACGTCGCAGCGATCGGAGTGATGCGCGAAAGTGCGCCGGTCGCGGGCATCGGTCTGCTGTGGGCCTTCCCTGCCATGTGGATCGGCTCCGTGTTCGGTGTCCGTGGGGTCGTCGGCGTGACGGCGGCGGTGACGGCCCTCATCACCTATCAGGCGTTCGACGAGATGCAGCGCGTGGCGGCGTCGACGTTCGTTCTCCCTTTCACCCTTGCGGCTCTGGCGACGATGTCGCACTTCGCGGCCCAACGCACGCGTGCGCAGCGGTCCCTGCTCGAGAATCAGTCGGCCGAATTGCGGCGGGCGCTCGAACGCTCCCGCCGCCAGGAGGACCTTGTCACCGAGGTGCTCGACGCGGTCGACTTCGGGGTCATCCGCATCACGGCCGAGGGTGAATACGCCGTGAGCAACGAGGCGCACGCCCGGCTGCAAGCGAGCACCGAACCGCTCGGCCCCGCCTCCGACGTCTTCGCGGCCGACGGCATCACACCGCTGGATCCGCGCGCGACGCCGTTCGCACGGGCCCGCGCGGGGGAGACATTCGAGGGCGAGCTGGTCTGGTTCGGGATGCCGGGCGACGACCGCCGTGCGCTGAATGTGACGGCCCGGCGCCTTCCGTCGCGCGAGGGGAAGGACGGGGGCAGCGTCGTCGTCTCGCGCGACGTGACCGCTGAAGAGCTGGCGCTCCGCGCGCGCGAGGACCTGGTCGCGAGCGTCTCGCACGAGCTGCGAACGCCGCTCACCTCGATCCTCGGCTACCTCGAGCTCGCCCTCGACGACGATGATCTGGCGGCATCCACGCGCGAGCAGCTGGAGATCGCGGAGCGTAACGCCGCGCGACTCCGCGAGCTCGTCGCCGACATCCTCGCCATGTCTGCGGCTTCCCGGCACGGGGTGGGGTTCGCCCTGCACCCGGCGCCGACGGACGTCGCCGAGATCGTCGAGAGCGCCGTGACCGCGGTCGCGCCCCGCGCGATGGCGCACGGCATCCGGATCGATGCGTCCGGTGTCCATTCGTGCCGGGCGGTCGTGGATGCGCATCGCCTGCGGCAGGTCGTCGACAACCTCCTGTCCAACGCCGTGAAGTACAACACGCGCGGCGGTGGCGTCGTCGTCTCCGTCGAACGCGCGGCCGAGGCGGTGCTGATCACGGTCGCTGACAACGGTCCTGGAATCTCGCCCAGCGAGCAGGCGCGTATCTTCGAGCGGTTCTTCCGCGCGGATGCGGTGCGCAACTCCAGTGTCCACGGCAGCGGACTGGGCCTTGCGATCAGTCGGGACATCGCGCGCGCCCACGGGGGCGATATCTCGCTCGCAACCGCACCCGGGGCCGGCTCCGTCTTCACGGTGCGCCTGCCCCAGAAGGAAGAGGCGCAGTCATGGTCTTTGACGTCCTGAGCCTGCAGGCGGCTTCGTCGCTCGTCATCCTGGTCTCGGCGGTGATCTATCTTCTCGACACCCTGATGCTGCGCGACGCGCTTCCGGGACGGCTGTGGGCGACCGCGTTCCTCGCCGGGGTCTTCTCCGCCGTGTGCTATCTGGTCTCGATAGCCGTGCCCGGGGCGTTCGTCGCGATCGCCCTCGGGAACGGCGCGTTCGTCGGCGCGACCTCCTTCATCTGGTTGGGGAGCGCGGCGTTTAATGGGCGCCGGCTGAGGGTTCCGGTCATCGTCACGTCCGTCGGCCTGGTGGTCGTGGTGCTGCTCGCGCTCCTGGACGGTCCCGCGGCGGGCGACTGGGCGGGAGCGGTTCCCTTGTTCCTCGCCAATGCGCTGTTCGCGGTGCTGGGAGCGATCGAGACGCGGCGCGGAGCCATCGGGCGGCGCTGGAGCGCGGCGGCGTTGACGACGGTCCTGACCATCGAGGCCGTGTGGTTCTCGGTCCGCACGATCGTCTTCATCGTGCAGGGTCCGGAGAGTCCGGTGTTCCTCACCTACTTCGGCACGAGCGTGTCGGCCTTCCTCACGATGTCGTTGGTCGTCGCCGCCGTCGTGGTCACGTCGGTGCTCCGCACGAACGAGTCCGCTCTGCGGGGCAATCCGGAGACCCGCCATCTCGTCGTCGACCGCAGCGGGGTGCTGCTGCGGGAGTCCTTCGGTGCGGTCCTGACCATCCTGGTCGCCCGTGCCCGGGCGGCCGGGGAGGATCTGTGCGTCATCGGCATCCGGGTCGACGACCTCCGACGCGTCGCCACCGCCTTCGGGCCGGAGGAGGCCGAAGAGATGGCGCAGGCGTTCCGCGCGTCCGTTCGGCGCCATGCCCCCACCATGGCCCTGGTGGGAGAGACGGATGCCACGGGCCTCTCGGTGGCGTTCTCGACCTCGCTGACGACCGACTACCGGCGGCTGGTCCGTGTGCTCCACGAACGGCTCGTGGCCGATCTCTCGGATCTGGCCACGTCGGTCGTGCCGGTGGTGGGGATCGGTATGGCCCTCGCCTCGGTGGACGGCGCGGACGGTCCGACCCTGGTGGATCGCGCCGACGCCGACGCCAGCCGCGCCGCGATGACCGGCGATCAGCCTTTCGGCATGCCGACGGAGTGACGACCGGGTCTCAGTGCGCGTCGCCCGGTTCGGTGACGAGGGCCTGGACGCGGGCGCGGAGCTCGCGCGGCCGGAACGGCTTCGTGAGGTAGTCGTCCGCACCGGCTTCGCGCGCGAGACGTTCTTCGGTGGCGTCCACGCGCGCGCTCACCATCAGGATGCGCGTCCCGCTGAACTCACGGATGCGGCGCGCGGTCTCGAACCCATCGAGGCCCGGCATGCTGACGTCGAGCGTGGTCACCGCGGGGTCGACGCGGCGGACGGTCTCGATCCCCGTGAGGCCGTCAACGGCGGTGTGCACGATGAAACCGACGGGCTCGAGGGTCGCGCTGAGCAGCGAGCGGATGTCGACATCGTCTTCGATGACGACCACGACGTTCGGATTCGGCATGATGACACTCTCGCCAACCGGTCGGAGGGCGCGAATGCGGCCTTGAGGAAATGGTAGCCCACGGGGGATGCCGCCGGATCGGGGCGTGGCGGCTGTGGCATCCTCGATGGGTGACACTGCTCGCGCTGACCGGCGGAATCGCCTCCGGAAAGTCCACCATCTCCCGCATGCTCGCCGAGAAAGGCGCCGTCGTGGTCGACGCCGACGCGATCGTGCGCGACGTCCAGGCACCCGGGTCGCCGGTTCTGGCCGCGATCGCCCGGGAGTTCGGCGCGGACGTGGTCGCACCCGACGGGACGCTGGACCGGCCGGCGCTCGGTTCGCGCGTCTTCGGCCACCCGGAGCGGCTGGCCGCGCTCAACGCGCTCGTTCACCCGGCCGTCCGCGAGGAGTCGCAGCGGAGGTTCCGGGCGGCTCTCTCGGCGGATCCCGACGCGGTCGTGGTGTACGACGTGCCGCTGCTGGCGGAATCCCGTGGCACGGGCGAGTGGGACCTGGTCGTCGTCGCCCACGCACCCGCGCAGCAGCGGGTGCAGCGGCTGATCGCGCAGCGCGGTCTCACCGAGGCCGAGGCCCGCGCGCGCATCGCCGCGCAAGCGGGCGACGACGAGCGGCTGGCGCTGGCCGATGTCGTGATCGACACGACCGGCGATCTGGATGCCACGCGACGGCAGGTCGACGAGCTGTGGGAGCGACTCGCGACGAGCTGATCGGCGCGTCGCTCGCCGACGGCGAACGCGGTGCCGCCCCCGATGTCGGAGGCCCCGCCTACGCTGGAATCATGCAGGCCACCCGTTCCGTCCGCCCCTTCGAGGTCATCAGCGAGTACTCCCCGTCCGGTGACCAGCCGCAGGCGATCGCCGATCTCGCCGCGCGCATCAACGCGGGTGAGACCGACGTCGTGCTGCTCGGCGCGACCGGCACCGGTAAGTCGGCGACCACGGCGTGGCTCGTCGAGGCGGTGCAGCGACCGACGCTCGTCCTGGCCCACAACAAGACGCTCGCGGCGCAGCTCGCCAACGAGTTCCGCGAACTCATGCCGAACAACGCCGTCGAATACTTCGTGTCGTACTACGACTACTACCAGCCCGAGGCCTACGTGCCCCAGACCGATACGTTCATCGAGAAGGACTCCTCGGTCAACGCCGAGGTGGAGCGGCTGCGGCACTCGACGACGAACTCGCTGCTGTCGCGCCGCGACGTCGTGGTGGTCTCGACGGTGTCGTGCATCTACGGCCTCGGCGCGCCGGAGGAGTACCTGCGGGCCATGGTCGCGCTGCAGGTGGGGGAGCGGTACGACCGCGACGCCCTCATCCGCAAGTTCATCGCCATGCAGTACAACCGCAACGACGTCGACTTCTCGCGCGGCAACTTCCGGGTTCGCGGCGACACGATCGAGATCATCCCGGTCTACGAGGAGTTCGCGATCCGTATCGAGATGTTCGGTGACGAGATCGAAGCCCTCTACACGCTGCACCCGCTCACCGGCGATGTGATCCAGAAGATGGATTCCGTCCCGATCTTCCCCGCGTCGCACTACGTCGCCGGCACCGATACGGTGCAGCGCGCGATCGGCACGATCGAGCACGAACTCGGCGAGCGGCTGAAAGAGCTCGAGTCACAGGGCAAGCTGCTCGAGGCGCAGCGGTTGCGCATGCGCACGACGTTCGACCTCGAGATGCTGCAGCAGCTGGGGTTCTGCTCGGGCATCGAGAACTACTCGCGGCACATGGACGGTCGCAACGCCGGGGACCCGCCGCATACCCTGCTCGACTTCTTCCCCGACGACTTCCTTCTCGTCATCGACGAGTCGCACGTGACCGTGCCGCAGATCGGCGCGATGTACGAGGGAGATGCGTCGCGTAAACGCACGCTGGTCGAGCACGGGTTCCGGCTCCCGAGCGCCATGGACAACCGGCCGCTCCGGTGGGACGAGTTCAAGAACCGCATCGGCCAGACGGTCTACCTGTCGGCGACCCCGGGTCGCTACGAGATGGGTATCGCCGACGGTGTCGTCGAGCAGATCATCCGTCCGACGGGTCTCGTCGACCCCGAGATCGTGGTGAAGCCGTCCAAGGGGCAGATCGACGACCTGCTCGAGCAGATCCGTCTCCGCGTCGAGCGCGACGAGCGCGTGCTGGTCACGACGCTCACGAAGAAGATGGCCGAGGAATTGACGGACTTCCTCGGAGAGCACGGCGTTCGTGTGCGGTACCTGCACTCCGACGTCGACACCCTCCGACGCGTCGAACTGCTGACGGAACTGCGTGCGGGTGTCTACGACGTGCTCGTCGGCATCAACCTGCTCCGTGAGGGGCTCGACCTGCCCGAGGTCTCGCTCGTGGCGATCCTGGATGCCGACAAGGAAGGGTTCCTGCGCAGCGGCACGTCTCTCATCCAGACGATCGGACGCGCGGCCCGCAACGTGTCGGGTGAGGTGCACATGTACGCCGACAAGATCACCGACTCGATGCGGAACGCCATCGACGAGACCGAGCGGCGTCGCGAGAAGCAGATCGCGTACAACACGGCGAACGGCATCGACCCGCAGCCGCTGCGCAAGAAGATCGCCGACATCACGGAGGTGCTCGCGCGCGAGGCATCGGACACCCGGAGCCTGTTGTCCCGGAACGACAAAGCGGGCAAGGGCAAGTCGCCGACGCCGCAGCTGCGTCGCACGGGGATCGCGGCCGAGGGCGCCGATCAGCTGGAATCCACGATCGCCGACCTCACGCAGCAGATGCTCGCGGCGGCCAGTGAGTTGAAGTTCGAGCTCGCCGGACGCCTGCGTGACGAGGTGCAGGACCTCAAGAAGGAACTCCGCGCGATGGAGCGGGCCGGGCACGCCTGAGCCGGAGGACACGGTGGAGCAGAGAGTCTCGCTGATCACGCTCGGGGTGGCGGACCTGGAGCGGTCGCTGCGGTTCTACGAGCGTCTCGGTTGGCATCGGCACGCCGACTCGGTCGAGGGCGAGGTCGCGTTCTTCGACGTCGGCGGGATGGTCGTCGCCCTGTGGGATCGCGGGAAGCTCGCCGCGGACTCGGCCGTTCCGGACGTCGGAGGGTGGGGCGGCGTCACGCTCGCGCACAATGTGCGCGCGCCCGAGGACGTCGACGCGATACTCACTGATGCCGTAGCCGCCGGCGCGACCCTGGGGCGGTTGGGTGCGACCACTCCCTGGGGTGGGTACTCGGGCGTTTTCGTCGACCCGGACGGTCATCCGTGGGAGGTCGCGGTCAACCCCGGCTGGCCCTTGGATGCCGACGGGCGACCGCAGCTCGCCTGACCCCGCCCTCGCGGCCGAGGTCTCGGGCCGGTGCGCGTCGCTCGGGGATCTCAGGGGCAGTGCAGCAGCGGCTTGGGCCCGGAGCGGTCGACGCTGTGTTCCGACATGGCATGGCCGCAGAGCGGGCAGGGACGCCCGGTGCGCACCGGCTCGGGCGTCGTCTCATACGGCCCCACCGACGCAGGTCCCGCCACGCGGATCAGACGCGTGTTGAGGTATTGGTACCACCCGCCGGCAGCCCGGACGCGTTCGCGCAACGGGGGTCGGTCGGCATCCTTTTGTGCCATGATCATTAGTGTACTAACGAATTGGAGGAAGCGCGTGGACGATCCGCTGCGGCTGGAGAACCAGGTGTGCTTCGCCCTCGTCACCGCCGCGCGCAACATCGTGTCGATCTACCGTCCGGTCCTCGAACCGCTCGGCCTCACCCACCCGCAGTACCTCGTCATGCTCGCGCTGTGGGAGCAGGCACCGCGGTCGCTGGGTGCTCTCGCCGCGGAGCTCGCCATGGAACCCGCGACCCTGTCGCCGCTCGTCAAGCGCCTCGAGGCGCAGGGTCGGGTGGAGCGCTCGCGGCGGGCGGACGACGAGCGGGTCCTCGACATCGACCTCACGGCGGATGGAAGGGCGCTGCGCGAACGGGCCCTGGACGTGCCCGCGCAGATCATGGCCCGCGTCGGCGTGGACGAGGCGGCACTCGTCGCCCTGCGCGACGGCCTCGCGCCCTTCGCACGGCGCGAGGATGCCGCCGACTGAGCCGCAGACCGATCGCCCGTCCGCACGCGGGGGCCGCGCACTCTCGCACATCCGTGCGCCGGCGGCGAACCCGGGGCCGATGTCGGAGGGGGAACCTAGACTTGTGCGGTGCCCATCGTTCCTGTCTCGTCTCCCGGAAACACCAGCGGAAAGCTCAGTGTTCGCGGTGCCCGCGTCCACAATCTGAAGAACGTCGACCTCGACATTCCGCGCGATTCGCTCGTGGTGTTCACCGGCCTTTCGGGGTCGGGAAAGTCGAGCCTCGCGTTCGACACGATCTTCGCCGAGGGGCAGCGCCGGTACGTCGAGTCGCTGAGCGCCTATGCCCGCCAGTTCCTCGGACAGGTCGACCGACCCGACGTCGACTTCATCGAGGGCCTGAGCCCCGCGGTCTCGATCGATCAGAAGTCCACGAACCGCAACCCGCGGTCGACCGTCGGCACGATCACCGAGATCCACGACTACATGCGTCTGCTGTGGGCGCGCATCGGCGTCCCGCACTGTCCCGATTGCGGCGCGCGTATCCAGCGCCAGACGGTGCAGCAGATCGCCGACCAGCTCATGGAGTTGCCCGAGCGCACCCGCTACCAGATCGTCGCGCCCGTCGTGACGCAGAAGAAGGGCGAGTTCGTCGACCTCTTCAAAGAGCTGAGCGCCAAGGGCTACGCGCGCGCCGTCGTCGACGGTGAGCTCGTGCAGCTGGCTGAGCCGCCGACACTGAAGAAGAGCTACAAGCACGACATCGCGGTCGTGGTCGACCGGCTCGTGGCATCCGGAGACATCCTGTCGCGCGTGACCGACTCGGTCGAGACCGCTCTCGGGCTGGCCGGCGGCATCATGCAGGTGAACTTCGTCGACGAGGAGGGGGATGCCGCGTGGCAGTCGTTCTCCGAGAAGCTCGCCTGCCCCAACGGCCACGCGCTGCAGCTGACCGAGATCGAGCCGCGGACGTTCTCGTTCAATGCTCCGTTCGGCGCCTGCCCGGTGTGCTCGGGCCTGGGAACGCGTATGTCGGTGGACGTCGACCTCATGCTCGGCGACGAGGAGCTGTCCATCCGTGACGGCGCGATCCTGCCGTGGACCACGCAGGGCAAGGGACTCTTCCAGTACTACGAGCGGCTCCTCGAGGGGCTCGCCCGCGACCTCGACTTCTCGCTCGACACCCCCTGGCGAGACCTGACGAAGGACGTTCAGAATGCGGTCCTGCGCGGCGAGAATTACAAGGTCACCGTCAAGTGGAAGAACCGCTACGGGCGTGAGATGAGATACTCCTCCGGCTTCGAGGGCGTCGTTCCGTACATCGAACGGCAGTACCTGCAAGCCGAGTCCGACGCTCAGCGTCAGCGCTGGTCCGAGTACCTGCGCGAGGTGCCGTGCGCGGTGTGCGACGGCGACCGGCTCAAGCCCGAGGTGCTCGCTGTGCTGGTCGACGGCACCTCGATCGCCGCGGCATCCCGGATGAGCCTCGCCGACGCGCGCGAGTTCTTCTCGAAGCTCACCCTCACCGAGCGTGAGGCGACGATCGCCGCCGCGGTGCTGCGCGAGATCCGCGCGCGCCTCGACTTCCTCCTGCAGGTCGGCCTGAACTACCTGAGCCTGGGACGCGCCGCGGGCACGCTCTCGGGCGGCGAAGCGCAGCGCATCCGTCTCGCGACGCAGATCGGGTCGGGCCTCACGGGCGTCCTCTACGTGCTCGACGAGCCATCCATCGGTCTGCACCAACGCGACAACCGTCGACTGATCCAGACCCTGGAGACCCTTCGCGACCTGGGCAACACGCTCATCGTCGTCGAGCACGACGAGGAAACCATTCACGCCGCCGACTGGGTCGTCGACATCGGACCCCGCGCCGGCGTCGACGGCGGCAACGTGGTCCACTCCGGACCGCTGGCGCAACTCCTCGACGACGACCGCTCGCTCACCGGTGCGTACCTCTCGGGCCGTCGCTCGATCGAGGCGCCGAAGAAGCGCCGCAAGATCGACCGGAAGCGCCAGATCACGGTGGTCGGAGCTCGCGAGAACAACCTCCAGAACGTGAGTGTCGACTTCCCCCTCGGGGTGCTCACGTCGGTCACCGGCGTCAGCGGTTCGGGCAAGTCGACGCTGGTGAACGGCATCCTGTACGAAGTCCTCGCCTCCAAGCTCAACGGCGCGCGGCGCGTGCCCGGCAAGCACACGCGCGTCACGGGCCTCGACAACCTCGACAAGGTCGTGCACGTCGACCAGGCGCCGATCGGCCGCACCCCGCGCTCGAACCCGGCGACCTACACCGGTGTGTTCGACCGCATCCGGACGCTGTTCAGCGAGACGCCCGAGGCGAAGGTGCGCGGCTACCAGGCCGGGCGCTTCAGCTTCAACGTCAAGGGCGGCCGCTGCGAGGCGTGCTCGGGCGACGGCACGCTCAAGATCGAGATGAACTTCCTGCCCGACGTGTATGTCGACTGCGAGGTGTGCCACGGCAAGCGGTACAACCGCGACACCCTCTCGGTGCACTACAAGGGCAAGAACATCGCCGAGGTGCTCGAGATGCCGATCTCGGAGGCCGCGGAGTTCTTCGAGCCCATCCAGGCCATCCACCGGTACCTCAAGACCCTCGTGGACGTGGGTCTCGGGTACGTGCGTCTCGGACAGTCCGCCACGACGCTCTCGGGTGGGGAAGCGCAGCGGGTCAAGCTCGCGACCGAGCTCCAGCGCCGCAGCAACGGCCGCTCGATCTACGTGCTCGACGAGCCGACGACCGGTCTGCACTTCGAAGACGTCTCGCTCCTGCTCCAGGTGCTCAACGGGCTCGTCGACAAGGGCAACACCGTGATCGTCATCGAGCACAACCTCGACGTCATCAAGAGCTCGGACTGGGTCATCGACCTCGGCCCCGAGGGCGGTGCCGGCGGCGGCACGATCGTCGCGACCGGCACGCCCGAGCAGGTGGCGACGGTCGCCGAGAGCCACACCGGAGCCTTCCTGGCCGAACTCCTCGAGACGGGTCGCACCGGCACGCAGCGCAATACCACCGAGCGCGAGCCGGAACTGGCCCGCGCGGGGGCCTGAGCCGTGGCATCCCGGGAACGGGTGTCGCAGCTGCCGTACCGGCCGAAAGCGGGAGAGATTCCGACCAACCCGGGCGTGTACCGCTTCCGCGACGCGGAGGGGCGGGTGCTGTACGTCGGCAAGGCGAAGAATCTGCGGGCGCGTCTGTCGAACTACTTCGCACCGTTGTACTCGCTCCACGAGCGCACGAGGCGCATGGTCACGACGGCGGCGTCCGTGGAGTGGACCGTGGTGCCCAGCGACGTCGACTCGCTGCAGCTCGAATACATGTGGATCAAGGAGTTCGATCCGCCGTTCAACGTCCGCTATCGCGATGACAAGTCCTACCCGTTCATGGCGATCACGCTCGCCGATGAGGCACCGCGGGTCATCGTCACGCGGAATCCGAAGATCCGCGGGGCGAAGTACTTCGGCCCGTACCCGAAGGTCTGGGCCGTGCACGACACGATCGACCTGATGATCAAGGTCTTCCCGATCCGCACGTGCAGCGACGCGTCGTACAAGAAGGCGATGCAGTCGGGCCGGCCGTGCTTCCCGGGGCAGATCGGACGCTGCGGCGGACCGTGCTCGATGAAGGTGACGATCGAGGAGCACCGCGCGATCGTCGACGATTTCGTGGCGTTCATGTCCGGCGGCGACCAGAGGTTCACCAAAGCGCTCACGGCTCGCATGACGGAGGCCTCGGCCGCCATGGATTACGAAGCCGCGGCACGCTACCGCGACAAGCTGCAGGCGATCGACGCGGTCCTCGGCAAGAGCGCCCTCGTCCTCCCATCCGACACGGATGCCGATCTCTTCGGCATCGCCGAGGACGAGCTCGCCGCGACGGTGCAGCACTTCGTCGTGCGCGGGGGCCGCGTCCGCGGTGTCCGCGCGACCACCATCGAGAAAGAGATCGACATCTCCGGCGCCGACCTCGTGGACCAGGTCCTGCAGCGCACCTACGGCGACGCGACGGCCGCCGACATCCCACGACAGGTACTCGTGCCCGAGCTTCCGGACGACGCCGAGCAGCTCGAGGCGTGGCTGCGGGATCGTCGGAGCAGGCCGGTCTCCCTGCAGGTCGCACAGCGCGGACCGAAGGCCGATCTGCTCAGAACCGCGACGCTGAACGCGCAGCAGGCGCTCATGCTGCACAAGACCCGCCGGACGAGCGACTACGTCGCCCGCTCGCAGGCGCTCACCGATCTGCAGGAGGCCCTGGGCCTCGACGAGGCGCCGCTGCGCATCGAGTGCTACGACGTCTCGCATCTCGCGGGCACGAACGTCGTGGCATCCATGGTCGTCTTCGAGGACGGGCTGCCCCGCAAGGACCAGTACCGCACCTTCGGCGTCGCCGAGACCACCGACGACACCGACTCGATGTACCAGGTGCTCACGCGGCGTCTGGCCTATCTCGACCGACCCGAAGACGACGAACGCGAGACGCTCGGCGGCGCGATCGTCGCGGATGCCGAGAGCCCGGAGGCGACCGCCGACGGGGAGGTCGTGACGACGCGGAAGCGTCCGCGCTTCGCCTACCGCCCGCAGCTGCTGGTCGTCGACGGCGGCCAGCCTCAGGTCGCCGCGGCGGCTCGCGCGCTGGCCGACGCGGGCCACGAGGAGATCGCGCTGTGCGGCATCGCCAAGAGGCTCGAAGAGGTGTGGCTGCCGGGGGAGGACTACCCGGTGATCCTCCCGCGTACGTCCGAGGCGCTGTACCTGCTGCAGCGTCTGCGCGACGAGGCGCACCGTTTCGCGATCACCCACCAGCGCAAACGCCGCAGGCGCGACATCTCGAGCGTGCTCACCGAGGTGCCGGGGCTCGGGGATGCCAGGATCAAGGCCCTGCTCCGGCATTTCGGCTCGGTGACGGCGCTGAAGAACGCATCGCCCGACGAGATCATGGCGCTCCCGGGAATCGGTCCGACGCTCGCCGAGGCGATCCACGCCCGCCTGGCTCGCTAGGCTGGAATCCCGACGAAAGGGCGAATCATGCAGACGGCACGGGATGCGCCCGCCGAGGTGCTGATCGTCACGGGGATGTCGGGCGCCGGTCGATCCACCGTCGCGAACGCGCTGGAGGATCTCGACTGGTACGTGGTCGACAATCTCCCCCCGCGGATGCTGCGCCCTCTGCTCGATCTCACGGAGCGGGCGGGTGGGGCCGTGCCCCGGGTCGCGGTCGTCGTCGACGTCCGCGGGCGTTCGCTCTTCGGCGATCTCCCCGAGGCGATGCGTGCGCTGCAGGCCGACGGCCAGGTGCGCGTGGTGTTCCTGGATGCCTCGGACGCGGTGCTCGTGCGCCGGTTCGAGGCCGTGCGGCGACCGCACCCGCTGCAGGGGGACGGAACGATCCTCGACGGCATCCGACGCGAGCGGGAACGACTGACCCCGCTGCGCGAAGCCGCCGACGTCGTGATCGACACCTCGACCTACAACGTCCACCAGCTCTCGATCCGGACGGTCGAACTGTTCGGCGAGGAGGGGGCGGCACGGCACACCGTCACGCTCATGAGCTTCGGTTTCAAGTACGGCCTGCCCACCGACGTCGACCTCGTGGCCGACATGCGCTTCCTCCCGAATCCGTTCTGGAACGAGGAGCTGAGGTCACTCACCGGAGAAGACCCCACGGTCCGGGAGTACGTGCTCGCGCAGGAGGGCGCACGAGAGTTCCTCGATGCCTACGCGGCCGCCCTGCGGCCGGTCCTCGACGGATACCAGCGCGAGAACAAGCGCCACTCGGTCGTCGCGATCGGCTGCACCGGGGGGAAGCACAGGTCGGTCGTGATGAGCCGCGAGCTGGCCGCGCGCCTCGGCGATGTGCCGGGCGTCGCGGTCCGTGTGACTCACCGTGACCTCGGCCGCGAGTAGGCTGTACCCTCGTCCCCGCCGCCTCGACAGCCTCACCCGCGCCGTCGGGAGCGTTGCCCCATCGTCCTGAACCGAGGAGAACCGTGCCGCTGACCGCCGACGTGAAGGCCGAGCTGATCACCGTACGCGACCCGCGTCCGACGGCGCGCGTCGCCGAGCTCACGGCGATCCTGCGCTTCTCGGGTGGTCTGCACTCGATCGCGAACCGCGTCGCCGTCGAAGCCGAGTTGGACTCCGACGTCCTGGCCCGCCGCGTCGCTCGCGACCTCATGGAGCTCTACGGTGTCCGTCCCGAGCTGCACCACGTCCAGGGCTCCGGAGGTCGCACCGGTGGTCACTTCGCCGTCCGCGTCATCGAGGCGGGGGAGACGCTCGCGCGCCAGACCGGCCTCCTCGACCAGCGCCGTCGTCCCGTCCGCGGCCTTCCCAACAAGCTCACGACGGGTTCGCGTCCCGACCTCAGCGCCATCTGGCGCGGGGCGTTCCTGGCGAGCGGCTCGCTCAGCGACCCGGGTCGTTCGGCGGCACTGGAGATCTCGTGCCCCTCGTCCGAGGCAGCCATGGCTCTCGTGGGTGCCGGACACCGCATCGGCATCCCGGCCAAGGCCCGCGAGGTGCGCGGCGTTCCCCGCGTCGTCGTGCGTGATGGCGAAGCCATCCGCAGCGCGCTGTACGAGATGGGAGCTCGCCGCACCGCGGGGGAGTGGGACCAGATGCGTCAGCGTCGCGAGGTGCGCGCCGGCGTGAACCGCCTGGTCAACTTCGACGATGCGAACCTGCGCCGCTCCGCGCAGGCGGCGGTCGCCGCGTGCGCGCGCGTCGAGCGCGCTCTCGAGATCCTCGGCGACGAGGTGCCCGGCCATCTGCAGGAGGCGGGCGAGTTGCGTCTGGCGCACCGCGACGCGAGCCTCGACGAGCTCGGCCACCACGCCGACCCTCCGCTGACGAAGGACGCCGTCGCCGGTCGCATCCGCCGACTGCTCGCGATGGCCGACAAGAAGGCCGAGGCCGAAGGCATCCCTGGGACCGAGTCCGCGGTGCCGGTCGGCGCCGAAGACTGACCCTCCCACTCGCACACGAACGGATGCCAGGACCTCTGGCATCCGTTTTCGTTAACGGCCGTCATTCCGGGAAGCAACCCCGTGGTCGGTCTGTTGCGGCTCAGTAGGATGAACACGTCACCCTCGCTGCGCCGAGGTCTCGGTGCAGCGCCGATTCGGAAGTAGAGAACATGGCGAAGTACACGCTGCCCGAACTGCCCTACGACTACTCCGCGCTGGAGCCCCACATCAGCGCGACCATCATGGAGCTGCACCACAGCAAGCACCACCAGACGTACGTCAACGGCGCGAACACCACGCTGGACCTCCTCGCCGAGGCGCGCGAGAAGGGCGATTTCGCGAACATCAACCGCCTCCAGAAGGACCTCGCGTTCAACCTGGGCGGTCACACCAACCACTCCATCTTCTGGACGAACCTCTCGCCCAACGGGGGCGACAAGCCGACCGGCGACCTCGAGGCCGCGATCGACGACCAGTTCGGTTCCTTCGACGCCTTCCGCGGACAGTTCACCGCGGCGGCGCTCGGCGTCCAGGGCTCGGGCTGGGCGGGTCTGTTCTGGGACTCGATCGGTCAGAACCTGCTCATCCAGCAGTTCTTCGACCAGCAGGGCCAGATCGTCGCCGGCACGGTGCCGCTGCTCCTCCTCGACGTGTGGGAGCACGCGTACTACCTCGACTACAAGAACGTTCGCGCGGACTACGTGAAGGCGTTCTGGAACATCGCCAACTGGGCCGATGCGCAGGAGCGCTTCGCGGCCGCCCGTGAGAAGACCACGGGTCTGCTGGTACTGTCGTAAACGGCGTGGGCGTCCCGACGGGACACCTCGTCGGGACGCCGTTGTCCGCCAGCGAACACCGCAATCACGCGCTTCCCGCGCACAACTGATTCAGGAGATATTCCGTGACCGTCAAGATCGGAATCAACGGCTTCGGCCGAATCGGACGCAACTACCTCCGCGCGGCGCTCGCGCAGGGTGCCGACCTCGAAATCGTGGCGGTGAACGACCTCACCGACAACAAGACCCTGGCCCACCTCCTCAAGTACGACTCCGTCGGAGGCGTTCTGGCCGAAGAGGTCTCGTACACCGAAGACTCCATCACCGTCGGCGACAAGACCATCAAGGTCTTCGAAGAGCGCGACCCGGCCAACCTCCCGTGGGGCGAGCTCGGCGTGGACATCGTCATCGAGTCCACCGGCCGTTTCACCAAGGCCGAGGACGCCAAGAAGCACGTAGCCGGCGGCGCCAAGAAGGTCCTCATCTCGGCCCCCGCCACGGGTGACGACGCGACCATCGTCATGGGCGTCAACGAAGAGACGTACAACCCCGAGACCGACGTCATCATCTCGAACGCGTCGTGCACCACGAACTGCCTCGCCCCGCTGGCGAAAGTCTTCAACGACGCTTTCGGCATCGAGCGCGGTTTCATGATGACCGCTCACGCGTACACCGCCGACCAGAACCTGCAGGACGGCCCGCACGGCGACCTGCGCCGTGCGCGTGGCGCCGCGATCAACATCGTGCCCGCGTCGACCGGTGCCGCCAAGGCCATCGGCCTGGTCCTTCCGGAGCTCAACGGCAAGCTCAGCGGCTCGTCGTACCGCGTCCCGGTTCCCACCGGCTCGATCGTCGACCTCACGATCGTTACGCCCACCGAGGGTCTGACCGTCGACCAGGTCAACGAGGTCTACAAGAAGGCCGCGGCGGAGGGTCGCCTCAACGGCATCCTCCAGTACACCGAAGACCCGATCGTCTCGAGCGACATCCAGGGCAACCCGCACTCGTCGATCTTCGACGCGGAGCTGACCAATGTCTCGGGCAACCTCGTCAAGGTCTCGTCGTGGTACGACAACGAGTGGGGTTACTCGAACCGCCTCGTCGACCTGACCGAGTACGTCGCCGAGCGTCTCTGACACTCCATGGCTCTGCGTACCCTCGAATCGCTGGGGTCGCTCGCCGGCACGCGCGTCATCGTCCGTTGTGACCTGAACGTCCCCCTGAAGGACGGCGTCATCACGGACGATGGCCGCGTGCGCGCGTCGTTGCCGACTCTCAACGCCCTCATCAACGCCGGCGCCCGCGTCGTCGTGTGCTCGCACCTGGGGCGTCCCGACGGGTCGCCCGACCCGAAGTACTCGCTCGAGCCGGTCGCGCAGCGCCTGACCGAGCTCCTCGGACAGCCGGTCGCGTTCGCTCGCGACACGGTCGGCGAATCCGCGCGCGAGGCTGTCGCCTCGCTCGAGGACGGCGACGTCGCGGTCATCGAGAATCTCCGCTTCAACGCGGGAGAGACCTCGAAGGACGAGACCGAGCGCCAGGCATTCGCGCGAGAGCTCGCCGAGCTCGGCGACTCCCTCGTCTCGGACGGCTTCGGTGTCGTGCACCGGAAGCAGGCGAGCGTCTACGACCTCGCCCAGATCGTGCCGTCCGCGGCGGGTCTGTTGATCCAGAAGGAGCTCGAGGTCCTCGACCGTCTGACCGAGAATCCCGAACGGCCGTACACGGTGGTCCTCGGCGGCTCGAAGGTCAGCGACAAGCTCGGTGTCATCGAGCACCTCCTGCCGCGCGTGGACAAGCTGCTCGTCGGCGGCGGGATGATGTTCACGTTCCTGGCAGCCGCGGGCAGCAAGGTCGGCTCTAGCCTGCTGGAGCAGGACCAGATCGACACCGTGAAGGGCTACCTCGCGACGGCGAAGGAGCGCGGGGTCGAGATCGTCCTCCCCGTGGACGCCGTCGTTGCGGCGTCGTTCTCGGCCGACGCCGAGCACGTCGTGGCAGACGCCGTGGCGCTCGAGGACACCCCGTTCGGCGCCTCGGGTCTGGGTCTGGACATTGGACCGCGGACGGCGGACCTGTTCGCCGAAGCGATCCGCGACTCCCGGACGGTGTTCTGGAACGGCCCGATGGGCGTGTTCGAGATGGCAGCGTTCGCGGCCGGCACCAAGACCGTCGCGAAGGCGCTCACCGAGGTGCACGGGCTGAGCGTCGTCGGCGGGGGCGACTCGGCCGCGGCCGTGCGTCAGCTCGGTTTCACGGACGACCAGTTCGGCCACATCTCCACCGGTGGCGGCGCCAGCCTGGAGTTCCTCGAAGGCAAGAAGCTCCCCGGACTGGAGGTCCTCGGATGGTCCTGAACCGTACCCCCCTCATCGCCGGCAACTGGAAGATGAACCTCGACCACCTGCAGGCGGTCGCGTTCGTTCAGAAGCTGCACTGGACGCTGAAGGAAGCGAAGCACGAGTACGACAGCGTCGAGGTGGCGGTCTTCCCGCCGTTCACCGACCTGCGCACCGTGCAGACACTGCTCGACGCCGACAAGATCGAGTTCGCGCTCGGCGGGCAGGACCTGTCGACGCACGATTCCGGCGCGTACACGGGCGAGATCTCGGGGCAGTTCCTGGCGAAGCTCGACGCGCGTTACGTGATCATCGGGCACTCCGAGCGCCGGCAGTTCCACCACGAGACGGACGAGGTCATCGCGGCCAAGACCCAGGCGGCGCTGCGCCACGGACTCGTTCCCGTCATCTGCGTCGGCGAGACGTCGGAGGATCT
The DNA here is from genome assembly GCF_004022425.1 of Microbacterium enclense. Classification (GTDB taxonomy): domain Bacteria; phylum Actinomycetota; class Actinomycetes; order Actinomycetales; family Microbacteriaceae; genus Microbacterium; species Microbacterium enclense_A. Next base: position 48,918 of record NZ_RBZY01000010.1, on the reverse strand, counting down.
CGAGAAATTCGGCGCGAGCGCCGTTCCCGCGGGACAGCTCGAGGTCGCGCTCGAGGGCGTGGCAGCCGATGCCGACATCGTGGTGGCGTACGAGCCGGTCTGGGCCATCGGCTCGGGCCAGGCGGCGACTCCCGACCAGGCGCAGGACGTGTGCGCGAAGCTCCGGTCCGTCATCGCCGACAAGCTCGGTGCCGACGCGGCTGCGCGCACGCGCATCCTCTACGGCGGCTCGGTGAAGTCCGGCAACATCGCCGGCTTCATGCGCGAGCCCGACGTGGACGGTGCTCTCGTGGGTGGTGCGAGCCTCGTCGTGGACGAGTTCGCGGCGATCATCCGCTACCAGAAGCACGTCGGCGTCTGACCGACTTCGGATGCCCGCGGCCCCGCGCCGCGGGCATCCGTGTGTCCGCTACGCCTCCCCGTATACTTGACGCTTGTGCGGTCGGTTCCGACCGCAGCGAAAGGCTTTCGACAGTGCAGATTCTCGAGTTCGTCCTGCAGGTTTTCCTGGGCGTGACCAGCCTCCTGCTGACTCTGCTCATCCTGCTCCACAAGGGGCGTGGTGGCGGCCTGTCCGACATGTTCGGCGGCGGCATGAGCTCGGCACTCGGCTCGTCCGGCCTGGCCGAGCGCAACCTCAACCGATTCACGATCGTGCTGGCGCTGGTGTGGTTCCTCACCATCGTCGGTCTCGGTCTCCTCACCAAGTTCGCGGAGCTCTGACATGGCCACTGGCGGCAACGCCATTCGCGGCACGCGCGTCGGCGCGGGCCCGATGGGGGAACAGGATCACGGATTCCACGCCGACCGCGTCGCGGTGTCGTACTGGGATGCGCTCGGCAATGAGACCGTCCGCTATTTCGCCGCTGGTATCCCCGACGCCGAGATCCCCGAGACCATCGACTCCCCGCACTCGGGCCTTCCCGCCGGTCGCGACAAGAACAACCCGCCGGCTCTCGCGAAGTCCGAGCCCTACAAGACTCACCTGGCCTACGTGAAGGAGCGCCGCACCGACGAGGAAGCGGCGTCCCTCCTCGACGACGCGCTGCAGCAGCTGCGCGAGCGCCGCGGCCAGTAGACCCCCGCACAGAAGAGACCGGATGCCACTGGCATCCGGTCTCTTCCGGTTCACCGTACGGGGCTGGTGGTCACGATCCTGGTCCACGGGCCGTCCGGGACGTCATCGTCGTCGACGAACGCCCAGTCGACGCGGTCGTCTTGGCCGTCGAGGTCGGTGAATCCCAGACAGCCGTTGAGCGCGGGGGAGACGTCCAGGCCCGCCCCGTTGAAGCGGGCGTTGTCCGGACGGCGATCGTCGGAGCCGAAGACGTACGCGGCGTCACGGTACTCGCCGGGACCGGCATCTTGGATCTGTCCGTAGCAGAGGCGAGCTCCTTTGCGCAGGACGACCCACCGGTTCTTCATGAGGCTCACCGTACGGTCGTCGACGTCGGCGGCGTACGGGTGCTCCGCGGCCCAGGGGATCACCTCACCGCGTTCCGCGAAGCCCACGGCATCGTTGACGTCGTCGTACGGCAGATCGAGGTAGAACGGATTCTCTCGCGGCGTCATCGCCGTGGGGAAGTAGTCGTCGGCCGCGGTGCGGGCTTCGGTGCGGCACTCGCCGTTCCGCACAATGCCGTCGCAGCCGCCGTAGGACTCCCACCAGTGGGAATCGTAGGTGGAGATGCGCTGGCTGCCGTCGGCGGCGTTCGGATCGAAGACTTCGCCGACCCAGAAGGTCGTGGCGACGATGTCGGTGTGCCACGGGTATCCGGTCTCGGGGAGCGGGGCGAGCGCGGGCGCGCACCCGGCGGCGACGGCGGCGACGACCAGCCCGAGGGCGCCCGCCACCGCCGTGCGCCGGATCATCCGGTGACGTCGCTCTCGGTCGGTCGGAAGACCTCGACGGGACCCTCGGGGAGGGGAATGGTGTCGGGAGCGACGCGGGTGACGCCGGTGACCGGCGCGAGGGGCGGCGCACCCTCGCTGTCGTAGAGAGCCAGGTCGTCGGTGCGCAGCGTCCCGTCGCCGAAGATCGTCAGGGCGAAGCTGATCCCGTTGTACCCGTCCGGGATGGCCGGGGTCGTCCAGTCCGCTTCCGTCCATTCCGGCGCGGAGGCGTACCAGGGACTCGATGTCCAGTACGACCATGCGCCCGAGGTGGAGCGGAGGTAGACGGCGAACTGGGTCACCCCGCTGGCGAGGTACCACTCGCGCAGCGTGTACGTCCGCCCGGGTGTCACGGTGGGCGAACACTGCCCGAGATCGAATTGGGGGAGGAGCTTGGCATCCCCGTCCCCGTACCCGGTCATCGTGATGCCGCTGGAGATGGCGCCCGTGTGCGCGGGAGAGCCGGTCTCGAACGCCGGGGTGTTCGTGCCCCATCCGCCGCGCATCCAGCAGTCCGGTGCGCCCTGCTCCATGCCGGCGTTCACGATGCCGTTGGTCGCACCGGTGGGGGCGGGCACCGACGGTCCGTCGACGACGGGTTTGGCCGTGCCGCCGACCACGCTGCCGATGGTCTTCACGACGGTCCCGGCGGCTTGTCGCGTCTTGAGCCAGGACAGGAAATCCGCGAAGAGCGCGGGAGAGACCGCGAGGTCGCTGCAGGCGTCGGCGCACACGTCGTGGAAGGTGTATTGCACCCACCCGCCGCCGTTGTTCTCGGCGTTCGTGACCCCCTGCTTCAGGTCGTCGAGCGTCCACGTGGCGTCGACCTGGTCCAGAGCCTTGAGCGCGAACCGGTCGGCGGGCTTGGTCGACTCCGCATAGGCGCATTCCGGGCATCCGAACCGACTGCGGATGTCGCCGAGCAGACGGGCGCTGCTGTAACCGCAGTCGGCGGCGGCCTTCTCGACGTCGGGGGTGCTCGAGGCGAACGGGTAGGCGAAACTGCGTACCGTGAAACCCCACGAGGCGAGGTTCTTGCGATCGATGCAGATCTGACGTTTCGCCTCGTCGACACTCACCTGGGCGAGGTCCGGATGGTTCACGGTGTGCCCGCCGATCTCGTGACCGGCTTTCGCGAGCGCGGTGAGGTCGGTCCGGGTCATGTGTCCCGCCGCTCCGATGAACCCGGACGGGATGTAGAAGGTCGCCTTCATGCCGTTGGCCTTCAGCGCCGGGAGCGCTGCGAGCTGGTTGGCGTTCGCGTCGTCGAACGTGAGGCTCACGACGGTGCGCGTGGCGGCTTCTGCGGGGGTGGACGGGAGGGCGAGACCGGCGACGGTGATCGCGCCCGCGGCGAGAGCGGCGACCACGCCGAGGAGGCGACGCCGTCGCCTCCGGGGACGGGGGAGCACGGGATTCATGGGCAGGACCTTTCTCGGGCGTGACGGGCGCGCCGCCGGTTCGGTCATGCGACGGTCACCGACTTGGCGAGGTTGCGCGGCTTGTCGACGTTGCGCTCGAGTCGCAGCGCGAGCTCTCGGGCGAACAGCTGCAGCGGGATCACGGACTCCAACGGTCCCCATGACGGGCCGCGTCGGGGCAGCTGAAGCTCCAGCCCTCCCACACGGAGCGAACGTTCGCCCACACGTATCACGCGACCAGCGCGGGCCTGGACCTCGGCGATGTCGACGTCGAGCCGCGGGTCGCCGTCGTCGACGACGAACACGGGGGTGCCGGCATCCACGAGGGCCAGCGGGCCGTGCTTGAGCTCGCCGGCGGCGTGAGGCTCGGCCCAGCGGTAGGACAGCTCCTTGAGCTTCAGGGCGCCCTCGGCCGCGTAGACCAGGCCCGCGCCGCGCCCGAGGAAGAGGAAGCCGGATGCCGTGACGAGATCGCCCGCCAGCTCCGCGGCGCGGTCCCGCCAGGCGTGCAGGGCACCGGACAGGGCGTCGGGCGTTCCCGCGAGGGCGGTGAAATCCGCTTCGAGCGTGGCCGCGTCCGCGCGCGGCGACGACCACAGCCCGGACAGGGCGACGCACGCACCCGTGAGAACCTGGGCGACGAATGTCTTCGTGGCCGCGACGCCGATCTCCGGGCCCGCGAGGCAGTCGATCACGGCATCGGCCCGGCGCGCGAGCGAGGACGCGGTGTTGTTCGTGAGAGCCAGGACCGTCGCGTGCCCGGAGGGCAGCCCGTCGAGCGCGCGCAGAACGTCGGCGGTCTCGCCGGACTGGCTCATCGCCACGACGAGGGTGCGCGGCTCCCACACCTCGTGCCCGGCCTCGCTCGCGGTCAGTGCGCGAGTGGGGAGGTGCCCCGCCCTCGCGAACACCCCGGCGAGTGCACGTCCGGCATGCAGCGACGTCCCGCAGCCGAGGACGGCGACGCGATCGACGTTCTCCAGGGGAGGAAGACCCAACCGATTCCAGAGCGCTCCGTCGCGGATGCCGGGGGAGAGGGCATCGAGCACGCGACGAGCGACGATCGGCTGCTCGTCGATCTCATTGCCCATGTGGTCGGTGTGCCGTCCGCTGCTGGCCAGGAGCGAGATCGCGGGAACCGGCCACAGTCCGCGCGGGCGACGGCTGCCACCCGCACGATGCCACCGGGTGCCCTCGGCGTCGATGTCGACCACGTCGTCGTCCTCGAGGACTCGGAAGGCGGACACGAACGGGGCCACCGCCCCGACATCGCTGGCGAGGTACACGCCGTCGCCCGTGTCGGCCAGGATCAGCGGTGAACCGTGGGCCGTGCCGGCGAGCGCACCGGTCCGGGTGTCCAACACGACGACGGCCCAGGAGCCCTCCATGAGGGCGGCGGTGTCGGCGAGCGCTCGACCGAGGTCCAAGCCGACGCTCACCGCTTCCTCGAGCAGGTGAACGACCACCTCGGTGTCGACGTCGGTCGCCAGGCGGTGGCCGGCCGAACGCAGCCGCTCCCGGAGGACGTCGGCGTTCTCGATGATGCCGTTGTGCACGACGTAGAGCCGCCCGCCGCAGTCCTCCAGCGGGTGAGCGTTGCGCTCGCTCACTCCGCCGTGCGTGGCCCACCGGGTGTGACCGATCGCCGCGGTCGTGGCATCCGGGTCCCTCTCCAGGCCCATCACGAGCGCGGCGACACCGCTGAGGGTGCGCACGTGGACGGCGGTTCCGTCGGACCGGCGGGCGGCGATCCCGGCGGAGTCGTAGCCCCGGTACTCCAACCGGGCCAGGGCCTCATGGGCGCGGGTCGCCGCCGACGGGCCGCGGAACGCCGTGATCCCGCACATCAGAGCACCCCGCGGAGGGCGCCCGTCCCGACCAGGGGCATGGCGTCGGAGGAGAGTCGCTCGCGGGCGAGCAGATCCGCGGCGACGCGCAGGATCGTCGTCGTGAGCGAGGTCTGCGGTTCGTATCCCACGAGCGCATTCGCCTTGCTGTTGTCGGGCACCCGGCGCCGCATGTCCTCGAAACCGGGCGCGTAGGCCTGGTCGTAGGGGATCAGCTCGATGTCGCTCCGGCTGTCGAGGGTGCGGATGATCTCCCGGGCGAGGTCGAGGATCGAGATCTCGCGGGCGCCGCCGAGGTTGTACGCCTGCCCTCGGGCACGCGGGTCGCGTTCGATCCGGACCATCGCCGGCACGACGTCCTCCACCGCCGAGAAGCACCGGGTCTGCTTCCCGTCGCCGAACACCGTGAGCGGGTGCCCGCGGAGCGCCTGTCCGACGAGGTTCGGGAAGACCATGCCGTAGCGCCCCGTCTGCCGCGGACCCACGGTGTTGAACAGCCGGACGATCGCGACGTCGAGACCCTCCTGGTCGCAGTAGGCCTTCGCGAAGGCCTCGTCGATTCCCTTCGCGCCGGCGTAGGTCCAGCGGGACAGGAGAGGGTCGCCGAGGATGCGGTCGGAGTCCTCGCGCAGACGATCGGCGGTGTTCTTTCCGTAGACCTCGCTGGTGGAGACCAGCAGCACCGAGGCCTGCCGCTCGATCGCGGCGGTGAGCACGTTCTCGGTACCGTGGATGTTGATGCGCAGGCCCCGCAGCGGCTGCTCCACGATGAGCTTCACCCCGACGGCGGCGGCGAGGTGGAACACACGGTCGCAGGACTCCATCGCCTGACCCACGGTCTTGGTGTTCAGGATCGATCCGTCCATCATCTGCAGACGCGGGTTCTCCGCGGCACCGGCGAGATTGCGCGCCGACCCGGTCGACAGATCGTCGAGAACGACGACCTCATCCCCCAGGGCCAGGAGGTGCTCGACGAGGTGGCTCCCGACGAACCCCGCTCCACCGGTGACGAGCGTGCGGTGGGTGGTGGTGTCGGCCGGCGGGTAGATCGGGACGCCGCTCACAGCAGCACCCGCCCGGCGATGTCGGAGCTGCGGTACGTGCCGTCCAGGACGACGGCGTCGCCGTCCAGCCAGCCGAGATCGCAGTCGTGGTGACGCGTGTGGACGAGGACGATGTCGGGGTGGAATGCCGCCGGATCCGCGAGGGAATCCCGTTCGCGGCCGGAATCGAGATGGATGTGCGGGGCGTGCGTGTCGACGTACTGGACCTCGGCGCCGGCGTCGATGAGGCCGTCGATGATCTCGAGGGCGGGCGATTCCCGGAGGTCGGCGACGTCGGGTTTGTACGTGACGCCGACGACGAGCACGCGGGCGCCGAGCGTCCCCTTCCCCGCGCGTCCCAGCACGTCGCGGACGCGGTCGACCACACGACGAGGTCGCGCGGCGATCCGCGTCATCGCCTCGGTGATCACTCCGGCATCCACGTGCAGGGCTTTCAGCTGCCACAGGAGGTAGTGCGGATCGCAGGGGATGCAGTGACCCCCCACCCCCGGGCCCGGGTAGAACGCCATGAACCCGTAGGGCTTGGTGCTGGCGGCCTCGATCACCTCGGTCACCGGAACGTCGAGAGCTCCGCAGATGTCGGCGAACTCGTTGGCCAGGGCGATGTTCACGGCGCGGAAGGTGTTCTCGAGCAGTTTCGTCATCTCCGCCGACGCCAGGCTCGACACCGGATGCACGCGGGCCGCGTACTGCGAGAGCAGCCGCACTCCCTGTTCCTGGCACTGCGGCGTGGCACCGCCCACGACACGGGGGACGGCCTCCTGCGCGAAGCCGACGTTGCCGGGGTCGATCCGTTCGGCGCTGAACGTGACGAACACGTCGCGCCCCACGTCGAACCCGCGCTCGCGAAGGGGCTGTTCGACGAGGTCATGGGTGCAGCCGACGTAGGTCGTGGACGTCAGCATGATGAGCTGGCCGGGGCGGGCCGCGGCGACGACGGTGGCGCACGCGGACCGCAACGGGGCGAGGTCCGGGACCTGCTGATGGTCGACCGGGGTGGGGACGCACACGACGATCGCCGCCGCGCGGGTGAGCTCCGACGCATCACTGGTGAGGCGGAAATCGCGCGGGCTGCGCAGAGCGGCCTCGAGGCGCTCGCGGTCCGAATCGATCAGGTCGGCTCCCCGCGCGGCGATGGTGCGGAGTCGGCGGGACGAGGCATCCAGAGCCAGGACACGGGAACCGCTGGCCCGATACGCCAGGGCGGTGGGAAGCCCGACGTAGCCGAGCCCCACGATCGCGATATCGAAGTCGAACAGCGCCGGAGCGACCGGCTTCGGCGCAGCTGCGACGGGCGGAGCAGCAACACGTAGATCGAGTGTGGACATCGTCATCCTCCTAGCGGGGGCCCCACGATCGTCGGCGCTCTGGGCCGCGGTCGCGGGACATTCGGGTGTTCCGGACGAGGCAGCCGATCGAGCGTCGCTGCTGATCCGCCGCCCACCCTCCGCCGCGCCACCGGGGCGGTCAAGCGCTCCCGGCCGATCCTGCGGGATGCCGCGTCCCGCAGGCCGATGTGCGGGAACCCGCACGCTCCCGTGCGGGTTCTGCGGCAGCCGCCGCGCGGAGGAGCGCGTACGGTCGTGCCAGCCCGCCGGTGGAGGAAGGGATGCCATGACCGCCGCGCTCGTCTTCGTCGTCGCTGTCTGCACGATCGGCGTGTCCACCCTGGTGTGGGGCACGGTGGCCGTCGCTCGTCTCCTCGCCGAGCGGCGGACCAGCCCCCGGCTCCTCTCGCCGTCGATGTACTTCCGCCCGGCGGAGGTGGCGATCCTCATCGCCGCGCACGACGAGGAGCTCGTCATCGCGGATGCGGTGGCCGCCGCCCGCGCCCTCGTGCCCGGCCAGAACGTCTTCGTCGTCTCGGACGGCTCGCACGACGCCACGGTCGAGCGCGCCCGGGATGCGGGCGCGACCGCGTGGGACCTGTCCCCGAACCGCGGCAAGGCCGGAGCCATCCGCGCGGGGCTGCAGCGGTTCCGCATCCCCGAGCGGTTCCCTCTCCTCCTCCTTCTGGATGCCGATTCCCGGCCGCGCCGGGACTACCTGCGCACGGGCCTGCCCCTGTTCACCGACCCGAGCGTGGTCGCCGTCGCGGGACGCGCGACGACGGCCGCGGACGTCCCCGCGACGCGCGGGGGACGCCTGCTGACGTCCTACAGGGAACGCACGTACATCTGCACCCAGTACCTCCACAAGTTCGGACAGGCGGCGCGCTCCGCCGACGCCGTCGCCATCGTCCCGGGCTTCGCCAGCCTGTATCGCACCGACGTGCTCGATCGCATCGACATCGATGCGCCCGGGCTGTCCATCGAGGACTTCAACATGACCTTCGAGGTGCACGCGAAGCGGCTGGGCCGTATCGCGTTCCATCCCGATTGCGCCATCGCCGAGACCCAGGACCCCGCCGTGTTCCGCGACTACTCGGCGCAGATGCGCCGGTGGAGCCTGGGCTTCTGGCAGACGGTGCGGCGCCACGGCATCCGTCCGGGGCTGTTCTGGACGTCGGTGGGCGTGTTCGCGACCGAGACCGTGGTGGCCAGCCTCGTGCTGGCGGCCGTCGTCCCTCTGCTGCTGCTGGCGGCGCTCGCCGCCATTGCGAGCCGGGTGCTGAGCGGACCCGCGGCCGATGTCGCCGAGGCGGTGGCCGCGGCCCTCCCCGCGGTGCCGTTCCTGGTCGGGCTCCTCTTCGTGGACACGATGATGACCGTGTTCTTCTGCGCGGTCGCCCCACGGCGTCCGCACCCCACCATGGTGTTGTTTCCGCTCCTGCGCGTCTGGGATGCGGTGCTGTGCCTGCGGGCGCTGTTGGCGGCGCTCGGACGACCGTCGGATGGCCGGTGGAAGAGTCCCGACCGTCGGTCGGTAGCTCAGATCGCCCGCGCCGATGACCACGACGGGGTGGAGACGGCCGCGTTCTCGCGCCGGTCGGGATCAGGCCGAGGCCGCACCGTGGAGGTGGGCCACGAGCTGAGCGCGTGAACCGACACCGAGCTTGCGGTAGATGCGCGTGAGACGCAGTTCCACCGAGCGCAACGAGATGAACAGCGTCGAGGCGATGTCGCGGTTGCGGAGCCCCTGCTCGACCAGGACGATGACGTCCTGCTCGTCGGTCGTGAAGTCTGTGCCCGCGAGCGCGTCGCGCTGGCTCGGCCCGGGGCCGCGAATGCCCTCGCGCGCGGGCAGGAACCGTTCCTGCGCGGAGCGCAGCCGCGCGTATTCGTAGGGGGAATCATCGCTGCGGTAGATGGCCTCTGCCTCGGCGAAGGCGCGTCGCCCGTCGCGACCGGACCGGCACACGGCGTGCGAACGCGCCACCGCGAGCGTCGTCCAGCGACGGGGGCGCGACGCCAGCGACAGCTCCAGGCGCGTCAGCTCGGCTCGGGCCTCGACGAAGCGCTCAGTGAGCCACAGCGCCTCGATCAGGTCCGCGGCGATGCGGAGGAACGCCGGATCGTCGCCCGGCGCCGCCTGTTGCGCGGCCCGCAGGCTGTTCACAGCGTCGTCGTAACGTCCCTCGGTCAGTGCGAGACTGCCCTCGACCGCGGCGAAGAACGGCAGAAGCGCGGGCGCGCCCTCCCGCCGGCTCAGGTCGCGTCCCTGCCGAACGAGGTCGGCGGTGGTCCGGTCGGCGGGGTCGATCGCCGCCGCCTGCGCGAGCAGCAGGGTGCGCGCCGCATCCGGTCCGCGTCCGGGCAGCCACTCCCGTCGCCATGCCGCCACCGCCTGGCGGGCGGCGACCGGATCGCCGCCGCGCACTTCCGCGCTGACGACGGTGCGCAGGAGTCGTTCCCGCCACATCGGGGCGGGGCGAGGGGCACGGTTCAGGAGCGCCTGCGCGACGCCGCGGACGTCGGCATACCGTTCGTGCAGGAGGAGGGCCGTCGCCGTCAGGGTCGCCACCTCGATCGACGTCTCCGGCGCCAGAGCCGCGGTGAGATCGGCGGCCGCCGCCAGATCTTCGGGCACCACCATCCCCATCTCCCGCAGGATCCGGGCCACCACCAGCGTTTCGTCGGTCGCTGCTTCCCGCTCCACGATCGCACGGACGCGCTCGACGGCGAGATCGAGTTCGCCGCGCGACATGTGGAGACCGGCGCTCTCGCAGAGCAGCCGTTCGGTCGCGATCGCATCGTCCTCCCACTCCACCGTCGCGGGGAGGGCGTCGCGGATGACGTGGTCGACCCGTGCGCCGGCGCGCACGGCGGCGATGGCCGCACGCACACGGACGTCCGCGGCGGCGGTGTCCACGGCCCGGCCGAGATAGTGCTGTCCGAGCAGGTCGTGTCCGCCGAGGACCAGCGCGTCGCTCAGCTCGACGAGGCCGCGATCCCGCTGGACCGCATCCACGTCGCCGGCCAGTGCCCGCTCCGCGAACTCGATCGCGGGGAGCGTGTCACCGTTCACGGCGAGGTCGACGGCGGCGGCGAGCAGACCGAGCCGATCCTCGGTGGGGCGGAGGAAGCTCTCGTGCCAGAGTCGCGATGCGGTCCCGGCAGCGTGATCGCAGGCCGCGCGGGCGTGCAGCCGGCGTCGGTCCTCCGGTGTCAACGCGGCGTGGTGGCGCAGGCGGGTCGCCGGATCGCTGATCCGAGTGAGACCCTCGCTGACGGTCACGAGCCCCGCGTCGATCAGCGCGTCGACCTGGACGTCGATCTCGGCACCGGCCGAACGCATCGCCTCGTACGCGTACACCGGTCCCACCGACAACAGGTCCAGGAGGGCGGACACCTGCGGGTCGGCCACGGGCCGCGACAGCCCTCTCGCGCGGCGCACCGGATCGTGGACGACGCGAAGGGGCAACGGCAGCGCCGCCTCGCCGGAGGCCTCCGCGGGGGTCAGGCGCACCCGCGAGATGAGTCCGGCGTCGCCGCCAGTGAACGCGGCGACCAGGTGCAGGACGGCGGGGCTGGTACCGGGGCCGATGACGTCGCGCGCGAGCGCCACCGACTCCTCGAACGAGAGCGCGTCGATCTGCGTGTGCATGACCCCCGCGAAATCGAGCCGCGCCTCCAGCGTGTGCACCGTCGCCAGCACGCGAACGCCCGTCCCGCGCAGCCGCGCACCGACGTAGGAGAGGACGGTCAGGCTCGCGCTGTCCATGGCATCCAGGTCGTCGATCACCAGGACGCACGGCTGTTCGCGCACGAGGTGCAGCGTGCGACTCACCTCCTCGGCGAGGACCTGCTCCGGCCAGTCCTTCCCGCGAGCGAGGACCGCGTCTACCGCCGTTCCGCGCGTGCCTCCGAGCCCCGCCGCGAACGCCGAAAGTCCCGACAGCGGCCACATCCGCTCAGTCGGGCTGACCGCGACGACCGCGGTGTCGCAGCGCCGAGCGATCTCCCGCGCGAGCGCGGACTTCCCGCTGCCCGTGTCTCCCACGAAGAGGCAGGCCGCCCCCTCCTGCATGCTGCAGAGGGCAGCGGCCACCTGTAATTCTCGTTCACGCCCATGGAATGACATCCGAACGCTCCCAACCGCGTCGGTCGACGAAGCGGCGGGCGAGTCGTCGGTCCGTCCTGGATGCCCCCAGACGCACACTGTAGACAGGTCCCCCCGCCGAAAACAAGGAGATGTTCCGGCCGGCGTGCAGAACGGGGCCGGATGCCGTGGCATCCGACCCCGGTCGAGAGGAAATCGTGCGTCAGTATTCGCGATCGATGAGCTGCGGAGGCACCTGATCGGCGGCCGCTTCGTCGACGAAGAAGGCGGTGCGTCGGCGCCCCTTGGCTCCGGCGGCCGGGACGCTCTGGTAGCTCGCACCGGCGAGGGCGAGCCCGAGGGCTGCGGCCTTGTCGGCACCGGCGATGACCATCCAGACGCGCTTCGACGAGTTGATGACCGGACGCGTGAGCGACACGCGCTCCGGCGGCGGCTTGGGGGAGTCGCGGACGGGCACGGTCGCCCGATCCGTCACCGAGATCTCGGGACGGTCGGGGAAGAGCGAGGCGATGTGCGCATCCGGTCCGACGCCCAGGAAGCAGATGTCGAACGACGGCCACGGTCCCGTCTCGCTGCGGTCGGACGGGGCGAACTGCGCGAGCTCGTCCGCGTAGGCGATCGCCGCGGCATCCAGATCGAGTCCGTCGTCGGTCGCGGCGACCGCGTGGATGTTCTCGGCGGGGACGTCGAGACCGTCCAACAGCGCGGCACGCGCCTGACGGTCGTTGCGGTCGTCGGAGTCGCGGCTCACGAACCGCTCGTCGCCGAACCAGAAGTGCACCAGCGACCAGTCGATCTCGGCCACACGAGGGTCGCGGGCGGCGGAGCGCAGGACCGCGCCGCCCATCGTCCCGCCGGTCAGGCAGATGTGCATCCGCTTGCCCTCGGCGACCCGCTTGACGATGCGGTTGACGAACCGCGTCGCGACGTAGTCGGCGAGGGTGTCGGCATCCTTCTTGATGATGACCTGCTTCGCAGCACCGTTCTCGGTCATCGGGCACTCGTCTCGTCGAGCGCGCTCAACAGTGCAGTGCACTGCGTCAGCACGCGGCCGTACAGGACGTCGGGGTCGAGGCGACGCAGTTCTTCCGCGAGGCACTCGCGGAGAGTCCGGCGCGGGAAGTCCAGCTCGTGCGTGGGCTGACCCGGTTGGGTGAGCACCGCGACGCCCGGCGTCGGCCGCTCGAGAAGCGTGTCGCCGCTCGCGCGGGTCAGTCGCACCGACTTGATGCCGCCGGCCCACTCGTCCTCCGGCAGATACGTGTACGCGACGGGCGCTTCCAGCTTCAGGCCGAGCCACGCCGCGAGCAGAGCCGTCGAGGGCGAGTCGCTCGCTCCCGCCACCTCGATCGAGGTGACCGGTTCGTACGGCGGCTGGTCGAGAACGGCCGCGAGCTGTTCGCGCCAGCGGGTGACGCGGGTCCAGGCGAAATCGGTGTCGCCGGGGGCGTAGTGCTCGCCGAGGTGGGCGACCCACGCCGTCGGGTCGGGCTGCGACGAGGCGTCGGTGATGCGACGCTGCGCGATACGCCCGATCGCGGACAGCGACGGGTCGGCGGGTGCTTCGGCGGGCCACCACGCCACCACGGGGGCGTCGGGGAGGAGCAGACCGGTCACGAGGCTCTCGGCGTTCGACGCGGCCGCACCGTGGGCGCGGAGCACGACGACCTCGCTGGCCCCCGCGTCGCCGCCGACGCGGATCTGGGCGTCGAGCCGGGGCTCCTCGTCCTCGTCGCCGAACAGGACGGCGATCACGCGCATCGGGTGCTCGCGTGAGGCGTCGTTCGCGGCCTCGATGACTTCCTCTTCAGCGCCGTGGCGGGTCACGATGATGAGCGTCAGGACGCGGCCGAGGGCGACCGCGCCGCCCTCCTCGCGAACGCTGACGAGCTTCTTCGAGATCGCGCTGACGGTGGTGTCGGGCAGATCGATGATCATGGGCGCCTCCACGTGCGGCCGTCGCGGGCGAGGAGCTCATCGGCGGATGCCGGCCCCCACGACCCGGGAGAGTACTGTTCGAGCGGTCCGCCCTGGGCGGTCCAGAACTCCTCGATGGGGTCGAGGATCTTCCAGCTGAGCTCGACCTCCTCGTGCCGCGGGAACAGCGGCGGGTCACCGAGCAGCACGTCGAGGATGAGGCGCTCGTAAGCCTCGGGGCTCGCCTCGGTGAAGGCGTGTCCGTACCCGAAGTCCATCGTGACGTCGCGCACCTGCGTGCCGTCGCCGGGGACCTTCGAACCGAAGCGGATCGTCACGCCCTCGTCGGGCTGAACCCGGATGACGAGCGCGTTCTGCCCGAGTTCCTGGGTCTGACTGCGCGAGAACAGCTGCTGCGGTGCACGCTTGAACACCACGGCCACCTCGGTGACACGGCGGCCGAGCCGCTTCCCGCTGCGCACGTAGAACGGCACGCCCGACCAGCGCCGGGTGTTGATCTCGAGCTTGATGGCGGCGAACGTTTCGGTGACCGACTCCGGATTCATGCCGTCTTCCTCGAGGAAGCCGAGCACCTTCTCACCGCCCTGCCAGCCGCCGGCGTACTGTCCGCGGGCCGTCGCTTCGGCGAGGTTCTCGGGCAGGCGAACGGCGGCCAGCACCTTCTCCTTCTCGGCGCGCAGGTCTGCGGCGTTGAAGCTGATCGGCTCTTCCATGGCGGTGAGCGCGAGCAACTGCAGGAGATGGTTCTGAATGACGTCGCGCGCCGCACCGATGCCGTCGTAGTAGCCGGCCCGGCCCCCGACACCGATGTCTTCGGCCATCGTGATCTGCACGTGGTCGACGTAGTTGCGGTTCCAGATGGGCTCGTACAGCTCGTTCGCGAAGCGCAGCGCGAGGATGTTCTGCACCGTCTCCTTGCCGAGGTAGTGATCGATCCGGAAGATCGAGTCGGCGGGGAACGCGCTCTCGACGACCTCGTTCAGTTCGCGAGCGGAGGCGAGGTCGTGTCCGAACGGCTTCTCGATCACGACGCGGCGCCAGCCCGTCGTGTCCTCCGCCGTCTCACCGACGAGCCCCGAGGCCTTCAACTGCGTCGTGACGAGCGGGAAGGCCTTCGGCGGGATCGAGAGGTAGTACGCGTGGTTGCCCATGGTCCCGCGTTCGACATCGAGCTTGTCGACGGTCTCACGCAGGCGCTGGAACGCCTCCGGGTCATCGAACTCGCCCTGGACGAACCGGATGCCCTCCAGCAGTTCCTGCCACGTCTCCTCGCGGAACTCGGTGCGGGCGTACTGCTTGACCGACTCGTGGACGACCTTCGCGAAGTCCTGATCCTCCCAGTCGCGGCGGGCGAAGCCCACGAGCGCGAATCCGGGCGGGAGCAGCCCGCGGTTGGCGAGGTCGTACACCGCCGGCATGAGCTTCTTGCGCGACAGATCGCCCGTCACGCCGAAGATCACCAACGCGCTGGGCCCGGCGATGCGATGGAGTCGACGATCCTCGGGATCGCGGAGGGGATTGTGACCGGGTGTGATCTCTACGACCATGCTTTTACTGCGCCGCCTCGAAGAGTGAGAGCACCTCGACCTGCGGGTCGGTGAGCGTGAGAGTGACGACGGGACGGCCATGGCCGTCCGCCAGCACGCTCGCGTCGCCCGCGGCCTGTGCGTGGATGAGCTGACCGAACGTGAACGGACGACCGGGGATCTCGAGGTCGACGTCGGTGCGTTCGGTGATCTGAAGGAAGACGCCGGTGGCGGGCCCGCCCTTGTGGTACTGACCGGTGGAGTGCAGGAATCGCGGTCCCCACCCGAACGTCGTCGGGCGACCGGAGTCGGCCGCGATCAGTTCGCGCAGACCCGCCAGCTGGGGCAGGTCGAGGCGGTTCACGTACGCCTGGATGCTGACGTAACCGTCGGCGGGCACGGACGCCCAGAGCGCATCGAGGACGCTTGCGAGCGTGTTGCCGGATGCCAGCGTGGGGTCGGACACCCGGACCTCGACGCCGTCGAACACGAGGTCCGGAGCCGTCGCTTCGGGCCGGGTGTCGAGCAGACCGCGCGCGGCGGCCTTGGCCGACTCCACGTCGGGTTGATCGAACGGGTTGATACCGAGGAGGCGTCCGGCGATCGCCGTGGCGTACTCCCAGACGACGAACTGCGCGCCCAGCGAGCCGCTGACGAGCACCTCGCCCTCATGGCGATCGAACAGGTGGAAGGCGTCCGCGTGATCGACGAACCGCACGACCTGCAGATCGTCGGGCTTCGAGTCGATCTCGGGCGAGACGGGCAGCAGGACGACGGGCAGGATGCCGGTTCCGTCCTTGCCCGTCGACTCGGCGACCAGTTGTTCGATCCAGTCCGGGAGCCCCGGGAGATGGCTGCCGTCGGTCACGAGGCCGAGCTTGTCGCGGCGCAGCGCACCACCGCCCGCGATGGCCGCGGCCAGCACCAGCGCCGGGTTCTCGGGCGCGTCGATCGCGACCTCGAGCAGCGTGGCATCCGCTTCGTCCAGGAGGTCGTCGATGTCGACGCCCGCGAGACCGGCCGGGACGAGCCCGAAGGCCGTCAGTGCCGAGTAGCGGCCGCCCACGGCGGGGTCGGCGGTGAACACGCGGTACCCGTCGGAGCGCGCCGACTGCTCGAGCGGCGAGCCCGGGTCGGTGACGACGACGATGCGCTCGGTCGGATCGATCCCGAGGTCGCGGAACGCCGCTTCGAACGCCCGTTTGGCCGAATCGGTCTCGATCGTGGAGCCGGACTTGCTCGAGACCACGAGCACGGTCTCGCGCAGCCCTCCCGATTCGGCGTCGCCGTCGATCGCGGCGAGCACCTGACCGGGAGCGGTGGAGTCGAGGATGACCAGCGGCACGCCCGCGGACCGTGCGATGACCTCGGGGGCGAGCGAGGAGCCGCCCATCCCGGCCAGCACGACGCGGGTCACGCCCTGCGCGACGAACTCGTCGCGCAGGGCCGTGATCTCCGGCACGAGCGGGCGCGAGACGGAGACCGCCTGCACCCACCCGAGCCGACGGGATGCCTCGTCCTCGGCCGCCGGACCCCACAGGGTGGGGTCTTCCGCCGTGATGCGGGACGCGACGAGGGAGCCGACCAGGCCGGGCAGCTCCGCGTCGACGACCGACTTGACGTGGCCGGTGACCTTGACGGCGAACGTCACTTCGCGGCCTGGGCGCTTCCGGCCTCGAGCGCCGTGGCGACGGTCTCCTGCAGCTCGTGCCACGAGGCGATGAACTTCTCCACGCCCTCGTCTTCGAGCACCTGGGTGACGTCGGCGAAGTCGACGCCGGCCGCGGCGAGCTGGTCGAAGACCTCGTGGGCCTCGGCGTACGCGCCGGTGATGGTGTCACCGGTGATCACGCCGTGGTCGAAGGTCGCTTCGAGCGTCTTCTCGGGCATGGTGTTGACCGTGCCGGGAGCGACGAGCTCGGTCACGTAGAGCGTGTCGGGCAGAGCGGGGTCCTTCACACCCGTGGAGGCCCACAGGGGACGCTGGACGGTGGCACCGGCGGCGAGCAATTCCTTCGCGCGGTCCTCGGCGAACTTCTGCTCGTAGAGCTCGTACGCCAGACGCGCGTTGGCGAGCCCCGCCTTGCCCTTCAGCGCGGTGGCCTCGTCGGTGCCGAGCGCGGCGAGGCGCTTGTCGACCTCGGTGTCCACGCGCGAGACGAAGAACGATGCGACCGACTGCAGCGTGGAGATGTCGTGCCCGGCCTCGCGAGCCTTCTCGACGCCTGCGAGGTAGGCGTCGATGACCTCGGCGTAGCGCTCGAGGCTGAAGATCAGCGTGACGTTGACGGAGATGCCCGCACCGATGACCTCGGTGATCGCGGGCAGGCCGGCCTTCGTGGCGGGGATCTTGATGAGGACGTTCGGGCGGTCGACGCGCGCCGAGAGGTCCTTCGCCTGGGCGACGGTCGCGTCGGTGTCGTGGGCGAGGTCGGGGGAGACCTCGATCGACACGCGGCCGTCGACGCCGCCGGTGGCCTCGAACACGGGCAGGAAGATGTCGCACGCGTCGCGCACGTCGTCGGTCGTGATCGAGAAGATCGCCTCGTCGACCCCGGCGCCCTGACCCGCCAGCTCGCGGACCTGACCCTCGTACGCCTCGCCCTTCGAGAGGGCTCCGGCGAAGATGGTCGGGTTGGTGGTGACGCCCGAGACGGTGCGCTTCTCGATCAGTTCGGCCAGGTTGCCGGACTGGATGCGCTGGCGCGAGAGGTCGTCGAGCCAGATGCTGACGCCCGCGGCGGAAAGCTGTTCGGTGGGAGTGCTCATGTCTGTTCTCTCCTGGTCTTACTTCGCGGCGGCGGCGATCGACTCGCGCGCGGCCGACACGACGGCCTCGGCGGTGATGCCGAACTTCTGGAAGAGGGTCTTGTAGTCGGCGGAGGCGCCGAAGTGGTCGATCGCGACCGAGCGGCCGGCGTCGCCCACGATGCCCTGCCACGTCAGGGCCGAACCGGCCTCGACGGACACGCGTGCCTTCACCGAGGAGGGCAGGACCGACTCGCGGTACGCCTCGTCCTGCTCGGCGAACCATTCCAGCGACGGGGCCGACACCACGCGGGCGTGGATGCCGTCGGCGGCGAGGGTCTCGCGGGCCTGGACCGCCAGCTGCACCTCGGAGCCCGTGGCGATAAGGATGACGTCGGGCTCGCCGTTGGCGGCCTCGGCCAGGACGTAGGCGCCCTTGACCGCGTTCGCGGCGGAGGCGAACTGGTCGCCCGAGGCCTCGCCCTCGCCGCGCTCGAACACCGGGATGTTCTGACGCGTGAGCGCGATTCCTGCGGGGCCCGCGGTGCGGCGCAGCATCTCGAGCCACACGACCGAGGTCTCGTTGGCATCCGCGGGACGGACGACGGCGAAGTTCGGGATGGCGCGAAGGGTGGCGAGCTGCTCGACCGGCTGGTGCGTCGGGCCGTCCTCGCCGAGGGCGACGGAGTCGTGCGTCCAGACGAAGATCGTCGGGATGTTCATCAGCGCGGCCAGACGCACCGGCGGGCGCATGTAGTCGCTGAAGATGAGGAACGTGCCGCCGAACGGACGCGTCGGGCCGTGAAGGACGATGCCGTTGAGGATCGCGCCCATCGCGTGCTCGCGGATGCCGAAGTGCAGCACGCGGCCGTAGGGGTCGCCGGACCACTCGTGCGTCGACCACGACGCCGGGATGAAGGACTTGGCATCCTTGATCGTCGTGAGGTTCGACTCGGCCAGGTCGGCCGATCCGCCCCACAGTTCGGGAAGCTTCGCCGCCAGGGCGTTGATCACGGTGCCGGAGGCGGCGCGGGTCGAGACGTCCTTACCGGCCTCGAACGCGGGCAGGGCATCGGCGATGTCGGCGGGGAGCTCGCGCGCCTGGAGGCGGTCCCACAGCTGCTTACGCTCGGGGTGCGCGGCGGCCCAGGCGTCGAAGCTCTCCTGCCAAGCGGCCTTCTCGGCTTCCCCGCGCTTCACAAGCTCACGGGTGCGCGCGAGCACGTCGTCGGAGACGGCGAAGTGCTGCTCGGGGTCGAAGCCGAGCACCTCCTTCGTCGCGCGCAGTTCGTCTGCGCCCAGGGCCGAGCCGTGGATCTTGCCGGAGTTCTGCTTGCCGGGGGAGGGCCAGCCGATGATGGTCTTGAGGATGATGAGCGACGGCTTGCTCGTCTCGCCCTTCGCGGCCTGGATCGCGGCGTTCAGCTCGGCGACGTCCTCGACGTACTGGCCGGTCTTCTTCCAGTCCACGGTCTGGACGTGCCAGCCGTAGGCCTCGTAGCGCTTCTGCACGTCCTCGGTGAAGGCGACGTTCGTGTCGTCCTCGATCGAGATCTGGTTGGAATCGTAGATCGCGATGAGGTTGCCGAGTTCCTGGTGGCCGGCGAGCGAGGAGGCCTCGCTGGTCACGCCCTCCTGGAGGTCGCCGTCACCCGCGATGACGTAGACGTAGTGGTCGAAGGGGCTTTCGCCGGCGGGGGACTCCGGGTCGAAGAGGCCGCGCTCGTAGCGGGCGGCGTAGGCGAAACCGACCGACGAGGCCAGTCCCTGGCCGAGCGGCCCGGTCGTGATCTCGACACCGTCGGTGTGTCCGAACTCGGGGTGCCCGGGGGTCAGCGAGCCCCAGGTGCGCAGCGCCTCGAGGTCTTTCAGCTCGAGACCGAAGCCGCCGAGGTACAGCTGGACGTACTGCGTGAGCGACGAGTGTCCCGCCGAGAGGATGAAGCGGTCGCGGCCGGGCCAGTGGGTGTCGGCCGGGTCGTGGCGCAGGACGCGCTGGTACAGGAGGTAAGCGGCCGGGGCGAGAGACATCGCGGTTCCGGGGTGTCCGTTCCCCACCTTCTCAACGGCATCCGCCGCCAGAATGCGGGCGGTGTCCACCGCGCGCCGATCGATGTCATCCCATTCGAAGTCCGACAACACAGTGCCTTTCTCGATACTTTGCGCCCGGGTCACATTCCGACTCCGCACTCGACGCCGTAGGAGCGGGAGTGGGGTGGGGTGGTCGGCGCGGGGCGCGCGTTCCTCGCCAGCATAGCGAGAACGTCCGACGGCCCGGGACTGTTCCCGAGGGGGTCGACAGGCGGCCGGTCCTCTGCATGGGATGCCATAGAATCGGGGGATACGCACGCTCTACCCCGGGGGACGATGGACATCTCGACGACGTCGCACGTCACTGCGACGACCGATCGCCGATCTCTCGGACGCACTGTTCGGGCTTACGTCGCGCTGACGAAGCCGCGTGTGCTGGAGCTGCTGCTGGTCACGACCGTCCCGGTCATGATCCTGGCGGCGCGCGGACTGCCCGACCTCTGGTTGATCTTCGCCACCGTCATCGGCGGATCGCTCAGCGCCGGTTCCGCGGCGGCGTTCAACATGTACCTCGACCGCGACATCGACGCGCACATGCAGCGCACCGAGAACCGGCCGCTGGTCACCGGCGAAGTGTCGCCGCGCGGTGCGCTCACGTTCGCGTGGACCCTCGCCGCCGTCTCGACCGTGTGGCTGTGGGTCTTCACGAATCCGCTCGCCGCGGCCCTGTCGGCCGGCGCGATCTTCTTCTACGTCGTGATCTACACGATGATCCTCAAGCGCCGCACCGAGCAGAACATCGTGTGGGGCGGCATCGCGGGCTGCTTCCCGGTGCTCATCGGCTGGTCGGCCGTGACGGGTTCGCTCTCGTGGACACCCTTCATCCTGTTCGCGCTGGTGTTCCTGTGGACCCCGCCGCACTACTGGCCGCTGTCGATGAAGTACGCCGACCAGTACGACGAGGTCGACGTCCCGATGCTCGGCGCGACGCGCAGCGGCTCGCAGGTCGGACTCCAGGTCATCCTCTACGCGTGGGCCACGGTGGCGTGCTCGCTGCTGCTGATCCCCGTGGCATCCATGGGGGTCGTGTACAGCGTGTCGGCGCTCGTGTTCGGCGGCTGGTTCGTCTACGAGTCGCACCGGCTCTACTCCCGTGCGGTACAGGGTGGCGAGCCGCGGCCGATGCGCGTGTTCCATGCGTCTATCACGTACCTGACGCTGCTGTTCGTCGCGATCGCGGTGGATCCGCTGCTGCCGTTCTGACGAGCTGATCCGCACGAAGAACGCCCGCCCCCCGATTCGGGGAGGCGGGCGTTCTTCGTGACGCGCGGAGACCGTGCGATCAGCCGCGCGCGGGGTCTTCGTCGGCATCCTCGCGTGCGACGGTGGCTGCCTTCGCGGGAGCCGGGGTGTCGGACGACGTCTCGACATCGGCATCCTCGAGGACGAGGGGAGCCGCGGGGGCCGTCGTCGCGGCGGCGGCCACGGTGGGGGCGGCGGAGAACGGGAAGCCCTCGTCGTCGCTCGCCCCGTCGAGCGTCTCGACGGACGTGTCCGGACGCGGGCGCGTCGACACCACGGCGGCGACGGCGAGCGTTGCGACCAGGCCGAGGGCGCCGGCCCCGAGAAGCGCAGCGCCCACGATGGCCCACGACTGGGCGACGTAGACGGTGACGACGGTGGCGTTCGGGTCGTTCAGCACCGCTTGCATCGCGTCGATCTGCTGGAAGACGATGACGAGTCCGCCGATCACGGAAGCCAGGGAGAGGACCAGGAGCACCCAGAACGGGATGCTGGTCACCAGGCGGGGGCGGGTCTGCATGGAATGAACTCCTTCGATTCCGGGCACGGTCGGCACCGGAGGGTCCACAGTCTCGCACGCCCCGGTGCGTGGGCTCTGGGCGCTCGATGAATCGCCTATGAAGGCGCTACGGTCAGCGCCGGACCGCGTCCACCGCGTCGACGACGTCGGCGGGGGCCACCGCGACGGGGGCTTTGAGGCGCAGGATTACGACGGTCATGGCAGCGGCGGTCAGGGCAGCCAGCACCATGTGGATGCCGACGGCGAGTTCGGGCAGCCCGTTCCGCGCCTGGTACAGGCCCACCGCGATCTGGACCAGTTCCACCGCCAGCAGCGCCGTCGCCCACCGGCGCACGGTCAGCCGCCGGCGCCAGGCGATCACCGCGATGACGAGCGTCAACGCGAACAGGGCGTAGCCGGGCCAGGCGTGCACGTGCTCGAGGACCTCGGCGTCGAAGCCGTTGCGCTGCACCGCGGCGGCATCGCCAGAGTGGGGTCCGGCTCCCGTGGTGAGGACGCCGAAGACGATGGTGAGGGCGAGCACGGCCGTCGTGGCGTGAACGAGACCCGCGAACCACGGCTGGACCACGCGCTCACGCCGCCCGGCCGGCAGGTACATCAGCGTCAGGAACGCCGCGCACACCGTGACGAGGATCACCGAGGCGATGTAGTGGAAGCCCACGATGAAGGGGTTCAGGCCGGTCAGCACCGTGATCCCGCCGACGATGGCCTGCGCGACGATCCCGCCGAGCACGACGAGGGAGAGCACGAACATGCCGCGGCGCTCTTTCCGCATGCGCCACATGAGCACGACGACGGCCAGGGCCAGGATGCCGACGACCCCCGTCAGCGTGCGGTTGCCGAACTCGATGATCCCGTGAATGCCCATCTCGGGCGTGTTGACGAGCGAGTCGGGGGTGCACCGGGGCCATGTCGGGCAGCCAAGGCCCGAGCCGGTCAGGCGCACGGCACCGCCGGTGCCGATGATGAGCACCTCGGCCACGAACGACAACCAGGCGAACACGCGCAGGCGACGATCGACACGGGTCGGCAGCCAGTCGACGATGCGACCCAGGACGCGGGGGGACGAAGCGGTGGACATGCGCGCAGCCTCCTGGCGGCGGTGCGCTCGGGCCGGTGCGAAGGGTGCGCGTGCCGTGCCGGGAGCGGGCGTTGCCTGTAGAATCAAAGGGTCTTCCGGTGCGGCGCTCTGGCGTCTCGCACCACTGACAGTCTAGGCGCGCAGCCAGCGCCTTCGAGCGGGCCCACCAGCGATGTTCCTGAGACTCCAACCGGAGTCTCGAGCGGAATGTCGGGGCGGATGACACCGTTGAGGCCCGAGAAGGAGAGTGACCACCATGTCCGATGTACTCATCGACCGACCTGAGCTCGACAGCCTGGGGCAATACGAATTCGGCTGGCACGACACGGATGCCGCGGGCGCGATCGCGCAGCGCGGGATCAACGAAGACGTCGTGCGCGGCATCTCCGCACTGAAGTCGGAACCCGAGTGGATGCTCAAGACGCGTCTGAAGGGGTACGACCTCTTCGGTCGCAAGCCCATGCCCACGTGGGGTGCCGACCTGTCGGAGATCGACTTCGACAACATCAAGTACTTCGTGCGCTCGACCGAGAAGCAGGCGCAGACGTGGGAGGACCTCCCGGAGGAGATCCGCAACACGTACGAGAAGCTCGGCATCCCCGAGGCGGAGCGCCAGCGCCTCGTCGCCGGTGTCGCCGCCCAGTACGAGTCCGAGGTCGTGTACCACCAGATCCGCGAGGACCTCGAGCAGCAGGGTGTCATCTTCATGGACACCGACACGGCGCTGCGCGAGCACCCCGAGTTCTTCGAGGAGTACTTCGGCACCGTCATCCCGGCCGGCGACAACAAGTTCGCGGCGCTGAACACGGCCGTGTGGTCGGGCGGCTCGTTCGTCTACGTTCCCAAGGGCGTGCACGTCGAGATCCCGCTGCAGGCGTATTTCCGCATCAACACCGAGAACATGGGTCAGTTCGAGCGGACCCTGATCATCGCGGACGAAGACAGCTACGTGCACTACATCGAGGGCTGCACCGCGCCGATCTACAAGAGCGACTCGCTGCACTCGGCCGTGGTCGAGATCATCGTGAAGAAGAACGCCCGCGTGCGCTACACGACGATCCAGAACTGGTCGAACAACGTCTACAACCTCGTGACGAAGCGTGCGGTCGCCCACGAGGGCGCGACCATGGAATGGGTCGACGGCAACATCGGCTCCAAGGTGACGATGAAGTACCCGTCGATCTACCTCATGGGCGAGCACGCCAAGGGCGAGACGCTCTCGGTCGCTTTCGCGGGCCCCGGTCAGCACCAGGACGCCGGCGCGAAGA
This sequence comes from Microbacterium enclense, assembly GCF_004022425.1. Lineage (GTDB taxonomy): Bacteria > Actinomycetota > Actinomycetes > Actinomycetales > Microbacteriaceae > Microbacterium > Microbacterium enclense_A. The sequence goes on along the minus strand of NZ_RBZY01000010.1, from coordinate 24,837 downwards.
TGATCCACATGGCGCCCTACACGCAGTCGTCGATCGTGTCGAAGTCGATCGCCCGCGGCGGCGGTCGTGCCGGTTACCGCGGAGAAGTACGAGTGGATGCCAACGCCCACCACTCCGCGAACACGGTGCGCTGCGACGCGCTGTTGGTCGACACGATCTCGCGCTCCGACACGTACCCCGCGATCGACATCCGCGTCGACGACGTGCAGCTCGGTCACGAGGCCACCGTCTCGAAGGTCAGCGAGGAGCAGCTGTTCTACCTGCAGTCCCGCGGACTTCCCGAGGACGAGGCCATGGCCATGATCGTGCGCGGCTTCATCGAGCCGATCGCCCGCGAGCTGCCGATGGAGTACGCCCTCGAACTCAACAAGCTCATCGAGATGGGCATGGAAGGATCCGTCGGTTAAATGACGACTGCGACCCAGACCCCTGCCGGTGCGGCGGAGGGTCATATCGACCCTGCCGCGCTGGTGGCATCCGTCGTCCCCGTCCAGACGCGGTCGGAGCGTCCGACCTCGTTCGACCCGAACGATTTCGGTACCCCCACCGGCCGCGAGGTCAACTGGAAGCTGAGCCCGATCGATCGGCTCCGCCCGCTGTTCGCGGACGAAGCCGGCCCCGAGGGGATCATGCGCGTCGAGGTCACCGCGCCCGACGCCGTGGAGCAGCTCCGTCTCGGCGCCGGTCAGGCGCCTCGCGGCGAGCACTTCCGACCCGAAGACCGGACGGCCGCGCTCGCATGGACGCACGAGCCCGAGGCTCCGCTGCTGCGCATCCCGGCGAACGTCGAGCTCGACGAGCCGATCGTCGTGCGGCTGACCGGCACGGGCGGCCTCGCGCACGCGCACGTGGTCATCGAGGCGCAGCCGAACTCGCGCGGCACCGTGGTGCTGCGGCACGAGGGCACCGCCCACCACGCGCAGAACGTCGAGATCCTCGTGCGCGACGGCGCCGAACTGACCGTCGTGTCGGTGCAGCGGTGGGACGACGACGCCGTGCACGCTTCGTCGCACCAGGCGCGCGTCGACCGCGACGCCAAGCTGACGCACGTCGTGGTGAGCTTCGGCGGGGGAGTGGTACGCGTCAACCCGTCGGTCGAACTCGCGGGCGCGGGTGCCGAGGGTCGCCTCTACGGCCTGTCGTTCGCCGACGCCGGCCAGCACCTGGAGTCGCAGGTCTACCTCCACCACAAGGGTCCGCACACCGTCGGCGATGTGCTCTACAAGGGGGCACTGCAGGGCGAGAGTGCCCGAAGCGTCTGGATCGGCGACGTGCTCATCGGACCGGATGCCACGGGCACCGACTCGTACGAGGCGAACCGCAACCTCGTGCTCACCGACGGCGCGCGCGCCGACTCCATCCCGAACCTCGAGATCGAGACCGGCGATATCCAGGGTGCCGGGCACGCCAGTGCGACGGGTCGGTTCGATGACGAGCAGCTGTTCTATCTGCAGGCGCGCGGTATCGCCGAAGACGAGGCGCGACGCCTCGTCGTGCTCGGGTTCCTGAGCGAGATCGTTCAGCGCATCGGCATCCCCGAGCTCGAGACCGAGCTCATCGAGGCGATCGAGCGCGAGCTCGCCGACGGAGCCGCGGCGTGAGCGCCACGCGCGTCTGCGGGCTCAGCGAGCTCGTTCAGGACGAGGCCCGCCGCGTCGAGGTCGGCGGTGTCGCCATGGCCGTCGTTCTCGATGGCAACGGCGACGTCCACGCGATCGGCGACGTCTGCACCCACGGCGACATCTCGCTCTCGGACGGTTTCGTCGAGGGCGAGACGCTGGAATGCTGGGCCCACGGCTCGGCGTTCTCGCTGACCACGGGTCGCCCCCTGAACCTGCCGGCGTACGAGCCGGTCCCCGTGTACGAGGTCGTGATCGATGGAGACGACGTGCTCATCGACCCCGCCGTCACGAAATCTCTCTGAACTACCGAGTTAGGAACACCATGTCTGTCCTCGAGATCCGCGACCTCCACGTGACGGTCGAGACGGATGCCGGCACGGCCCCGATCCTCAACGGCGTGACGCTGACGCTGCGCACCGGTGAGACCCACGCGATCATGGGCCCCAACGGCTCCGGCAAGTCGACCCTGGCGTACACGATCGCCGGTCACCCCAAGTACACCGTGACGAGCGGTTCCATCACCCTGGACGGTGAGGACGTGCTCGAGATGAGCGTCGACGAGCGTGCGCGCGCGGGCCTGTTCCTCGCGATGCAGTACCCGGTCGAGATCCCGGGCGTCACCGTGACGAACTTCCTTCGGACCGCGAAGACCGCGATCGACGGCGAGGCTCCGGCCATCCGGTCCTGGACCAAGGACGTCAAGGGCGCCATGGCGAACCTTCGCATGGATGCCGTCTTCGCGCAGCGCAACGTCAACGAGGGCTTCTCGGGCGGCGAGAAGAAGCGTCACGAGATCCTTCAGCTGGAGCTGCTCAAGCCGAAGATCGCGGTCCTCGACGAGACCGACTCGGGCCTGGACGTCGACGCGCTCAAGATCGTGTCGGAGGGCGTGAACCGAGCGAAGGAGCAGACCGACCTCGGCGTCCTCCTCATCACGCACTACACCCGCATCCTCCGCTACATCCGCCCCGACTTCGTGCACGTCGTCGTGAAGGGCCGGATCGTCGAAGAGGGTGGCCCCGAGCTCGCCGACCGACTCGAGGAAGAGGGTTACGACCGCTTCCTCGAAGCCGGCAGCCCGGTCGACGCGTAAGATCGTTACATGACCGCAACGCTCGCTCCCGAGAAATACGACGAGGTCACCGAGGCCCTGAAGGACGTCATGGACCCCGAACTGGGGATCAACGTCGTCGACCTGGGGCTGATCTACGACCTCGCGTGGGACGACGAGAACGACGCCCTCGTCATCCACATGACGCTGACGTCGGCGGGGTGCCCCCTCACCGACGTGCTCGAGGAGCAGACCGCTCAGGCCCTCGACAACGTCGTGGATCGCTTCCGCATCAACTGGGTGTGGATGCCGCCGTGGGGACCCGAGCGGATCACCGACGACGGCCGCGACATGATGCGCGCCCTCGGCTTCGCGATCTGAACGCAGCGCACGACGCGGATCCGCCTCCGGCTCTGCGCCATCGGCTCCGCGACTCGAATTCCCGAGTTCTCCGAACGCCCACCCCTCCCGGGGTGGGCGTTCGTGTTTCCCCGTCTGACGCGCGACTCCCTCGGGGCGGTCCCGCTGATTAGGCTCGCAGGATGAGCGTTACTCCTCTGGAAGCCCTTCCGCTGGAGCGCCTGCGGGAGCGGAGCAGCTCGAAGTGGCGGACATACCCCGTCGACGTGCTGCCCCTGTTCGTCGCCGAGACCGACTTCCCGCTCGCCCCCGCGATCACGCGCGAACTGGCCGCTCTCATCGAGCGGGGCGATACCGGGTACACCCCGCCCGACCCGGGTCTGGCCCGCGCCTACGCCGCGTTCGCGGAGCGGCGGTTCGGATGGACCCTCGACCCGGCGCGGGTGCGCAGCACGTGCGATGTGATGATGGGCGTCGTCGAGATCCTGCGCGGCACGATCGCGCCGGGTGATCGGGTCGTGGTGACCCCGCCGGTGTATCCGCCGTTCTACGACTGCGTCCCCGAGGCCGGGGGTGTGGTGGAGCGCGTGCCGCTTCGCGATACGGGGGAGGTGTGGGAGCTCGACCTCGACCAGATCGCGGGGGCGCTGGCATCCGGTGCCCGTGCGGTGCTGCTCTGCAACCCGCACAATCCGACCGGGACGGCGCACTCCCGGGAGTCTCTGGTGCGTCTCGCCGAGATCGCCGAGGAGCACGGGGCCGTCGTCGTGAGCGACGAGATCCACGCGCCGCTGATTCACCCGGGTGCGGAGTTCACGCCGTTCCTGGCGGCCTCCGATGCCGCCCGGCGCGTCGGCTTCGCGCTCGTGAGCGCGAGCAAGGCGTTCAATCTGGCGGGGCTGAAATGCGCGCTGATGGTCACGGCCGCCGACGACAGGACCGCCGTGGTCGCCGGGCTGCCCGCCGAGGTCGAGTGGCGCACCGGGCTGTTCGGGGCGCGCGCCGCCGTGGCGGCCTTCGCGCCCGAGAGCGACGGGTGGCTCGATGGTCTGCGCGCGGCGCTCGACGGCAACCGACGTCTGCTCGCCGAGCTGCTCGCGGAGCACCTGCCGCTCGCACGGTATCGGATCCCGGATGCCGGCTTCCTGGCGTGGGTCGACTTGTCGGCGTACGGCTGGGGCGACAACCCCGCGGGCAAGATCCGACGCGAGGCGAAGGTCGCGTTCCACCTCGGCCCCTACTTCGGCGCCGAGGGTGCGGGGCACGTGCGCATCAACTTCGGCTGTTCCCCGGACGTGCTGCGCGAGGCGATCACGCGCACGGCGACTCTCGTGGAGTAGTTCGGTCCCGGGGTTTCCGAGGTCCGCCGCCTGGCATCGAAGGATAGGTAAGGATATCCTTATCGGGTGAAGACAGCCACGCGTCCCGCCTACCGCCCGTACGTCGCCGTGGTGAAGCACGCCCGCCGGTTGTCTCCGCACTTCGCGCGCATCACCTTCACGTCGCCCGACTTCGAGGTCTTCGGCACCGACCGCCGCGACCAGCGCGTGAAGATCGTGCTCCCCGGACCCGACGGCACGCTGTGCGACATCGGGCAGACCGACCCGGCGGCGATCAACAACGGCGAGTGGTACACGCGCTGGCGCGACCTCCCGGACGAGGAACGGATGCCGTTCCGCACCTACACGGTGCGACGGGTCGACCCCGAGGCGCTCGAGCTCGACATCGACTTCGTGCTGCACCACGATGCCGGCCCCGCCGGGGCCTGGGCCGAGGGCGCCACCACCGGCGACAGCATCCTCGTCGTCGGCCCGGATGCGCGCAGCCCCGAGTCGGCGCAGGGCATCGACTTCCATCCCGGAACCGCGCAGCGTCTGCTCCTGGCCGGCGACGAGACGGCCGCGCCCGCGATCTGCGCGATCCTCGAGGGTCTCGGCCCGGGGTTCGTCGTGGATGCCTTCATCGAGGTGCCGAGCGTCGACGACGCGCTGCCCGTCTCCGCCGGGGCGGGCCGTGTGCGCTGGCTCGCGCGTGACGATCGCCCCCACGGCGAGGCGCTGATCGAAGCCGTCGAGGCCTGGACCATGGCATCCCGTGAAGTCCTGGCTCGAGCGGCGGCCCCCCGCCCGCAGGAGCTCGAGGACATCGATGTCGACGTCGACCTGCTGTGGGACAGCCCCGCCGACACCGAGGGCGAGTTCTACGCGTGGATCGCGGGGGAGTCGCAGACCGTCAAGGTGCTGCGGCGCCTGCTGGTGCAGGGGTGCGGCGTCGACCGCAAGCGCGTCGCCTTCATGGGCTACTGGCGCGCCGGACAGGTCGAGCGCACGGCCTGATCACGGGCGTGTGCGCACCGTAAGCCCGCGCCGCGTCACCGCGCGGCCCGTCGGGCCTAGACCCGTTCGGCGTCGATCTGCTCCGGCTCGACGATCGTGTGGTGCCGACCGATCGGGATCACCATCGGGCGGCCGGTCAGAGGGTCGGGCACGACGCGGGAGTCGAGGCCGAACACCTCGCGCACGATCGGCTCGGTGATGACATCGCCCGGGTCTCCCGCGGCGATGACGCGGCCGCCCGCCATCGCGACGAGGTGGTCGGCGTACCGCGCGGCGAGGTTGAGATCGTGCAGGACCATCGCCACGGTCGTGCCGCGCTGCCGATTGAGGTCGGTCAAGAGGTCGAGCACGTCGATCTGGTGACTGATGTCGAGGAACGTGGTCGGCTCGTCGAGCAGCAGGACGTCGGTCTCCTGGGCGAGCGCCATCGCGATCCACACGCGCTGGCGCTGGCCGCCGCTGAGCTCGTCGACGTGTCGATCGGCGAGATGCGCGGTGTCGGTGGCCTCGAGGGCACGGGCGACCGCGTCATCGTCGGAGCGCGTCCACCGCGCCAGCGCGCCCTGGTGAGGATGGCGTCCGCGGCTGACGAGATCGGACACGGCGATGCCGTCGGGGGCCACCGGCGACTGCGGGAGGAGTCCGAGGACCCGCGCGACCTGTTTCGTCGGCATCCGGTGGATCGCTTTGCCGTCCAGCAGGACCTGACCGCCGGCCGGGGCGAGGAGGCGGGCCATCGCCTTCAGCAGCGTCGACTTGCCGCACGCGTTGGCCCCCACGATGGTGGTGACGCGGCCCGGGGGCAGTCGCAGGTCGAGGGCGTCGACGATCGTGCGGTCGCCGTAGCCGAGGGTCACGGCTTCGGCCTGCAGGGTGCGCTGGGTCGTCATAGCGTGGTGCCTCCGGATCGACTGCTGCGGACGAGCAGGTAGATGAGATAGGGCGCGCCGAGCACGCCGGTGATGACACCCACCGGCAGGCGCGTGCCGAACGCGTACTGCGCGCAGAAGTCCGCGACGAGCACGAGGAGTGCGCCCACGAGTCCCGCGGGAAGCACGGGCGAGCCGACCGGACCGAGGATGCGGACGGCGATCGGTCCGGCCAGGAACGACACGAACGCGATGGGTCCGGCGGCCGCCGTGCCGAAGGCGAGCAGTCCCACCGCGGCGACGATGAGCAGCAGGCGGCTGCGTTCGACGGGGAGCCCCAGGGCGGCGGCGGTGTCGTCGCCCACCCGGAGGATCTCCAACCGGCGGGCCAGGGCCAGCAGCACCGGACCGAGGATGACGACGGCACCGACGACGGGCAGGGCGCGGTCCCACGTGGCGTCGTTGAGGTTGCCGGTGATCCACCGCATCGCGGCGGGGAGATCGTACTCGGCGGCGCGGGCGATGACGTACGACACCACGGCCTGGCACATTGCTGCGACGCCGATGCCGACGAGGATGAGCCGGGCCCCCGACCCGCCGTCGCGGTAGGCCAGGAGGTAGATCGTCAGTGCGGCGGCGAGCGCGGCGGCCATCGCGAGAAAGGACACGGTCGTCTCGCCCAGCCCGAGAACCACGATGCCGATGACGGCGGCGGCGCTCGCCCCGGTGTTGATTCCGATGACGTCGGGGCTGGCGAGGGCGTTGCGCAGCATCGTCTGGAACACGACGCCGCCCATGCCGAAGCAGAGTCCCGTGAACAGCGCGGTCGTCGCGCGGGGGAGGCGCAGCTCACCGACGGTGAACGACGCGCCGGGCACGGACTGGCCGGTGAGGACGCCCCACACCGCGGCGGGGGAGTAGAAGGTCTGGCCGAGCATGAGCGACAGCATGAACGCGACCAGGATGAGAAGGGCCAGGATGCCGGTGACCACGGTCCAGCGCCGACGTCGGCGCAGCCGCCCCGCGGTGACGGCGGAGAGCGCGGGGAGGGTTGTCGCGCTCACAGGGCACGCATTCTCTGTCGGCGCACGAGGGCGATGAAGAGGGGCGCGCCGACGAGGGCCGTCACGATGCCGACCTCGATCTCTTCCGGACGGGCCACGACGCGGCCGATGACGTCGGCGAGGGTGAGGAGCGCGGCTCCGCCGAGCGCGGAGAGGGGGAGGAGCCACCGGTGGTCGACGCCGACGACGAGACGGATCATGTGCGGAACGATCAGCCCGACGAAGCCGATGGGGCCGGCGACCGCGGTGGCGGCGCCGCACAGGATGACGGCGCCCGCGGTCGAGACTAGCCGGGCCGTGCGCACGCGGGCGCCGAGGCCGGCGGCCAGTTCGTCGCCGAGAGCGAGGGTGTTCAGCGCCGTGGCGCTCGCGAGGCAGACGACGAGTCCCACGGCCAGGAATGGCAGCACCTGGAGGATCGCGTCGACTGTCGCGCCGCCGACGCCGCCGATCTGCCAGAAACGGAACTCGTTCATGACGTTGATCCGGGGGAGCAGGATCGCGCTCGTGACCGAGCTGAAGGCCACGGCGGTCACCGCACCGGCGAGCGCCAGCCGCAGGGGAGTCGCACCGCCGCGACCGAGCGAGCCGACGGCGTAGACCATGACGGCGGCCGCTCCCGCTCCGATCATCCCGACCCAGATGTAGGAGGTCGCCGACCCGAGGCCGAAGAAAGCGATGCCGATGACGATCGCCAGGCCCGCTCCACCGTTGATCCCCAGGATCTGCGGGTCGGCGAGCGGATTGCGGGTGGCTCCCTGCAGCACCGCCCCCGACATCGCGAGTGCGGCTCCGACCAGGATCGCCAGGAGTGTCCGCGGGACGCGCTTGGCGACGGCGGCGGCGGACGCGGTGTCAATCGAGCCGGACAGGCCGGCCCACACGTCCGCGGCGCTGACGTCGCGCGCCCCGAAGGTCACCGACAGCACGGCGGCGGCAGCGAGCACCGCGACCAGGACCATGAGGCCGACGACTCGGCGCCGCCCCCGGCGACGCGGTCGCGCGTCACCGGGGGCGGTCGGGGTCGGAGCGAGAAGGGTCATCGCGCCGCGACGTCGAGGGCGTGCATCAGGACGAGGCCTGGGATGCCGCGGCCCCGACCAGCCCGATGTACTCGTCGCCGTAGCTCGTGCCGATGTTGAGGGGAGTCGGGGTGATGGCGGAGGACAGTGTGGAGCCGCCCGTGACGATGGCGACCGCCCCGCTGGCGACGGCGGGGATCTTCGACAGCAGCGGGTCGGCCTGCATGGCCGCCAGCGTGCTGTCGTCGCCGTAGGCGACGATCATGTCGACGTCGGCGAAGTTCTCGATCTGCTCGGTGCTGGGCGTGAACCAGAACGTATCGGAGCCTTCCGACTGCGAGGCGACGTAGGACGAGGGGACGAGCCCTAGCTCCTGGAGGTAGCCCACGCGCGGGTCGAGCGTGCTGTAGAAGCCGAGCGTCGACAGGTCCGTCGGGTCGAAGTAGGTCAGCAGTGACTTCTTCCCCGCGAGGGCCGGGTACTTTGCCGCCTCGTCCGCGATGTGCTGCTCCTTGTCGGCGACGAGCTTCTCGGCCTCGTCCTTCAACCCGAGGGCCGTGCCGTCGAGCAGGGTCATGTCCTGCCAGGTGGTGCCCCAGGCGACATCCTGGTACGTCACGACCGGCGCAATCTTGCTGAGGGTGTCGAACTGCTCTTGGGTCATGCCGGAGTAGGCGGCGAGGATGACATCGGGCTGCGCGTCGGCGATCGCCTCGTAGTCGTAGCCGTTGGTCTCGTCCATGAGAACGGGCGTCTCCGCGCCGAGTTCGGCGAGCTTGTCCTTCGTCCAGGGCAGCAGCCCGTCGCCGTCCTCGTCGCCGTAGGTAACCTTGGGCATCGCCACCGGGACGACGCCCAGAGCCAGCGCGACGTCCTGGTTGCCCCAGTCGACTGTGACGACGCGCTCGGGCTTGGTCTCGAGCGTGGTGTCGCCGAAGACGTTGGTGAGCGTGAGCGGGAAGGTTCCGTCCGCGGTCGTGGAACCCTCCGATGCGCCGGGGGCGGCGGAGGTGCCGGCACAGCCGGTCAGGACGAGGGCCGTGGCGGCGGCGAGAGCAGCCAGCGCGCGGAAACGGGACACAGAGGACCTCCTGCGGGTTAGGTAAGGATAGGCTTAGTTTAGATCACGGCTCGTCGTCCACCGCAAACCCGGATGCCATTCGCCCCGTCGAACCGTTCGACGGTGAGGTAATCCCCGCTCGCCGTATACTGGGTGGCTGGCCATCCTCGGCCGCCCCTCCCTTTCCTCTAGCGAACGGACGTCTGCTGTGCTCGCCGTGCACGATCTCGAGATCCGCGTCGGCGCGCGCGTGCTGATGTCGGAGGTGTCGTTCCGCGTCTCGGACGGCGACAAGATCGGCCTCGTGGGCCGCAACGGTGCCGGGAAGACGACGCTGACCAAGGTTCTCGCCGGTGATCTGCTCCCCGCGGCGGGAGGCGTCGACCGCAGCGGCGAGCTCGGGTACCTTCCGCAGGACCCGCGCTCCGGTGACCCGGAGATGCTCGCGCGCACGCGCATCCTCGACGCCCGCGGGCTCGGCACGCTCGCGCTCGGAATGCACGACGCCTCGCTCGCGATGGGCAGCGACGACCCCGCGGTCGCCGCGAAGGCGATGAAGAAGTACGCCAATCTCACCGAGCGATTCGAAGCCCAGGGCGGGTATGCGGCGGAGGCCGAGGCGGCATCCATCGCCCACAACCTCTCGCTGCCGGACCGCATCCTCGACCAGCCGCTGAAGACCCTCTCGGGCGGTCAGCGCCGCCGCATCGAGCTCGCGCGCATCCTGTTCTCGGACGCGCAGACGATGATCCTCGACGAGCCGACGAACCACCTCGACGCCGACAGCGTCGTGTGGCTGCGCGAGTTCCTCAAGGGGTACAAGGGCGGGCTGATCGTGATCTCGCACGACGTGGAACTCGTCGGCGAGACGGTGAACCGCGTGTTCTACCTGGATGCCAACCGCCAGGTCATCGACGTCTACAACATGAACTGGAAGAACTACCTGCGCCAGCGGGTGGCCGACGAGGAGCGCCGCAAGAAGGAACGCGCCAACGTCGAGAAGAAGGCCACGGCCCTGCAGCAGCAAGCCGCCCGTTTCGGCGCGAAGGCGTCGAAGGCGGCCGCCGCGCACCAGATGGTGGCCCGAGCCGAGAAGATGCTCAAGGGCCTCGACGACGTACGTCAGGACGAGCGCGTCGCCAAGCTCCGCTTCCCCAAGCCGGCCCCGTGCGGCAAGACCCCGCTCATGGCATCCGGTCTGTCCAAGTCGTACGGGTCGCTGGAGATCTTCACAGACGTCGACCTCGCGATCGACCGGGGGTCGCGCGTCGTGATCCTCGGGCTCAACGGTGCGGGGAAGACCACGCTGCTGCGCATTCTCGCGGGTGTCGACCAGCCCGACACCGGCCAACTCGAGCCCGGGCACGGCTTGAAGATCGGCTACTACGCGCAGGAGCACGAGAACCTCGACGTCACGAGGTCGGTGCTGGACAACATGATGTCCGCCGCGCCCGACATCACGGCGACCGAGGCGCGCAAGGTGCTCGGATCGTTCCTGTTCGTCGGCGACGACGTGCTCAAGCCCGCCGGCGTGCTCTCCGGCGGGGAGAAGACGCGTCTGTCGCTCGCGACGCTGGTCGTGTCGTCGGCGAACATGCTGTTGCTCGACGAGCCGACCAACAACCTCGACCCCGCCTCCCGCGAGGAGATCCTGGGCGCGCTCGCGCACTACGAGGGTGCGGTCGTGCTGGTCTCGCACGACGAGGGCGCGGTCGAGGCGCTGAACCCCGAGCGCGTCCTCATCCTCCCCGACGGCGTCGAAGACATCTGGGGCCGCGACTACGCCGACCTGGTGACGCTGGCGTAGGTCGGTCGGGTCGGCCGAACGCCCGACACCAGGATGCCGCGCCGCGGCGCGGCGTCAGTGCGCGTCGAGCAGGGCGTCCTCGTCGGCGGCATCCCGGTCGCGCGGGCGCTTGCGTCCGCGGTGCGCGGCCAGCGGATCGAGCTTCGCGTGGGTGGGAGCAGGCGGTTCCTCGCCGCGTTCGCGCGCTTCCTCGATCTCCTCCCGGCGGATCCGGCGCTCGCTCACGATGACGTAGCCGATGAATCCGAAGCCCATGATGGCGAAGAGGATCCATTGGATCGCGTACGACAGATGCGGACCGGGGTCGTCGTCGGGCGGGTCGATCGGCAGCGGTGCCTCGGCGGGCGCGGGGCTCTCCGAGACCAGCAGACCGTACGCTCCCTGTTCCAGGGGTCCCGTCTGCTCCGCGACCAGCCCCAGGTTGATGGTCGGCACCTGTCCTGCCTCGGCGGTGCGACCGGACGCGGGGACGGGCTCGCCGGGACGCAGGCGCACGACGACCTCGACCTGTCCGCTCGGCGGTGCGGGGATGGCATCCGGTTCTGGTTGACGGGAGCCTGGCGGCAACCAGCCGCGGTCGACGAGGAGCACACGCCCCTCGTCGAGCCGGAGCGGGACGAGAACCTCGTACGCCGCGGACCCGCCGTGGGCGCGGTTGCGGACGAGAAGCTCGTCGTCGGTCTGGTATTGGCCGGTGAGACGCACGGGACGCCACTCGTCGCCCGGTGACAGCTCATCGCCCGGCGGGAGCAGGTCTCCCAGGGCGACGGGGGCTGCGTCGTAGTTGTCGGCGACCAGACGGAGCTGCTCGTTGCGCTCGGCGTTGCGCAGGAACTGCCAGTTCGAGAGGAACGCGCACGCGATGGCGAAGAGGATCGCGACGCCGACGTACATCGCCCAGCGACCGGCCGCGGGCATCGTGCGGGCGCTCACGCCGGGTCTCCGGCGAGGGCGGAGACTTCGACCGGGAAGTCGCGCGCCCTCAGGAACTCCCGCAGGTAACCGACGTGTTCCGGGCACGCGACCCATGTCTTGCGACGGTCGACGGAGTGGATCCGGGGGTTGCGCCACCGGATGGCCCACTCGGCCGGTGCGCGGCAGCCGGCGCGGGAGCAGTCGACGGGGGCGTCGCTCACGACCGGTCGTCGCGCGGCTGCTCGAGCCGCGGGGTCTCGGTGATGCGGATGACGTTCGGCGCCTCCGCCGCCGGGGCGACGGGCGCGGACGGCGCCGCTTCGATCATGCGCTCCGGGTTGACAGCGGCGGACACCTCGGCGTCCTGTCCCACGTTCGCCACGATGACCGCGAGGTAGGGGAGGAAGATCGCTCCGGCGGCGAACACGAACGTGTACCAGCCGTAGGGGGTCACGACCGCCATCGCGACGAAGCACGCGATGCGGATTCCCATCATCACCATGTATTTGGTGAATCGGGATCCGGCGTCCTCCCGCGGGGCCTGCGGGAGCGACGTCGCTGACTGGGCATGGGGCGATGTCTTCACGGTGAACCCAGGGTACGCCCGTCCCACGGGGACGGGACGCGTTTAGGCGCCGTATCGAGATGAGTTGCTCGCCGCGATCGAGAGGCCCACGATGAGGGTGACAGCGAGGAGCACGAGCACCCCGATACCCACCCACCCCACGATGGTGCCCGCGAGCGCCATGCCGTGCCCCTTCTCGCCGGTGCGCTTGATCTGCGCGAGCGAGATGTGCCCGGTGATGACACCGGCGATCGGGCCGACGACCGGGACGATCCACAGGAACCCGGCGATGGATGCCACGAGCGAGATGATCGCGAGGGCGTTGGTGCGGACGGTCGAGCCGTAACCGTAGCCGCCGGGCGCGGCTCCGTACGGCGCGGCTCCGTACGGCGCGGCGCCGGGGGCCGGGGCGCCGTACGCGGGGGCAGCGGGCTGTCCATACGCCGCGGCGTCGTACGAGGGCGCGGCGGGAGTCTCGTGCGGAGACGGAGCGGGGATGGGTGCGGGCGGCACGTCGGGGCTCGCGGACGGCGGGACGGGCGGTGCCGGCGGAGCGGGGTATCCGCCCGCCTCCGGGGACGCGGGCGTGTCGTCTGCGCTGCGCGGGGAGGGGTTCTGGTCGTCGCTCACGGTCGTCCCTTTCGTCGTGCTGCCCCCAGGCTTCCAGCGCGGTGCAGGCCGTGTCAAACGGCCCGCGCCGCGACAGCGGCGGGCGGGTGGGGAGCCTGGGTAGGCTGGGCCGGTTCCGTCCCTCGCACCGCAGGAGTCTCACATGTCCCAGGACCGCGTCGTCGTCGTCACCGGAGGAAACCGCGGCATCGGACGAGCCATCGCCGAGCGCTTCGTGGCCGAGGGGTGGCGCGTGGCGGTCACCGCGCGTTCGGGCGAGGGGCCGGAGGGCACGCTCACCGTGCGCGCCGACGTCACGGACGCCGCCGCCGTGGATACCGCGTTCACGCAGATCGAGGCCGAGCTCGGACCCATCGCCGTCGTCGTCGCCAACGCGGGTATCACCAAGGACACGCTGCTGCTGCGGATGAGCGAGGACGACTTCGACAGCGTCGTCTCGACGAACCTGGGTGGAGCCTTCCGCGTGGTCAAGCGCGCGTCCAAAGGCATGCTGAAGGCGCGCTGGGGGCGCGTCATCCTGATTTCGAGCGTCGTCGGCCTGTACGGCTCGGCGGGACAGATCAACTACGCCGCGTCGAAGAGCGCGCTCGTCGGATTCGCGCGCTCGCTCACCCGTGAGCTCGGCGGGCGAGGGATCACCGCGAACGTGGTCGCCCCCGGTTTCATCGAGACCGACATGACCGCCGAGCTCCCCGCCGACACCCAGGCCGAGTACAAGAAGAACATCCCCGCCGGGCGCTTCGCCTCGCCGGACGAGGTCGCCGGCGTGGTCACGTGGCTCGCCGGCGACGACGCCGCGTACATCTCCGGCGCCGTCATCCCGGTCGACGGGGGCCTCGGGATGGGGCACTGAGGGCCCGACGACCCCCGCTCAGCGCTCGGCCGCGCTCAGCTTCTCGGCGAAGGACCGAGGCTGTGAGAACTGCGGCCAGTGCCCCGAACCGAGCGTGACCACCTCGACATCGCGGAGCGCGTCGAATTCGTCGGCGAACGCGCCCCAGTCGGCCAGCGTTTCCCGGATGCCATCGGCGTCGAGCCGGCCCGACAGCACCGTGACGGGGATGCCCCAGCGCCGATCGTCCGACAGGGGGACCGGGTCTGTCGGCACCGCGCCGGGTACGTCGATCGCGGCCGCGGCGACACGGCGGCGGGTTTCCGCGTCGAGATCGGCGATGTCGGGCTCGTCGAAGAACTCCCACCCCGGGAACGGCACGACGCCGCCGTGAACGGGGAACTCGGAGATCATCGCGCCCGGTGGTGGCGGGAGGGTGTCGACGAACACCACCCGCGAGACCCGATCGGGCCGGGCATCGGCGGCACCCCAGACGACGTTGCCGCCGCCGGAGTGTCCGACCAGGACCACGGGTTCCGCCGCGGCGTCGATCCGCTCGACGACCGCGTCGATCCAGTCCTGGATGCGGGCGTCGGGCTGCGTCGGGAGGGTCAGCGGGTGCACACGGTGCGCCGCCTCGGTGAGCGCGGGGACCACGGCATCCCACGACGAAGAATCGAGCCACAGGCCCGGTACCAGAATGACGTCCATGGCGCGACCATACGCGGGACCCCCGACATCGCGGCAGGAACCTTCGTCCTCAGCGCGGCAGGAGCGCGATGACCTCGGCGAGGTCGACGGGACCGATCACGAGGTCGGCCGTGGCTCGCACGGCGGGCTTGGCGTTGAAGGCCAGGCCGAGGCCCGCCTCCTCCATCATGCGCAGGTCGTTGGCGCCGTCACCGATCGCGAACGTGAGGTGCATCGGCACGCCGTGGGCGGAGGCCCACTCGCGCAGCGTGTCGGCTTTGGCCGTGGCATCCACGATCGGTCCCTCGACGTGGCCGGTGAGGGTCCCGTCGGCGACGGCGAGCCGATTGGCCCGCCACACGTCGACGCCGAGGTCGGGCGCGACGGTGTCGAGCACCTCGTGGAACCCGCCCGAGACGACACCGACGACACCTCCGCGGGCGTGGACCGCGGCGGTCAGCTCGCGGACGCCCGGGGTCGGCTCGATGCGGGCGATCGCGCGCGAGAACGCCGCCACGGGCACGCCCGCGAGCGCGGCGACGCGCGAGCGCAGACTGTCGGCGAAGTCGACCTCGCCGCGCATCGCCGCCTCGGTCGCTGCGGCCACCTCTTCTCCACGACCGGCTTCGTCGGCGAGGAGCTCGATCACCTCGTTGCGGATGAGGGTGGAATCGGCATCCAGGACGACGAGGAAGCGAGCGGTGTCGGGCACGGCCTCGACCCTATCCGGTCACGCGACGACCCACGCCGCCCCGGCCGCGAGCACCGTGCGTAGGCTCGATGAGCACGTGCCCGCCGCTGAAAGGATTCCCCGATGGCCGATGTCGAAAGCTTCACGCTCGATCACACCGCCGTTCTCGCCCCCTACATCCGCTTGATCGGCACCGAGTCGGGTCCGCGCGGCGACGTCATCTCGAACTTCGACGTGCGGCTCGTGCAGCCGAACGAGGGCGAGATCCCGACCGCCGGCATCCACACGATCGAGCACCTGCTCGCCAGCCTCCTGCGCGACCGGATCGACGGCGTGATCGACATCTCGCCCTTCGGCTGCCGCACCGGCTTCCATCTCATCATGTGGGGCGAGCCGGATCTCGGCGACGTCGTCACGGCCGTGGCAGATTCGCTCCGTGCGATCGCGGAGGACGTCGAGTGGGACGACGTTCCCGGTACCGACGCGTTCAGCTGCGGCAACTACCGCGACCACAGTCTCCACTCCGCGCGCGAATGGTCGAAGCGCGTCCTGTCGCAGGGCATCAGCCGCGACGCGTTCGCTCGCGTCGGCGTCTGACGCGCGCTCTCATACGGAAGGGGCGGTGGACCATCGCGGTCACCGCCCCTTCCGGCATCCTGATCAGCCGTCGACGCGGACGTCCTTGCCGACGACGGTGATGCCCGTCTCAGTGACGGTGAAGCCGCGCGCGAGGTCGCGCTCGCGATCGACGCCGATCGTCGCGCCCGGGGCGAGGGAGACGTTCTTGTCGAGGATCGCGCGGTGGATACGGGCACCCGCACCGACCTGGACGCCGTCGAACAGCACCGAGTCGGTGATCGTCGACCCACCCCCGGCGAGCGCCCAGGGACCCACGACGCTGCGCTCGAGATGCGTGCCCGACAGCACCGATCCGAGCGACACGATCGAATCGATCGCGTTGCCGATGCGGCCCACCGAGTCGCGCACGAACTTCGCCGGGGGAGCGTTGAAGGTCTGCGAGAAGATCGGCCAGTCGTCGTTGTAGAGGTTGAAGATGGGCAGGGTCGAGATCAGGTCCATGTGCGCGTCATAGAACGACTCGATCGTGCCCACGTCCCGCCAGTACGACCGGTCGCGCGGCGTGGATCCGGGAACGTCGTTGCGCTGGAAGTCGTACACGGCCGCCTCGCCGCGGTTGACGAAGTAGGGCACGATGTCGCCGCCCATGTCGTGCGCGGACGTGGGGAGTTCACCGTCGTGCGTGACGGCCTCGACGAGGGCATCGGCGTCGAAGATGTAGTTGCCCATCGACGCGAGCACCTCGTGAGGCGCATCGGCGAGGCCCTCGGGGTTCTGGGGCTTCTCGAGGAACTCTCGGATCTTCGTGGGGTCGCTCGGGTCGGTGTCGATGACACCGAACTGGTTCGCCAGCGAGATGGGCTGACGGATGCCGGCGATCGTGGCCCGCGCGTCCGAGGCGATGTGCGCGTCGAGCATCTGCGCGAAGTCCATGCGGTACACGTGATCGGCGCCGATGACGACGACGATGTCGGGCTTCTCGTCACGGATGAGGTTCATGGACTGCAGGATCGCGTCGGCCGAGCCGGAGAACCAGCGCTTGCCGAGGCGCTGCTGGGCCGGGACGGATGCCACGTACGAGCCGAGCATCGGCGACATGCGCCACGTCTGCGAGATGTGGCGATCGAGGCTGTGCGACTTGTACTGCGTCAGGACGACGAGCTGGCGGAGCCCCGAATTGATGAGGTTCGAGATCGCGAAGTCGATCAGGCGGTACTGGCCGCCGAAGGGCACGGCCGGTTTCGCGCGGTCGGCCGTGAGGGGCATGAGTCGCTTTCCCTCGCCGCCGGCGAGGATGATTCCGAAGACCTTCGGCGCTGCAGGCATGGCACCACCCTAGGGGTCCGGTGCGATCCCGGGAACCGGCGCGCACGGGGGGTTGCGCTGCGCTACGGTTCGTCTCATGCGCGTCGATGTCGTCACCAAGGAGTACCCGCCGGAGATCTACGGGGGAGCGGGCGTCCACGCGACCGAGCTGGTCCGGGCGCTGCGCGCGGAGGGCACCGAGGTGCAGGTGCGGGCGTTCGGCGCCCCGCGCGACGAGGCCGACACGACCTCGTACGCGGTGCCGGCGGAACTCGCCTCCGCCAACGGGGCGATCCAGACGCTCGGCACGGATCTCGAGATCGTCTCGGACGTCGCCGGAGCCGATGTCGTGCACTCCCACACCTGGTACGCGAACTTCGCCGGTCACCTCGCCTCTCTGCTGCACGGCATCCCCCACGTGGTCACCGCGCACAGCCTGGAGCCGCTGCGCCCCTGGAAGGCCGAGCAGCTCGGCGGCGGCTACGCCGTGTCCAGCTACATCGAGAAGACCGCCTACGAGGGGGCGGCCGCGGTCGTCGCCGTGAGCGAGGGCATGCGCCAGGACATCCTGCGCAGCTACCCGTCGCTCGACCCCGGCAAGGTGCGCGTCATCTATAACGGCATCGACACCGAGGCGTGGCATCCCGTGTCCGACGACGCGTTCCTCGCCTCCGCCGGCATCGATCCCACGCGGCCCTCGGTGGTGTTCGTGGGGCGCATCACGCGCCAGAAGGGGCTTCCCTACCTGCTGCGGGCGGCCGAGCAGCTGCCTCCCGACGTGCAGCTCGTGCTGTGCGCGGGCGCGCCCGACACCCCGCAGATCCTGGCCGAGGTCGAGGAGCTCGTCCGCGGTCTCCAGGCGACGCGCGAGGGCGTCGTGTGGATCGACCGGCTGTTGCCCCGCCACGAGCTGTGCGCCATCCTCACCGCGGCGACGACCTTCGTGTGTCCGTCCGTCTACGAGCCCCTCGGCATCGTGAACCTCGAGGCCATGGCCTGCGGCGCGGCCGTCGTGGGCACCGCGACCGGTGGCATCCCCGAGGTCGTCGTCGACGGGGTCACCGGGCGTCTCGTTCCGATCGAGCAGGTGCAGGACGGCACCGGAACGCCCGTCGACCCCGAGCGCTTCGTCGACGACCTCGCCCGTGTGCTCACCGAGGTCGTGATGGATGCCGAGCGCGCCGGGGCGTACGGCGAGGCCGGACGCCGGCGCGCGATCGAGGACTTCAGTTGGGCCGCGATCGCGCAGACGACGGCGGCGCTGTACGCGGAGGTCGCGGGGCGGTAGGCGGCCGTCGGCCGCGGGGCGCTTCGGTACGGGGGCAGCGTTTCCTGCGGCTCTCCCCAGGCGGGGTGGCGCGCTCTGATCGGACCGTCCCGCCCGTTAGGCTGGACGCATGCCGCAGGTTCTGGAGTTCTCCGACGTCGTCGTCCGCCGGAACGCCCGGGACATCGTTTC
The DNA here is from genome assembly GCF_004022425.1 of Microbacterium enclense. Classification (GTDB taxonomy): domain Bacteria; phylum Actinomycetota; class Actinomycetes; order Actinomycetales; family Microbacteriaceae; genus Microbacterium; species Microbacterium enclense_A. Next base: position 5,980 of record NZ_RBZY01000010.1, on the reverse strand, counting down.
CCACCTCGACTGGACCGTCTCCGACGATGAACGCTGGGTGGTGCTGGGCCCGAACGGTGCCGGCAAGACCACGGTGCTCCAGCTGGCAGACACGCTCATCCACCCCACGTCGGGCACGGTGACGATCCTCGGCGAGCGTCTCGGGCGCACGGACGTGTTCGAGCTGCGTCCGCGCATCGGGTTCGCGTCGTCGGCGATGGCGCGTCGCGTACCGCCGGAGGAGACGGTGCTCGACGTCGTGCTGACCGCCGCGTATTCGGTGACCGGTCGCTGGCGCGAGCAGTACGACGACATCGACGAGCGCCGCGCGCTGCGCGTCCTCGCCGAATGGCGCCTCGACCACCTGGCCGACCGCACCTTCGGGACGCTGTCCGACGGTGAGCAGAAGCGCGTGCAGATCGCGCGGGCCGTCATGACCGACCCCGAGCTGCTGCTCCTCGACGAGCCGACCGCGAGCCTCGACCTCGGCGCGCGCGAGGAGCTCCTCGCCCTCCTCTCCGGCTACGCGCAGGCCCCGACGACTCCGGCGATGATCATGGTCACGCACCACGTCGAGGAGATCCCCGTCGGCTTCACGCACGTGCTGCTCCTGCGTGACGGCGAGGTCGTGGCATCCGGGCCCCTGTCCGAGGCGCTCACGGCCGAGAACCTGACCGCCACCTTCGGGGTCGAAATCACCCTCAGCCAGGATGCCGGCCGCTACGCGGCGCGCGCCTCGGCCTGACCCCCGCGGCCGGCGTCGTGATCGGGCGTCCGGCCTGGTAGACTCGTCCTTTGGTGCCTCCGGCGCCGCAGACTTTGACCGTCCTGGCAGAATCCAGGGCACCACTTCTCAAAGGACTTCCCATGAAGACTGACATCCACCCCACGTACAAGGCTGTCGTGTTCCGCGACCTCGGCTCGGGCGATACCTTCCTCACCCGTTCGACGGTCACGAGCGACAAGACGATCGAGCTCGACGGCGTCGAGTACCCCGTCATCGACGTGGAGATCTCGTCGGCTTCGCACCCCTTCTACACGGGTAAGCAGCGCATCATGGACTCGGCCGGTCGCGTCGAGAAGTTCAACCAGCGCTTCAAGAACTTCGGCGGTCGTTGAGTCTCAGCGATCTTCGGCGGAAGCCCTCGTCCTTCGGGATGGGGGCTTCCGTGGTTTCCGGGGGAGGTGCGCTCGCACGGAACCTCCCGTGGCCGTGGCAGACCGGCGTGCAGGGTGCAGGGGCGCCGTCGGGCAACGGGGTGCGCGGCGCGCCAGCGAACGCGGCGGCGGCGGTGGTTATGCGCGGTCGGCGTGGGGGAGCCGGCATCACGGAAGACCAGAGCTGGCACCCCGCACATGGCCCGCTGGTCCGGCGGGCGAGACGTGCTGCACCTAGAACGGCGGCGGGTCGGCGTCGATCCGCGCGCCGAGCGGCGTCGTCCACGCGAGGTCGCCCGTGTCAGGGTCGCGGCTCGCGGCCCAGCGCGTCTCATGGCGCATGCGGTGGTGGTGACGGCACTCGGGGTCGAGGTTGTCGTCGGCGGTCGTGCCGCCGTCGCTGAACGCGTGCAGGTGGTCGAGGTCGCAATCCCTCGCCGGGCGCCCGCACCCGGGGAACGCGCACGTCGGTGAGCTGATCCCAAGCCAGCGCCGCAGGGCCGCCGGTACGCGGTAGGTCGTCCGGTCGAGGGCAAGGGGGACCCCGGTGACGGGGTGGGTGAGTACGCGGATCCACGACGGCGCTTCGCCTGCGAGGCGACGGGCGGTGTCGAGGTCGATGGGGCCGTAGCCATCGAGGGTCGCCGGCGCGTCGTCGGCGTCCAGCAGGGTGAGGGCCGGGATCGTCACGACGACGCTGGGGCGTGCGGGTGCAGTCGGGGTGCCCGCGGCGCGGAGCGTCGGCCGCGGGGTCGCCAGTTGGGGGGAGTCTTGGCCCGCGGCATCCACCGTGGCCGGTGGCGCGTCGGCTGCGGCATCCGAGGGTTGCCCGGCTCCCACGAGCAGATCGGCGAACACGTCGGCGCGGAGCTGCGCGAGCGTGCGGTCATCGCCCTCGGCCGTGGCCAGATGGCGTGCGGTCCGGTCGAGGTGGTTCATCGCGGCGGCGGCGCGATCGGCGGGAAGGAACGCGGTGAGCGTCGCCATGCCGTCGAGTTCAGCGGTCATCCACACGCCCCGGTCGGTGCGAGCGCGACAATGGCGGGTCTCGAGGGACTCGGCGTGCACCCGCTCGCGCAGAGCCCGCGCCGAGGTGGCGAAGCGCGCGGGGGAGAGTCGCAATGCGCGCTCGATCGCGCCGGTGTCGAACGCCTCCCACGACGCCGGTTCGGTGGGCAGCGTGGCGGCGAGTCGGGCGGTCTCGACGGCGTGACGTTCGGACACGAGCCCCTCGGTGAACGCCGCCCAGATGCGAGCACAGCGCTCGCGAAGGACCGCCGCCTGCGCGCCGCGCGTGCGTACCGTTTGCTCGGCGAGGCGCAGACGCACCGCGATCTCGGCGACAGCGGCTCGTTCGGCCAGGTCGAGGCGGTCACGCCGGACGGCCGCGATCGTACGACCGCGCGGGTCGTGCCAGAGGCCGTCGAGTGTGGGGTCGGGGCCGACCCACGTGTCGGGGTCGTCTGCCGCATCCTGCAGGATGCGGAAGATCAGGTCGTACTCGGCGGCGGTCACCCGGTGTCGAGCGGCGCATGACTCCTCCAGGCGATCGAGCAACGCGGCCGGGCCGTGGGATGACGCGCACCCTGAGTCGGTTTCCGGATCGTCATCGTCGAGGAGTCCGAGCGCGATCGCCCATGCGGTGTCGGCGTCCGACTGGAGCACGCCGTCGCCGGGCCGCGGCATCCCGGACCATGCGTCGGTGGAGTGCGACCGCTCGCTCGGGGGTGCCGGAAACTCCATGATCGAACACTAATGAGGGGGTCCGACATCGCCGCCGGCGGCGAAGGCCGGGCGCAGAACCGGTGAGCGGAACCGCGTCTCAGCGGATCGGCCAGGCCCCGTCGAGCGGGGGAGCCGTGGCATCCAGACGCCCGATCCTCACGAAGTACTCCGTGAGGCTCGCCGCCTGCGCGCGCGCCCACGCTATCTGGCGCGTATGCAGCTCGTCGACGGTCGGCGGGAGCCACGCGGCGTAGCGTTCGGCGAGCGCGAGCGCGAGGCGCCCGGCGGCCACCGCATCGGCGCACGCCTCGTGCGCGGCGTCGAGCGGCACCGCGTAGTGCGCCGCGACCTGGGTGAGCGTGCGCTTACCGCGGCGGTAGCGGTCGTAGGTCTTGTCGACGACGAGCGGATCGATCACCGGTGACGGCGCCTCGATCGGAGGGATGCCATGGCGCAGCGCCTCGTACTTGAGCATGGAGAAGTCGAACGGGGCGTTGTACGCGACGACGGGGATACCGGCGTCGAGCAGCGCCCGTACGGCTTCGACGACCTCGGCGACCACCGTCGTCGCCGGGGCGCCCTCCGCGCGAGCCCGCTCGGTCGTGACACCGTGGATCGCCGCCGCGCCGGCCGGGATCTCGATACCGGGGTCGGCTAGCCAGTCGCGTGCGTCGATCACGTGCCCGCTGCCGTCGAGGACCCCGACGTGCGCCGTGACGATGCGGTCGTTCACCACGTCGACGCCGGTCGTCTCGAGGTCGAACACCCCGACGACGCGCGCCCACTCCGGGGTCTGGAACATCGGGAGCGGCTCGGCCTGCCACGTGGTCATGCGCTCACCGTAGAGGGGGTCACCGACACGACCCCCGAGGCGCACCGAATCGGGTGGTGAAGGCGCGCGGAACAGGTGATGGGCCGGGAACAGGCGGATTCCGGCCAAATCGCCCTGTTTCTGTCGCGCCGCCTGTTCTCGCGCCCCCGAGCCGCACCGCGGCGCGTCCACCCGCCCCGCCTAGAATCGACGGATGCCGAACCCCTACGCCCCGCTCCTGGCGGCGATCCCGGTCGCCCGGCGCGAGGCCGAGATCCTCGGCTCGACGACGGCCTACTGGATCTACGGTGACGACGCCGCGGCCACCACGGTCGTCGCGGTGCACGGGTTCCGCGGCGAGCACCACGGACTCGAGCCCGTGGTGGCGCACCTTCCCGGCATCCGGGTGATCTCTCCGGACCTCCCCGGCTTCGGCGAGACGGCCCCGCTCCCCGGGCGCACCCACGACCTCGACGCGTATGCGGAGTGGCTGCGCGCGTTCGTCGAGTCCGAGGCTCCGGGCGCGATCGTGCTGGGACATTCGTTCGGCTCGATCGTCGCCTCGGCGGCCGTCGCGGGCGGGCTCGCGACGCCGCGGCTGATCCTCGTCAACCCGATCGGCGCGCCCGCGCTGGAGGGGCCCCGCGGGGTGCTCACGCGTCTCGCGGTGTTCTACTACCTCGCCGGAGCGCGCCTGCCCCGTCCGCTCGGTGACGCGCTGCTGCGCAATGGGGTGATCGTCCGTGTCATGAGCATCGCCATGGCCAAGACGCGCGACCCCGACCTGCGCCGGTTCGTGCACGAGCAGCACGACACGTACTTCTCCCGCTTCGCCGACCGCGACGTTCTCCACGACGCGTTCGTGACGAGCGTGTCGCACGACGTGCGGGAGTTCGCCCCCCGCATCGCGCAGCGCACGCTCCTGATCGCGGCCGACAAGGACGACATCACCCCGATCGAAGCCGAACGTCATCTCGCGACGCTGTTCCCGGACGCCGAGCTGGTGGAGATCCCGAACGTCGGACACCTGATCCACTACGAGACGCCGGCCGCGGCGGCATCCGCGATCCGCACGTTCCTCGACGACGCGAACGTCTAGACCGGCTGGTCCGCCTTGCGTCGGCGATACGCGTTGACGTTCATGCGGTTCCCGCAGTTGCCCGCATCGCAGTAGCGCTTCGAGCCGTTCTTCGAGAAGTCGACGTAGACACCGCTGCAGTCATCGGCGTCGCAGACGCGGACGCGCGCGTACTCGTCGGCGCGGATGACGTCGACGAACGCCATCGCCGTCTCCACCAGCATGCGCTGGGCCAGGGCATCGGACGGGTCGGACGCGTGGATGTGCCAGTCGAAGTCGTCGTGGCGCACGAGCTGGGGGAGCGCCTTCCCGTCGCGGAGCATCGCGTTCACCAGCGGCACGGCCTCGTCGCGGCCGACGGTCCACAGTTCGTAGATGCGAGACCGGATGCCACGTACCGCCGCCAGCTCGCGGTCGTCGCGCGTGCGCGAGCCGGTGTAGGCGTGACGGGTCGCGAAGTCGTCGAGCTGGTCCATCGACACCAGTGCGTCGCTCCCCGTCGTCTCGGTGCGGGGGAGCGTGTTGACCAGCTCGACCGTGGCGCGGAGGACGAGCTCGGTGTCACGAATGAAGACCATGTTGACTCCTGACAGGCGAAGGCTCTACTGTCACGAGTGTAAACGTAATTGACTCATGACAGCGGGCTCGCATGACTTCTTCCTCCGCCACCCTCCCACGTCCGACCCACCGCGCATCCGGTGCCGTCACCGGACTCGCGATCGCGGTCGGCTCGGCGCTGGCGTTCTCCTCGAGCGGCCCGTTCGTCAAGCCGCTCCTCGAGGGCGGATGGTCGCTCGGCGCGGTCCTGCTCGTGCGGATGGGATTGGCATCCCTCCTGTTGTCCCCCGCGCTCATCCGCGCACTGCGCCGCCAGCCGGGGTTCCTGCGCCGCCACGGCCTGCTCATCGTCGCGTTCGGTCTGACGGCGGTCGCCGGATGCCAGGTCTTCTACTTCGCCGCGATGCAGCGCATGCCCGTCGCCGTCGCCCTGCTCATCCAGTACATCGCGCCGGTGCTCCTCGTCGTGGCGGTGTGGGTGCGGACACGGCGCGCGCCGTCGACGCTCGTGATCGTCGGGTCGATCGTGGCGATGGTCGGACTCGTGCTCGTCGTCGACATCAGCGGTGCACGGTTCGATCTGCTCGGGACCGTCTTCGCCCTGTGCGCGGCGGTCTGCGCGGCGGCGTACTTCGTGATCGCCGCGCGAGCCGGCGACCAGCTGCCGCCGC
>NZ_RBZY01000001.1 GCF_004022425.1 Microbacterium enclense | reverse complement strand
CCCCCCGCCCGTGCGGACGCCGCCCCGGCGCCGCGCGGGCGACCGATCCTCGGTGACGGTGTCCGCCGTCTCGTCGACCGCTCGCGAAAGCATCGAGGTCACAGGACTCCTCCTTCGGGTCTGTCGGCCTGCGTGGCCGACCTGACGGGTGGGTGCGGGTGGTGACGGGGATGCCACCACCCGCACCCGGCGGGGCGTTACTGCGCCTGCGCGTCGTTCACGATCGTCTCGGCCTGCTTCTGCGCATTGGCCAGCAGCGTCGGGATGTCCGCGTTCTCATCCGTCAGCACCGCTTGCAGGACGGTGTCGAGGAGGGCGTAGACCTGCTGGGCCTCGACCGCGGGCTCGGTCACGACGGTGAAGTCGGGCGAGCGGGTCGCCGAGTAGTACACCTCGAGGTTGTCCAGCGGGACGTTGATGCTCGCGTCGATCGCCTCGAGGTAGTCCGCGTATCGCTGCTCGTCGACCACGGGGAGACCCACGCGCGGCACCGGGGCGCCGTCCGCGGCGGAGGCCGCTGCTTCTTCGGCGGCGAAGTCGAGGTCGACGAACTTGTTCAGGTAGAAGAACTCGGTCCACTTCACGGCCGCGGCCGCCTCGGCATCCGTCGCGTCCGCCCGGACGATCGCGACCGTTCCGCCACCGAGGGAACCCAGCCCGCCCGACGCCTGCGGCAGCGGGTAGAGGCCGAAGTCGGTCGGGGTCATGCCGAACTTCCGGACGATCTGGTTGTACCACTCGGATGCGCCGACCATGAGGCCGTACTGGCCCGACCCGATCGCGGCACCGGCGGTGTCGAAGTCGAGCAGGAAATTGCTGCCCAGGGCGTCGTCGTTCCAGCGCAGATCGGAGAGGTACTCCAGCGCATCGGCGGTGGCGGGGTTGTCGACCGTCGCGACGGTCGTGACGTCCTCGGTCTCCTCGACGAGGCCGCCCATGGCCGCGGAGATCGCGGTGAGCGTCCACCCGCCGAGGTTCTTCGTCGACAGCTGGGCGAGGCCCGCGGCATCCGTTTTGTCGGTCACAGTCTTGGCGACCTCTGCCACATCGTCCCAGGTCTCCAGCGACACGGTGTCGGGATCGATGCCGGCCTGAGTCAGGACCGACCGATTGGCGATGAGTGCGAGGGTGAACGCGCTCACCGGCACGCCGTAATAGGCGCCGTCCGGGCTCTGGACGTTGGCCACGACGCTCGGGTTCAGTTGCTTGAGGGCGTCGTCCGACTCGTAGAACGACGAGAGGTCCTTGACCTGGCCGCGCGAGATGAGCGACTGGATGTCGGTGACCGGCACTCCGATCACGGTGGGTAGTGTGCCGCCGGCCACCTGCGCGGCGAACGTCGTGGGGTCGTAGGTGGTCTCGCTGCCCTCGATGGTGATGTCGGGGTTCGCTTCCTGGAACTTCTCGACCTTGGATTCGAAGACCTTCAGGCCCGCCTCGTCGGTGGCCGCGGGCTTGCCGCCCACCGTGATGGTGACGGAACCGTCGGTGTCGGTGTCGCCTCCGCTGCCGGCACAGCCGGTGAGGGCGAGAGCGGAGACGGTGATGACCGCGAGTGCGGTTCCCGCCGCCCGCCGGCGCAGGGAATGGGACATGAGATTACTCCTTCGTAATGTCGGGTCGATCACTCGTCCGCGCGGGGCGTGACGAGGTGGGGTGATAGACGACGCTGCTGTGCGTCGCTTCGGCGCACCTTGACCGTAGTGGAGTTGGACCGGTTCAACAAGTGTCAATCTTCGCCGTATTTTCGAATTGCGAAGAGAGGCACTTACGCCCCACAATGGCGGGAAGCGGCGGATTGGCCCGAGGTCTCGCTGGTTCTGAACCAGTTCAATTCCTCCCCCTCCGCGGCACTCGATCAGTCCGACCGAGGCGCAAGGAGGCGAACGGACATGAACACGAAGCGTGCAGCGATCACAGATGTCGCGGCGGCGGCGGGGGTTTCCCGATCCACCGTGTCCAACTATCTGAACCACCCCGATGTTCTGTCCGCCTCGACGCGGGAGCGCATCGCCCGTGCCATTGCCGAGCTGCACTTCGTGCCCAGCGACGCCGCCCGCAAGATCAGCTCGGGCGACACCGGAACCATCGGGTACATCGCGTTCGAGTTCACGAACCCCTTTTCGGGGGTCATCGCCGACGCGATCGAGCGGCGCGCGTTGGAGACCGGGCGCACCGTGCTGATCGCGAACTCCGCGGGGTCGACGCGGCGTCAGCTCGAGTATCTCGACCTCTTCGAGCGCAAGCGCGTGTCGGGCATCATCATCGCGACCCTGGAAGAGCTCGAGCCGCGCCTCGAAGAGATGAAGCGCCGGGGGATGCCGGCGGTGATCAGCGGCCGACGGTCGACCTCCGACCAGATCGCCTCGGTGTCGGCTGACGACGCGACCGGCGGCTACCTGGCCGCGCGCCACCTGCTCGACATCGGCCGACGTCGTATCGCGTTCGTCGGGGGTCCGTTCAGCGTCAAGCAGGTGAGCGAGCGCTTCGACGGAGCGAGTCGGGCCGTCGAGGAGACCGCGGGCGCGACGCTCATCGCCGTCCGAGCGGACGAGCGCAGCATGAACGCCGGGTTCGCGGCCGGCGTCGAGCTCGCCACGAGCGGATCCGCGGTCCCCGACGGTGTGTTCGCCGTCAACGACCTTGTCGGTCTCGGTGTGGTGCGCGGGCTCGCCTCCTGCGGGGTCGAGGTACCGCGTGATGTCGCGGTGATCGGCTTCGACGGCGACGACATCGCCGCGGTCGCCGCAATCCCGCTGTCCACCATCAGCACGTCGGGCGACACGGTCGGGGAGACCGCCGTCGATCTGCTCTTGGCCGAGCTCGGGGTTCCCACGCGCGAGTTCCCGACGCGGCAGCGCATCGTCGAGCCGAAGCTCGTGGTGCGTCCGTCGACCGTGGGCGACGTTGCGCCCGTCACGCCTCCTTCCGTTTCCGGTGCGGTCGGCCGTTCGACGACGAGCGTGTCATGATCGCCGCCTTCATCGCGGCCTCGGAAGAGACCCACACCCCGCCGCGTTTCCGCCGCGTGGTCGAGCTGGACCGTCCGCGGGGCGAGATCGTCAGCGCCACTCTGCACTGGAGTGCCGAGGGCGTCGCGGAGGCGTGGATCGGTGAGACGCCCGCGAGCGACATGCTCCTCGTGCCCGGTTGGACCGCGTACGAGCGCCGGCTCCGGTACGCCGAGACCGACGTGGCTGCGCTCATCTCCGAGCGGTTCGTTCTCGGGGTGCAGCTCGCCGACGGGTGGTTCCGCGGGCGTCTCGGCTGGACCGGCCAGGCCCGGATCTACGGCGACCGCGGGGCGGTGTTCGCCTCGCTTCGAATCGCGTTCGCCGACGGGCACGTGCAGACGGTCGAGACGGATGCATCGTGGGAGTGGAGCGAGGGCCCGGTTCGCAGTGCCGATCTCTACGACGGGCAGACGGTCGATGCCGGGCTTGCGGACGATTGGCTCCTCGCGGATGGCGTCGCCGTCGGCCGCTCGGTCGTCCTCGCGGACGAGCCGCGGGCAGAACTGGAGCCCTACCTCGCACCTCCGGTGCGTCGTGTGGCCACGGTCGCGCCGCAGCGCACATGGATGTCGCCCTCGGGAGAGACGATCGTCGACTTCGGCCAGAATCTCGTCGGGTACGTCCGCGTGCGGGTGCGCGGACCGCGCGGAGCGATCGTCACGGTGCGGCACGCGGAGGTTCTCGAGCACGGAGAGCTCGCTGTCCGCCCGCTGCGCAGCGCCCGAGCCACGGACCGCTTCTTCCTGAGCGGCGGCGACGACGCCTTCGAGCCGACCCTCACTTTCCACGGCTTCCGCTATGCCGGCGTCAGCGGATGGCCGGTGTCCGCCCCTCCTCTGGACGAGAACATCGAGGCTGTCGTGATCGGTTCCGACATGCGACGGATCGGGCGCTTCGCATGCTCCGACCCGCTCCTGTCCCGCTTGCACGAGAACGTGGTGTGGAGCATGCGCGGCAACTTCGTGGACGTCCCCACCGACTGTCCGCAGCGCGACGAACGACTCGGCTGGACGGGCGACATCGCGGTGTTCGCCGAGACGGCGTCCTTCCTCTTCGACACGAACGAATTCCTGTCAGACTGGCTGCGCGACGTCGCCGTCGAGCAGGACCTCGCGGGAGGGCGTGTGCCGCATGTCGTGCCCGACACGCTCAAGTACGACCCCGCGCACGGGGGGCTCCCCGCGACCGACACGGCGATCTGGGGGGATGCCGCGGTGTGGGTGCCGTGGGCGCTGTGGCGCGCGTACGGCGACCGCAGCGTCCTCGAGCGGCAGTACTCGTCGATGACCGCCCACGCGGGTCGCATCGCCGAGCGCCTGTCGCCCACCGGGCTGTGGGACACCGGGTTTCAATTCGGCGACTGGCTGGATCCCACAGCTCCGCCCGAGGACCCCTTCCTCGCTCGCGCGGATCCCGGGGTGGTCGCGACCGCATGCGCCTATCGCACGTTCTCCACCCTCGCCCGCACCGCCGGGATCCTGGGGGAGGCCGTCGACGCGGAACGCTTCGCCGCGCTGGCCGCGCGGGTGCGCACCGCTTTCCGCACGCACTACGTGGCGGACGGGATCGTTCGCAGCGACTGCGAAACCGTCTACGCGCTTGCGCTCGTGTTCGATCTGCTCGCGGACGACGACCGCGAGCGCGCCGGTCACCGCCTGGCGCAACTGGTCGCCGCGTCGGGCCACCGCATCTCGACAGGCTTCGCCGGTACGCCGTTCGTCCTGGACGCGCTCGCCGAGACGGGTCACGCCGATGCCGCCTTCGCTCTGCTGATGCAGACCGAGAGTCCGTCATGGCTGCATCCCGTAACGCTCGGGGCCACGACGATCTGGGAGCGCTGGGACTCGCTCCTGTCCGACGGAACCGTCAATCCGGGTGAGATGACGAGCTTCAACCACTACGCGCTCGGCGCGGTCGCCGACTTCCTGCACCGGAGGATCGTCGGGATCGCCCCGCTCACCCCCGGCTACCGCGAGATCGCCGTCTCTCCCCTCGTGGGCGGCGGCCTGACGTGGGCGGCGGGCTCGCTCGAGTCCCCGCACGGCACGATCCGCGTGCGATGGGAGCGAGACGGCGATACCGTCCGCCTCGAGGCCGAGGTGCCGCCCGACTGCACGGCGGTCATCCAGCTGCCCGGCCGGGACGCGGTGCGCGTCGGGGCCGGCCACCAGACGGTGGTCGGGACGATGGCATCCACCCTCCAGGAGGCGTCATGACCCACCAACGCCTGCGCTACGCGCTGATCGGTGCGGGTGCGCGTGCCGAGACCTATATCCGAGGGATCGTCGATACGCATCGCGACGTCGCCGAGCTGTGCGCGATCGGCGACCCCAACGCGGGACGCGTCGCGCACTTCCAGCGGATCGCGAGCTCCGCGGGAGCGAGGCGACCCCGCGCCTTCACGCCCGACGAGCTGGAGTCGGTCATCGCCGCGGAACGGATCGACCGCGTGATTGTGTCGTCCCCGGATGCCACGCACGCCGAGCTGGTGTCCCGTGCGCTGCGCGCGGGTGCCGACGTGATCGTCGAGAAGCCGCTCACGACGACGGCCGCGGGGTGTCGCCAGATCGCCGACGCGGTCGACGAGACCGGTGGGAGTGTGACGGCGACGTTCAACTACCGCTACTCGCCACGCAACGCCGCCCTGAAGGAGCTCGTCGCGTCGAGAGCGATCGGCGAGGTCACCAGCATCCAGGTGGAATGGCTCCTCGATACGGTCCACGGGGCGGACTACTTCCGTCGCTGGCACCGGCGCAAGGACGACTCCGGCGGACTGCTCGTGCACAAGGCGAGCCACCACTTCGATCTCGTCAACTGGTGGATCGACGACACCCCCGCGCGGGTCTACGCGCGCGGCGGTCTGCGCTTCTACGGTGCCGAGAACGCCGAGCGCCGCGGCGTCGGCCCCCGCCCGCCTCGCGGCAGCGAGGGGCCGTCGACCGACGATCCGTTTGTGCTCGACATGCGCACGATCCCCGGGCTGGCGGAGCTGTACCTCGAGAACGAGCGGTACGACGGCTACGTCCGTGATCAGGATGTCTTCACAGACGGGATCACGATCGAGGACAACCTCGCTCTCGTGGTCGACTACGCACGCGGCGCGACGCTGACGTACTCCCTGAACGCCCACGCGCCGTGGGAGGGCTATACGGTCGCGATCAACGGCACACGCGGCCGGGCGGAGCTGCGTGTCGTCGAGCGGGCCGCGGTGAGCAGCCCCGCGGTGGTGGACCCGAGCTACTCCGACGTGCGTAGCGACACCCCCGAGCGGGTGGAGGGCGAGACACCGCTCGTGCAGAACCACTGGGGCGAGGCCCGCGCCGTCCCGATCCTCGACGGCGGCGGCCACCACGGCGGCGGCGACGAACGGTTGCTCCGCGATCTGCTCGACCCGGAGCCGTTGCCCGACCCGCTGGGTCGCCGTGCCGACGTGCGGGATGGAGTCCGCGCCGTCGCCGTCGGCATCGCGGGGAACCGGTCGCTCGTCGACGGCGGTCCGGTGGACCTGGCTGTTCTCGGGCTGCCGTGGTGGTACCGCCAGGAGGCCGATCATGCCGTCTGAGCTCCACCGCATCATCGCGCGAACGCGGCGCCACCTCGACGAGTGGCTTCGCCCGGCCACCGTGGTCGCCGCCGCCCCGATCGGCACGACCGCGTGGGAGGCGCCGGGCGAGCCCGTGCCGTGGGAGGTCGCTGCCGCCGCGACCTACGGACCGTTCACGGACGGGGAGTCGTGGGGGCGCCCCTGGTCGACGTGGTGGTTCCGTCTCGAGGGGCGCGTTCCGGCTGATTGGGATGCCGACCGCGTCCGCGCAGTCGTCGACCTCGGCTTCACGCACCTGCGTCCCGGCTTCCAGTGCGAGGGCACGGTGTGGAGCGAAGACGGCCGGATCCTGCGTGCGGTCGAACCGATGAATCGTGCGCTCCCCGTCGGCGTTCCGGCCGGATCGCGGTTCGTGCGCCTGATCGAGGCATCCGCCAATCCCGATGTGCTCTTCGCCCCCGGCGATCTGACGGGCACCCGCTTGAACAACGGGCCGACGCTGCTCGGTGACCGCGACACCGCTCCCGCCGACCCGTTGTACCGGTACGGCGGGGCGCGGCTGGAACTCATCGACCCGGAAACGCAGGAACTCGTGCGCGACGTCGAGACGCTCCTGGGCCTGCTCCGCGTGGGAGACGCGGAGTCCGCCCGCTCCGCGACGATCGGGCGCGCGCTCGCGCGCCTTCTCACGGCGAGCGATCCCGACGACGTGCGCGGCACGGCGGTCGCGGCCCGGGCCGCCGTGGCGCCGGTTCTCGCCGCGCGGACCGGGGGAGGTGGGCATCGCGTCATCGCCGTCGGGCACGCCCACATCGACTCCGCGTGGCTGTGGCCCGCCCGCGAGACCCGCCGCAAGGCCGCGCGGACCTTCGCCAACGCGCTCGCATTGATGGAGGAGGATGCCGACTTCGTCTTCGCCGCCTCTTCCGCACAGCAGTACGCCTGGATCGAGGAGGACTACCCCGACCTGTTCGCCCGCATCCGCGAGCGAGTAGCGGAGGGGCGCTTTCTCCCCGTGGGCGGGATGTGGGTCGAGCCGGACACCAACCTCCCGTCGGGGGAGTCGCTCGTACGACAGTTCTTGGAGGGCACGACGTACTTCGCGGAGAAGTTCGGCGTGGAGACCGATGAGGTCTGGCTGCCGGATTCGTTCGGTTACAGCGCGGCGCTGCCGCAGATCGCTCGCGCGGCGGGCAAGCGCACGATGCTGGCGCAGAAGCTGTCGTGGAACGACACGAATCGTTTCCCGTTCACGACCTTCTCCTGGGAGGGACCGGACGGTTCGCGCCTGCTCACCCACATGCCGTCGGTCGACGTCTACAACGCCGAGCTCAGCGCGGAAGACCTCGTGCGCAGCGCCGAGCAGTACACGCAGAAGGACGTCGGCACGCTGTCGCTCGTCCCGTTCGGATACGGCGACGGCGGGGGAGGGCCGACGTCCGAGATGCTCGCGGCGGCGCGCCGGGTCCGGGACCTCGAGGGTCTTCCTCGCGTCGAGCTCGGCTCGCCCGCCCGCTTCTTCGCGGAGGCCGCGGCGGAGCTGCCCGACCCGCCGACCTGGACGGGCGAGCTTTACCTCGAGTTCCACCGCGGCGTGTACACCGCCCAGCACGACATGAAGGCGGGCAATCGCCGCAGCGAGCATCTCCTCCAGGTGGCCGAGGCGCTCGCCGCGGCGGCCACCGTCCTCGGCGACGCCGACTACCCCTCCGCCGACTTCCGGCGCCTGTGGCGCACCGTCCTCCTCGGGCAGTTCCACGACGTCCTTCCCGGGACGTCGATCGCCTGGGTGCACCGTGAGATGCGCGAGGCGCACCGCGCCATCCGTGCCGAACTCGGCGCGATCATCGACGCGTCCGCGGCGCGGCTCGGTATCACCGCCCCCGAGGTCGTGGCATCCGGTCCCCGCCCCGGCCTCGACGCCGAAGACGGAGACATCGTCATCGACAACGGGCTGATCCGGGCGCGCATCGACGAGCGCGGGCTGGTCGTCTCGCTCATCGACGCGGATACCGGGCGCGACCTCGTCGCCCCGGGCGCGGCGGTCGGCCTCCTACAGCTGCACCGCGACATCGCATCGATCTACGAAGCGTGGGAACTGGAGCGCGATTATGTCGACACCGTCGTCGATGTCGAAGCGGTCGAGCGCATCACGACCCACGTCGACGCCGAGTCCGCGTGGGTCGAGGTGCACCGACGGCACGGAGCGTCGAGCTTCGTCCAGCGGTTCGTGGTGACGACCGGATGCCGCGCGCTCGAGGTCCAGACCGACGTCGACTGGCGTGAGCGCCGGACGCTGCTGAAGCTGTCGTTCCCGCTCGACGTGGTGGCCGATCGCGCCGCGTACGAGATCGCGCACGGTTTCGTGGAGCGACCGATCGTGCAGAACACCTCGTGGGACCGGGCGCGGTTCGAGGTGCCGGCGCACCGGTGGGTCCGGGTGGCCGAGTCCGGCTTCGGCGCAGCCGTCGCGAACGACGCCATCTCCGGCCACGACGTGACACGGCTGCCCCGGATCGGGGGCGGGGCAGCCGTGCGCGTGCGCCAGTCGCTGCTGCGTTCTCCGCGCTTCCCCGACCCCGAGACCGACCAGGGCCGCCACGCCTTCCGTTCCTCCGTCCTCCCCGCTCCGCGCCTCGTCGATGCGGTCGAGGAGAGCGCGCGTCTCGGACGTCTTCCCGACGACCGCGGCATCGAGGCCCTCGCGCTGCTCGTCGACTGCGAGAGCCCGAGCGTGCGCGTGGATGCCGTGAAGCTCGCGGAGGACGACAGCGGCGACGTCGTCGTCCGACTCTACGAAGCCGCCGGGACGCGGGCGGCGGCGCGACTGCGTCCGCGGTTCGCGGTTGCGGCGGTGCGCGAGACCGACGTGCTCGAACGGCCACTGGACGGAGTCGACCTGTGGTCCGAGCGGGCCGACACGGACGCTCTCGACCTGATCGTGCGGCCGTTCGGCCTACGGACCCTGCGATGGGAGCGCCCACAGTGACCCTCGATGCCCGCGGAACCGTGCTCGTCCTTCCCGGCGGCGGATACCGCCGACACGCCGACGGCGAGGCGGAGCCGATCGCGGCGTGGTTGCGCGAGCTGGGATGGAACAGCCGCGTCGTGCGTTACCCGGTTCTCGCCCGGCATCCCGAGCCTCTGCGGCACGTTCAACACGAGATCGCCGAGGAGCGGGCGCGCGGAGCGGCGACGGTGGGCGTGATCGGGTTCTCCGCGGGCGGCCACCTGGCCGGGCTCGCGGCGCTCACGCCGGATGCCGCCGCGGTCGAGCGCCCGGACTTCGCGATCCTCGGCTACGCGGTGGTCAGTCTCCTCGCCACCCCGAACCCCGACTCGGCGACCGTTCTCCTCGGTCCCGACTCGCCCCGGCGGGAGCGCGCGGCGCTCTCGCTCGAGACCCTCGTGAGCCCGCAGTCCCCACCGCTGTTCATCTGGCACACCGCGGACGACCCCACGGTGCCGGTGTGGCACGCCCGTGCGCTCGCCGAGGCGATGGCCGCCGTCGGGGCACCCCATGAGCTGTGGGTCTACCCGGGCGACGTGCACGGTGTGGCATTGGCCCGCGACACCCCCGCGGGGGAGTGGACCGCGCGAGCCGCGGCGTGGCTGCGTGCACGTCTCGCGGAGGTGAGGTGAGACCATGCAGTTCGACCTCCCCCTCGACGCCCTCCGCGCCCATGTCAGCTCCGTCGAGCGCCCCGACGACTTCGACCGGTTCTGGAGCGACACGATCGCCGAGGCGCGCACCCACGACCGTGCACCTGAGATCGACCCGCTCGACCTGGGCCTGGATGCCGTGGACACGTACGACGTCTCCTTCCCGGGTTTCGGTGGTCACCCCATCCGGGCTTGGCTCCGCGTCCCGCGTTCGCGCCCGGCGGCCGGAGCACCGATCGTGGTGCAGTTCCACGGCTACAGCGGAGGACGCGGGTGGGCGCTGGACCCCGTGATCTGGCCGCTCGTCGGCTACGCCCACCTCTCGGTGGACACCCGCGGCCAGGGCATCGGGCGCATGGGAGGCGCGACACCCGACCCGGTCCCCGGCTTCGAGGGCGAGATCCCGGGCTGGATGACCAAGGGCATCCGCAGCCCCGAGACGGCCTACTACCGCCGCGTCTACACCGATGCCGTGCGGGCGGTGGATGCCGTGGCCTCGTTGCCCGGCGTCGATGCCCGGCGCATCGCCGTCGAGGGGACGAGCCAGGGCGGGGGTATGGCGCTCGCCGTCGCGAGTCTGCATGGCGACGTGTCGGCCGTTCTGGCCGCGGTGCCGTTCCTCTGCGACATCGAGACCGCGGCGACGCGGCTCACCGACGCCGACCCCTCCGCGGAGGTGGTGCGCTACCTTCGCGTGCGGCGTGAGATGGCGGATGCCGTGCATCGCACCCTCGGGTACGTCGACGTCGTGAACCACGTCGTCTCGGCGACCGCTCCCGCGCTGTTCTCCGTCGCTCTCATGGACCGCAACTGTCCCCCGCGGACCGTCTTCGGGGCGTTCAACGCCTACGGCGGCATCGACAAAGCGATCGAGGTGTATCCCTACAACGGCCACGAGGGCGGCGAGGCCGTGTGGGAGCAGACCCGGCTCGAATGGCTCCGGCGCGTGCTCCCCCCGCGTGGTGACGGGGTCGTGTCGTCGTGAGCGTGCGACAGCTGCAGACCTCGTTCGCGGTGATCGGCGGCGGACTCGGCGGCGTGGCCGCGGCCCTCACGGCGGCCCGGCTCGGCGTCCGCGTCGTCCTCACCGAGGGCAGTGATTGGATCGGTGGCCAGCTGACTTCACAAGCCGTGCCTCCCGACGAGCACGAGTGGATCGACCGACAGCCGATCTCGCCGAGCTACTCCCGGCTGCGCGAGGGCATCCGAGACCATTACCGGCGCACCTACCCGCTGACGGAGCGTGCTCTGCGGTCAGCGACCCTCAACCCGGGGGCCGGCTTCGTCTCTCGGCTCTGCCACGAGCCGAGGGTCGCGCACCTCGTGCTGCGCGAGATGCTCTCGCCGCTGGAGGCATCGCGCATGCTGACCGTCCTCACCGACCACGATCCGGTCGCGATGGAACGAGACGGCGAGCGCGTCATCGCCGTCACGGTTCGGGATCGCCGAACGGGCGACGACACGGTGATCACGGCATCCTTCTTCGCGGATGCCACCGAGCTCGGCGACCTGCTCGGTCTGGGTGGGCTCGACCACGTCATCGGAGCGGAGGGTGCCGGCGAGACGGGCGAGCTCCACGCCCCCGAGCGTGCGGATCCGCTCGATCAGCAGGCCGTGACATGGTGTGCCGCGCTCGAACTCCGGTCCGAGCCGGGTGAGCCGATCGCCCGGCCCCCGTCCTACGACCGCTGGCGTACCGACGCTCCACCGGGCTGGCCCGGCCCGCAGTTCTCCTGGACGGATGTGCACCCGATCAGCCTCCGCCCGCGGGAGCGACCGCTCTTCGTCGGGAACCCGTCGGGTGCCGCGAACGGCGTCGACCTCGACCTCTGGCGTTATCGACGGATCCTGGCCCGCAGGATGATGCGACCCGGCTGGGACGGGACGGACATCACGCTGGTCAACTGGCCGCAGATCGATTACTGGCGAAGGCCTCTCGTGGGGGTCTCCGCGAAGGAGACGGCCCTCGCGCTGTCCGAGGCGCGGGAGATGACAGCATCCTTCATCCACTGGCTGCAGACCGAGGCGCCGCGTGCGGACGGCGGCGTGGGCTATCCCGAGGTGCAGCCGCGCGGCGACGTCGTCGGCACCGCCGACGGGCTCGCCAAAGAGGTGTATGTCCGCGAGTCCCGCCGCATCAGGGCGCTGTTCACCGTGACAGAGGCGCACATCGGGCGCGAGATGCGGGGAGACGGTGCCGGTTCGGCGCTTTTCGACGACGCGGTCGGCATCGGGTTCTATCGCATCGACCTGCACCCCTCGACGAGCGGTCGGAACTACACCGACATCGACTGCTTCCCGTTCCAGATCCCGCTGGGTGCGCTGATCCCCCGGGATGCCACGAACCTGGTCGCCGTGAACAAGAACATCGGCACCACCCACATCACCAACGGCGCTTACCGCCTGCATCCGGTCGAGTGGTCGATCGGTGAAGCCGGGGGCGCGCTCGTCGCGCACTGCCTGTCGACGAGGGTGACCCCGCACGCCGTCCACGCGTCGCCCGAGCGCACGGCCGACGTCCAGCGCCTCCTCTCGGAGCGGCTGGGGGTGAGTCTCGCGTGGAGCGACGCGATCCGCACGCAAGGCTCCCGCGGGGGTCCGGTGGTGACCGAGTTCTGACCGCCGGGTCGGGTCGCTCGCCGGGAAGGAAGAAACGCCTGGCGCCCCCTACGCGGCGGTCAGGAGCCGCGGATCAGGACGCGGGCGGTGGCGCCGTCGACTCCCGCACGACGAGTTCCGCCGAAAGTTGCACGCGTCGGTGCGCGATGCTCTCTCCGCGTGACATCGCCAGGGCGAGGCGCGTGGCCTCGGATGCCATGCCCGCGAGCGGCTGATGGACCGTGGTCAGCTGCGGGTTCACCCACCGGCAGAGATCGACGTCGTCGAAGCCGACGACCGAGAGGTCCTCCGGCACGCGCAAGCCCCGTTCGCGCGCCGCGAGGTAGATGCCGTAAGCCTGCTCGTCGGACCCGCTGATGATTGCGGTGGGGCGGTCGGCGGCATCCAGCAGCTTGCCCCCGAACGTGATCCCTCCGGAGGTCAGCGAGTCGCCTATCTGCACGAGAGACGGGTCGGGGTCGATTCCGCGGCGGCGTAGCGCCGACGTGTAGCCATCGAGACGGTCCTGGTGGCATTCGAGGTTCAGTGGGCCGGTGACGAAGCCGATGCGCGTGTGACCCAGGTCGAGCAGGTGGTCGGTGGCATCCCTCGCTCCCGACCAGTCGGCGGCCGAGACGGTCACGAACGACTCGGTGTCGGTGCCGACCGGGTCGACGAGGACCACGGGGACGTTGAGTCGTGCCAGTTCGTCGCGGCCGACCGGATCGATCTCGGAGACGACGATGACGATTCCGTCCGTTCCGCGACCGGCGACGCGCTTCAGCCACTCGGGCGAGCCGGCCGGTGTCCCCTCGGTCGCGGTGACGACGAGGTCCGCACCGGCGCGGGAGGCCTCGGCCTGGGCGCCGCGGAGGAGCTCGGTCGCCCACTGCGTCTCCAGGCTCACGATGACGAAGTCGAGCAGCGAGGTCTCACGGCGGACCTTCCGCCTCTCGTAGCCGCGCTCTTCGAGGAGCTTCTCGATCTCTTCGCGTTTGGGGGCGGAGATTCCGGGACGACCGTTCAGCACCCGCGAGACGGTCGGGACGGAGACTCCGGCGACGTGGGCGATCTCCGCCAACGTGGCGGTGCGCTGCGACATGTGACCCTCTTCCCGTCCCGCGCTCACGAAGCTCTTGACCCCGTGGGGGAACGGGATCTACTATAACAAACACGCAAGTTGCGTAACAAGTTGTTCTTGATAGTTCCAAAACTTGCGATGCACACAGCCGTCCCGCAATGACCGCGTGGCGTGTACCCCTGCAGCACAAGAGGAGAAGATCCATGTCAAAGAAGACATCGTCCTGGCGCCGGCTCGGCGTGACGGCGGTGACGGGACTCGCGCTGGTCTCGCTCGTCGCCTGTTCCGGAGGCGGATCCGGCGGCAGCGATTCCGGCTCGGCCACCGAGGGTGACCTCGTCTGGTGGGGATGGACGCCCGACAAGCCGGTCGCCGACCAGCTCATCGCCGCGTTCAACGAGGAGTACCCCGACATCACGGTCGAGTTCGTCTCCAAGCCCATCGACAACTACGACTCCGTCATGGGTCCGGCGATCACCTCGGCCGACGGCCCGGACATCTTCAACGTCGCGCCCGGTTCGGCCAACGGCGGCGTCGAGACGTTCCAGGCCGGCGCGATCGACCTCGCTCCCGTGGTCGAGGCCGCCCTGGGCTCGGACTGGAAGGACAAGCTCTCGGCATCCGGGGTCGAAGGACTCGTCGTCGACGACAAGGTGGTCGGACTGTCGGCCGGCTCGGTCTACTCGGGCAGCGTCTGGATCAACAAGGATATGTTCGACGCGCAGGGCCTGGAGCCGCCCACGACGCTCGAGGAGTGGAAAGAGGTCTGCGCCGCGTTCCAGGCCGCGGGCCAGGGCTGCTTCGTCCAGGGCGCGGGGCAGTGGGCGTTCGACATGGACACCTTCGAGGCGATCATGGAGAACGTCGAGCCCGGTGCCTACATCGAGGCTTCGCTCGGCGAGCGCTCCTACACCGACCCGGCGTTCACCGAGGGCATGGAGATCTGGAAGTCGCTCTTCGACGACGGGATCATGCAGGACGGCGCGGTCGGGCTCCAGCAGTACCCCGACGCGAGCAACGCGTTCATGTCGGGTCAGTACGCGATGGTGATGATGGGCACCTGGTACACGCAGTACACGGTGCGCGACACCATGATCGGAGCCATGGAGGCAGCGGGCGTGTCCAACCCCGAGCCGTTCACGATGATCCCGATCCAGTTCCCCGATGTGGCGGGCACCGGCAACACGGGCAACATGTTCGGTGACGCCGATTACGGTCTGGCCATCAGCGCCCAGTCCGACCAGCAGGCCGCGGCCAAGACGTTCGTCACGTGGCTGACCACGACCGAGGCCGGGCAGCAGACGGTCGCCAACACCCTCAACGACATCCCGTCGCTGCTCGGCATCCAGCCCCAGTGGGACGAGATCGACCTGGTGAACCCCGAGGTGCAGTTGACCGCGCTCCAGGAGTACACCGACGTCGCGGCCGCGTCGACGCAGCCGCGGTTCGCCACGGTCTCCGCCGACCTCAACTCGGCCTTCCGCGACGCCCTGATCGGCGTCGCCACCGGTGACGTCACCATCGACGCCGCCCTGGCCGGCCTGCAGTCGGTCGTCGACGCGCAGAAGTAGCCCGTGCCGTCACCCCTCGCGGGCGGGATGCCTCCCGCCCGCGAGGGGCCCTGCCCACTCAAGGAAGAGCACATGAGCACCCTCACTGAAACCGTCGTGACCGCCGGACGGTCACGACGCAGCCCCGGCCGCGTTCCGCGCCGCGCCGGACAGAGGTCCCCGTACCCGGGCGGTCTGCCCTGGATCCTCCCGGCCCTCGCGCTGGTGATCGGGATGATCTACTTCTCGATCGGCTACACCGGCTACGTCTCCACGCTGGACTGGAACGGCTTCATCCTCAGCCCGTCCGAGTCGGTCGGCGGCGACAACTACGTCGCCATGGTCGCCGACTCGGTCTTCTGGCAGGCCATCTGGCACACCGCGATCTTCTTCGTGGTGACCTTCACCGCGCAGACCGTGATCGGATTCGTCTTCGCGGCGATCATGCACTCGCGCATCCACCTCGCGCCCGTGTACAAGGTCGTCATCTTCGTCCCCACCGTGCTCGCACCCGCGACCATGGCTCCGGTCTTCCGGCTGATCTTCGATGCCAACGGATCGTTCAACGGCATCCTGACCGCGATCGGACTCGGCGGGATCACCCAGCCCTGGCTGGCCGGCAACGTGACCGCGATGGTGGTGGTGATGCTCGTCACGATCTGGCAGTGGACGGGTCTGACGTTCATCCTCTTCTATGCCGCGATGAGTCAGATCGAGCCCGAGATCCTCGAGGCTGCGCGCGTCGACGGCGCGGGCAACATCCGCACGCTCTGGTCCATCGTCTGGCCCATGTGTCGCGGCACGGCCGTCGCACTCGCCGTCCTCGGCGTGATCGGTGCGCTGAAGACGTTCGACGTGCCGTATCTCGTCACCAAGGCGGGGCCGAACCACGCCACGGAGTTCCTCGGCACCTACATCTTCCAGACCATGGTCCAGGAGAAGCACTTCGGCTACGCCGCCGCGATCTCGATCGCGCTGCTCGTGCTGGCGGTCGGTGGGGGTCTGCTGATGAACCGCATCAATCGACGGTCCGAAGGAGCCTGAACCGTGTTCGACATCCGCTCCCGATCCTCCCGCTGGGGCCTGCAGCTCCTCGCGACGCTGATCGTGCTCCCGTACCTGTTCCCCCTCATCGCGATGGTGCAGGGATCGCTCGCCGGTCAGGGTTTCGGCAACTACGCCAAGGTGTTCGCCACCGGTATCGTGCACGTCTACTTCCTGAACAGCATCATCATCGCCGCCTCGACCATCGCCCTCGTCTACGTCTGCACGATGCTGGCCGCGTTCGGTTTCGCGAAGCTGCGCATCGCCGGCAAGGAGATCTGGTTCTGGCTCCTCCTCGTGGCGCTCACGATGCCGGAGGCGGTTCTGCTGACCCCGCTGTTCGTCACCGCGTCGCGGTTCGACATGTACAACGAACTCATCGCCGTCATCCTGCCGCTCGCGGCCCTGCAAGTCCCCTTCACCGTGCTTCTGGCGCGCAGCTTCTTCAACGGCATCCCGAACGAGCTCATGGAGGCGGGGCGGATCGACGGCGCCAACATCGTGCGGGTGTTCTGGCACATCGTGCTCCCGCTCACCCGCCCGATCGCCGGCGCCATCGTCGTGCTGACCCTCATCAACAGCTGGAACGCCTACCTGCTGCCGCTCCTGATGCTGAACGACCCCAGCAAGCAGGTCGTGACGCTGCTGCCGACCTTCTTCATGAGCCAGTACACGAACGATCAGACGGGTGTGCTGGCGGCAGCGGTCATCACGGCCGTCCCGGTGATCGCCGCCTACCTCCTGCTCCAGCGCTCCTTCGAGCGCGGCCTCGCGGCGGGGGCGCTCAAGTGACGCGGGCGCTGCTCGCCGGGCAGTTCGCCGTGGTCACGGCCGGGACCTCCGGGATCGGTCGCGCCATCGTCGAGCGTTTCCTCGCCGAAGGCGCGGACGTCCTGACGACGGGGCTGACCGCCGCGCGTATCGCTGACGCGCGCGCCGCGTGGGGCGACCGGGTGCGGGTGCTCCACGCGGATGCCAGCAGCCTCGACGGCCTCGACGAGCTCGCCGCCGCGGCGCGGGAGCGCAGCCCCGGGGTCGACGTCCTGGTCGCCAACGCCGGGCGCGATGTCGCGGCGACACTGATCGCCGAGACGGATGCCACGGCCTTCGACCACGTCAGCGACCTGAACTTCCGCGGCACGTTCTTCACGGCCCAGCGGATCGCGCCCCTGCTGAACGACCACGCCCGCATCGTGCTGGTGTCCTCGATCGCGGGGACGAACGGCGGCCCGGGCCACGCCGTCTACAACGCGACGAAGGCCGCGGTCCGCTCTCTCGCCCGCACTCTCACCGCAGAGCTGGGTGAGCGTGGCATCCGCGCCAATGCGGTCAGCCCGGGGCCGACCGCCACGGCGGGTTTCGATCAGTTCACCGGCGGCTCGGAGGCGGTGGCCGCGGCCGTCGCCGAGATGGTGCCGCTCCGGCGGATCGGGCGTCCGGAGGAGGTCGCGGCCGCGGTCGCCTTCCTCGCCAGTGCCGAGTCCAGCTTCGTGGCCGGTGTCGAGCTCGTCGTCGACGGCGGCATGAGCCAGGTCTGATCACCCCCTTGCCTCCCTCCCTCCCCGAGAAGAAAGACTCCCCCTTGAGCACTCCTGTGAAATTCGCCGTCATCGGCACCGGTTGGCGGTCCGATTTCCACATCCGCATGGCCGCCGCCGCCCCCGATCGTCTGGAGGCCGTCGGCGTCCTGGCCCGGAGCGACGAGGCCGCCGAGCGCATGGCCGAGCGGTGGGGCATCCCCGTCGTCCGGACGATCGACGAGGTCCTGGCGCTCGAGCCCGACTTCGTGATCGCGTCGGTCTCGTGGCCCTCGATGCCCGGTGTCGTGACCGAACTCGTCGAGCGCGGTGCCAAGGTCCTGGCCGAGACCCCGCCGGCGCCCACAGCCGAGGGCCTGCGCGAGCTGTGGGCGGCGGTCGGCGCGTCGGGTCGGGTGCAGGTCGCCGAGCAGTACATGCTCATGCCCGGACACGCGGCCCGCCTCGAGGTCGTGCGCTCGGGGGCCATCGGTCAGCCGACGGCGGTCGAGGTCGCCTCCACGCACCTCTACCACGCCACCTCGATCATGCGCTCCTACCTGAGCGCGGGGATGGCGGATGCCGTCGTCTCGGCGCGGACGTTCACGGCCCCCCTGGTCGACCCCCTAACGTTCGACGGGTGGGTCGAGAACCCGCAGCCGCAGCCGCGCACGACGACGATCGGCACGATCGACTTCGGCGACGGCCGCATGGGGCTGTACGACTTCGTCGACAACCAGTGGTGGAACCCGTTGCTGGCTCGGCGCCTCGTCGTGCGCGGATCTCTCGGTGAGATCGTCGACGACTCCGTGACGCGCCTCACGAGCGAGGGCGTCCTGACCTCGCCCATCACGTACCGCCGCACCGGTGTCGACATGAACCTCGAAGGAAACGAGGTCGTCTCCGCCGCGTTCGAGGGCCGCATGGTCTACCGGAACCCCTGGGTGGGCACGCGCCTGTCGGAGGACGACATCGCGGTCGCCTCCTTCCTCGAGGTCACCGGGCGCTGGGCGCGCGGCGAAGCCGAGGGCCCCTACTCCCTGGCGGACGCCTGCCAGGACCACCTGCTCGGACTCGCCATCGAAGAGTCCGCCCGCAACCGCGCCGACGTGCGCGTCACCAAGGAGGTGTGGGCCTGATGCCCCTCATCACGATCGAAGTCTCCGAGACCGTCCCCGTGGAAACGCGCCTGGCGTACGCCGAGGCCGTGCATCAGGGTCTCGCTGAAGGCCTGGGCATGGACATCGAGGACCGTTTCCAGGTGATCCACCCGCTGCCCGCGGATCACATCATCGCCGATCCCCACTACCTCGGCGGCGAGCGTCGCGACGTCCTCTACGTTCGCATCCTCATGGTCAGCATGTACGACGACGAGACCAAGGCTCGGGCGTTCCGCGCTGTCGCGCGCCGCTTGGAGGCGGAGGGTGTGCGGCCCGACGACGTCTTCATCGCGGTGACCGAGAACACGATTCCCGACTGGTACCCGGGCGCGCGCGGGGAGTCCACGCCCGATGCCTGATCTCTCGCAGCGCCGCGTCGGTGGACGCGCGCGTCTCGTCGACCCGTCCGGGCGTCCCCTCGCGGGCGCCCGGGCGCGGGTCGAGCAGACCGCGCACGCCTTCGGGTTCGGCAACATCGGTTTCGACTTCCTCGAGTGGATCGGGGGCGCGCCCGATCTCGAGGGCGCGCGTGAACTCGAGCACTTCGGGGGAGCGCTCTCGCTCGATCCTGAGCGTCTGGCCGCCGACTACCTCGATATCTTCAACGCGGTCACCCTGCCGTTCTACTGGCGCGGGTACGAGCCCCAGCGGGGGCAGACCGACGAGGTCCGCCTGAAGCGCACCGCCCAGTGGTTCGCCGCGCGCGACGTCCAGATCAAGGGCCATCCGCTCGTGTGGCACACGCTCACGCCGTCGTGGCTACTCGACCTGAGCGACACCGAGGTCGAGGACGTCCTGCGCGATCGCGTCCGCACCACGGTGGCGAACTTCACGGGGGTGATCGACCTGTGGGATGCCATCAACGAAGCGGTGATCCTCCCGGTGTTCACCGCCGAAGAGAACGCCGTCACGCGATTGGCGCAGTCCAAGGGACGCGTCGAGATGGTGAAGCTGGCGTTCGAGTCCGCCCGTGAGGCGAACCCCAATGCCCGCCTCGTGCTCAACGACTTCGACCTGTCGGCGGACTACGAGCGCCTCATCGCGGACTGTCTGGATGCCGGCATCCGGATCGATGCGCTCGGGGTGCAGACCCACATGCACCAGGGCTTCCGCGGCGAGGACCAGATCGCAGAGATCCTGGAGCGCTTCGCCGCCTTCGGGCTGCCGCTGCAGATGACCGAGACCACGCTGGTGTCGGGGGAGATCATGCCTCCCGAGATCGTCGACCTCAACGACTACATCGTCGACGAGTGGCCGAGCACCCCCGAGGGGGAGGCGCGTCAGGCCGACGAGATCGTGCGCCACTACCGCACGGTCCTCGCGAACCCGGCGGTCGAGTCGCTCACCTACTGGGGCATCACCGACCACGGGTCGTGGCTCGGAGCGCCCGCCGGCATCATCCGTGCCGACGGGACCCGTAAGCCCGCCTACGACGCGCTGCACGCGCTCATCCGCGGCGAGTGGTGGGTGGCGCCGACCGACGTCACCGCCGACGCCGACGGCATCGTCGCGATCGACGGGTTCGCGGGCCGATACCGCGTCGACAGCGGCACGGCATCCGCCGTCGTGGAGGTGTCGGATTCCACGCCGATCGAGATCGTGGTCGATCCCGATGCCCGGTGAGGCGACCGGAACCGCCCGCGCCGGCGGCGGGGTGAGCGACGTCGTCGCCCTCGCCGCCGGTGCGGCCCCGGCCCTCCGAGCCGCGAGCCGAGAGGTCCGCGCCGGGTGGCTCCGTGCCATCGCGGACGCCGTGGATGCCGAGGCGCCCGCGCTCGTCGAGCTCGCGGACCGCGAAACGCACCTGGGTGCTGAGCGCCTGCGCGGCGAGGTGGCCCGCACCACCGGGCAGTTGCGCCTGTTCGCCGGAGTGATCGAGGAGGGCGCGTACCTCGAGGCCATCGTCGACGCCGCCGCTGTTCCGCCGCGTCCGGAGTTGCGCCGCTTCTTGAGGCCGCTCGGGACGGTCGCCGTCTTCTCGGCGTCGAACTTCCCCTTCGCCTTCTCGGTCGCCGGGGGAGACACCGCCGCGGCGCTGGCGGCGGGATGCCCCGTCGTGGTGAAGGGGCACTCCGGCCACCCCGAGCTGTCGCGGGAAACCGCGCGGATCGTGACGGACGCGCTCGCCGCCGCGGGTGCCCCGGCGGGCGCCTTCGGTCTCGTCGAGGGGCGCCAGGCGGGCCTCGATCTCGTGCGGGCGTCGGCCGTCCGTGCCGCGGCCTTCACCGGCTCCCTTGCGGGGGCGCGGGGGCTGATGGACGAGATCGCGCGGCGTCCCGACCCGATCCCGTTCTTCGGCGAGCTCGGCAGCACGAACCCGGTCGTCGTCACCCCCGGCGCCGTCGCGGCTCGTGGCGACGCGATCATCGACGGGCTCGTCGCGTCCTTCACCCTCGGCGGGGGACAGTTCTGCACGAAGCCGGGACTGGTTTTCGTACCCCGCGGGGTCGCGGACGACCCGCGCCTGCGCGCGCGCGTCGCGGAGCGCCCCGAGTTCACCCTGCTCACCGATCGCATCTCGGCGGCGTTCGCGCCCGGTGTGGATCGTCTGCGTGAGGAGGGAGCGGCGCGCGTCGTCGCGGGCGAGACCTCGGAGGCGTCCGGCCCCGTGCGCGCGGTCGTCGTCGCGACCGGCATCGACACATTCCGAGAGCGGTCCGACGCGCTCCTCGAGGAGTGCTTCGGCCCGGTGACGCTGCTCGTGGAGTACGACGAGGTCGACGAGGTCGTCGCCGCTCTCGCCCTCGTGGGCGGGTCGCTCACGGGCACGCTCCATGCACAGCCGGGCGAGGCGATCGACGCGGTCGTCGCGGCCCTGGAAGAGCGGGTCGGACGCATCGTCTTCGACGGCTGGCCCACGGGCGTCGTCGTGACCTGGAGTCAGCACCACGGGGGCCCGTGGCCGGCGACGACGAACACGTACACCTCGGTGGGAGCCACCTCGATCCGTCGGTTCCTGCGCCCCGTCGCCTACCAGCAGGTGCCCGCCGAGGCGCTCCCCGCCGACCTGCGCGATGAGGCCCTGGCGGGCATTCCGCACCGCCGCGACGGCGAGCTCGTGCTGCCGTCTCCGAACAGAGGAACCACCCCATGACCGACCACGTACCCGGGGGCGGCATCCGCAGCGCCGAGTTCTACGGGGGCGACGACCGCAACGCCTACCTCCACCGCGCGTGGATGCGCCGCGGCGTCCCCGACCATGCCTTCGACGGGCGTCCGAACATCGCGATCGCCAACACCGCGTCCGAGCTCACACCGTGCAATGCGCACCTCGACGAGGTCGCGCAGAGCGTCAAGAACGGTGTGTACGAAGCCGGCGGCATCCCGTACAACCTGCCCATGGTGTCGATCGGCGAGACGACCGTCCGGACCACCGCGATGCTGTGGCGCAACATGGCAGCGATGGCGGCCGAGGAGCTCCTGCGCGCCAACCCCGTCGACGCGGTGGTGCTGCTCGGCGGATGCGACAAGACCATCCCCGCCCTCCTCATGGCCGCAGCCTCCGTCGGCATCCCCGCCATCGTCGTGCCCGGCGGGCCGATGCTCAACGGCACGTTCCGCGGCCGGCCCCTCGGGTGCGGGACCGACGTGTGGAAGCTGAGCGAGGAGGTGCGCGCCGGTGGACTCGCCGGCGACGTCTTCCGCTCGACGGAGTCGTCGATGATCCGCAGCCGCGGGCACTGCAACACGATGGGCACCGCCTCGACGATGGCCTTCATGGCCGAGGCGCTGGGCATGACGCTGCCCGGCATCGCCGGCATCCCCGCTCCCGACAGCCGGTTGCTGGAGTACTCGCACGCGACCGGCCGCCGCATCGTCGAGCTCGCACGGGAAGGGCTCACCCCCGCGGATGTCATGACGAAGGCCTCGTTCCACAACGCGATCGTCGCGCTCGCCGCCATCGGCGGGTCGACCAACGCCGTCGTTCACCTGCTCGCGATCGCGGGGCGTGTGGGCGTGGACCTCACGCTCGACGACTTCGACGCGATCGGCGAGGGCGTGCCCCTCCTGGTCAACCTCCAACCCGCGGGCACGTACCTCATGGAGGACCTCTTCCGCGCCGGCGGCTACCTCGCGGTCCTGCGCGAGGTGCGGGATCGGCTCGACCCCATAGCGATCACCGTCGCCGGCCGCCCGTTCGTCGATGAGCTCGACGCGCACGAGGTCTGGGATCGTGCGGTGATCCGCACGGCGGACGAACCCCTGCTGCCGGATGCCGGGATCGTGGTGCTGCGCGGCAACCTCGCTCCGTCGGGAGCGATCATCAAGCCCGCCGCGGCCACTCCGGCGCTGCTTCGTCACCGCGGCCCGGCCGTGGTGTTCGACTCCGTCGAAGACATGCGGGCCCGCATCGACGACCCCGACCTCGTCGTCGATGAGGACTCCGTCCTCGTGCTGCGCGGATGCGGGCCGCGCGGGTACCCCGGTATGCCCGAGGTGGCGAACATGCCGCTTCCACGGAAGCTCCTCGAGCGCGGGGTGCGCGACATGGTCCGCATCTGCGATGGCCGCATGAGCGGCACCGCGTACGGCACCGTCGTTCTGCACGTCGCCCCCGAGGCCGCGGCCGGTGGCCCCCTCGCCCTCGTCCGCGACGGCGACCTGATCGACCTCGATGTGGCCGCACGGAGCCTGCGGATGCTGGTCTCGGACGAGGAGCTGCGGACGCGCGAACCCGCGTCGGGGGCGTATGCCTCGCCGCGGCGCGGGTGGGAGCAGCTCTACGTCGACCATGTCCAGCAGGCCGATACCGGTGCCGACCTCGACTTCCTCGTCGGGGCGACCGGGCCGGCCGTCATGCGCGAGTCCCACTGACCCCGAAGGAGTCCCGATGCCTCTGATCCAGGCCGCCGTGCTGCGAGAGCCCGGCGAACCCCCGCGGATCGAACAGATCGAACTCGCCGACCCCGGCCCCGAGGAGATCCTCGTCGAGATCGAGGCGGCGGGCGTCTGCCACTCCGACCTGCACTACCTCCGGGGAGAGCTGCGGTGTCCGCTCCCGGTCGTGCCGGGGCACGAGGGCGCCGGCCGCGTGCGGGCGGTCGGCGAGCGCACGAGCGGTGCGATCCGCGTCGGCGATCGGGTCGCTCTGCTGTGGCGTCCCAACTGCGGGCGGTGCCGCCAGTGCATGGTCGGCGCTCCGATCATGTGCGAGATGGGCGCCGTCCAGGCGCAGTCCGGGGGGCTCCTCGACGGGACGACGCGGATGCGCGACACCGACGGACCCGTTCATCACCTGCTCGGTGCGTCGAGCTTCGCCGAGCGAGTCGTCGTGCACGAGCGCAGCGTCGTGCCCGTGCCCGACGACATCCCCGCCGAGATCGCCGCGATCGCGGGGTGCGCCGTGATCACCGGTGTCGGGGTCGCGCGCAACGTCATCGGGCGGTGCCTGGGCGACCCGGTCGTCGTGATCGGTGCGGGCGGTGTGGGGCTCGCCGCGATCATGGGGGCGAAGCTCTCCGGCGCGTATCCGCTGATCGCCGTCGATGTCGACGAGGACAAGCTCGCGCTCGCCCGCCGCCTCGGGGCGACGCACACGGTGCTCGTGGGAGAGGGCGACCCGGTCGATGACGTGCTCGCGATCGCCCCGGGCGGGGTGGCGTGGGCCATCGAGGCCGTCGGCCGCCCGCAGACCCTCGCGACCGCGGTGCGGATGCTCCGGCCGCTCGGCACGGCGGTCGCGGTCGGGCTCGGCGCCGTCGGGCAGACGTTCGAGGTGCCGATCAACGAGCTGGTGCAGCGGCAGAAGAAGATCGTCGGTTCGCTGTACGGCTCTTCGGTGCCGGCGCTGGATCTCCCCGCGATCTTCGAGCTGTACCGCGCGGGACTCCTTCCCCTCGACGAGCTCATCGGGACCCGCTACCCGCTGGACGGGGTGAACGAGGCGTTCGCCGCTCTCGCCGCAGGTGCGGTGGGACGTGCGGTGATCCTGCCGGGGGGTGTTCCGGCATGACCTATGCGAGCTACCCCAGCCTGGCCGGACGCGTCGCCGTCGTCAGCGGCGGGGCGACCGGGCTCGGCGAGGAGATCGTCCGCCACCTCGTCGCGCAGGGCGCGCGCGTCGGGTTCGTCGACATCGACGTCGCCGCGGCGGAGGCGCTCGCCGCGGAGCTCGGCGGGGCCGCGCGGTTCCTGCGGTGCGACGTGCGGGACATCCCCGCCCTCGAGGACGCGATCGCGCGTTTCGCCGCCGATCTCGGCCCCGTGCAGATCCTCGTCAACAACGCCGCGCACGACCTGCGCCACACGATCGACGAGCTCGACGTGGCGTACTGGGACGACCGGCAGGCCGTGAACCTCCGCCACCATTTCTTCGCCGCGCGGGCCGTCGCCCCGATGATGCGGGCGACGGGCGGCGGCTCGATCATCAACATGGGGTCGATCAGTGCGCACATCGACCTCCCGGACCTCGTCGGGTACATCACCGCCAAAGCCGGCATCGAGGGACTGACCCGCACGCTGGCGCGCGAACTCGGCCCCGATCGCATCCGCGTCAACTGCGTCATTCCCGGGTGGGTCATGACGGCGCGGCAGATGCGCGACTGGGTGACGCCCGAGGCCGAAGAGCACATCCGCCGCAACCAAAGCCTGGAAGACAAGGTGTACCCCGCGGACGTGGCACGCATGGTTCTGTGGCTGGCCGCCGACGACTCCGCGATGTGCACGGCGCAGAAGTGGGTGGTCGACGGTGGCTGGCTCTAACGTGACCGATGCGGCCGCGGCCCGATGGATCGGCGATCCCGAGGTCGACCACGGCGAGGGCGCCTTCTGGGATGCCGCGACCG
Source organism: Microbacterium enclense (assembly GCF_004022425.1). GTDB lineage: Bacteria > Actinomycetota > Actinomycetes > Actinomycetales > Microbacteriaceae > Microbacterium > Microbacterium enclense_A. The sequence continues at coordinate 93,562 of NZ_RBZY01000001.1, read as the reverse complement.
GCACGCTGCGTCACGTCGACATGCTCGCCGGCGACCTGATCACCGTCGCCGGCGAGGTGGCATCCGTCGATCGCACGCACATCGCGGACGTCTTGAGCGTGATCCGGCGTCGTCGTGACGGCGGGTTCGTCGCCGCGGTCGAGCGCGGCTTCGCGCTGCTCGACGACGACCTCGCCGTCGTGCGGAGGATCCCCGTGTTCGACGACCCCGCGGTGCGCATGAACGAGGGCGCGTGCGACGCGGCGGGGCGCTTGTTCTGCGGTTCGATGGCGTACGACATGCGCCCGGGCGGTGGGCGGGTGTACCGCCTCGACCCCGATCTGAGCGTCCACGTCGCCCTGGAGGGGGTGTCGATCCCGAACGGACTGGTGTGGGCGGATGCCGGGACCACGGCGCTCCACGCCGACACGCTGTCCCGCGAGATCAGGGCCTACGACTACGACCCCGATCGCGGCACGTTCGGCGCCTCGCGAGTGTTCGTGCGGATGGAGGACGACGCTCCGGGGTCTCCCGACGGGATGGCTCTCGACGCCGAGGGTGGCCTGTGGGTCGCGATGTGGGGCGGCGGCGCCGTCCACCGTTACGACGCCGCGGGGCGGCTCGACCACGTGATGCCCCTGCCGGTCACGAACCCTACGTCATGCGCGTTCGGCGGTGACGGCACTCCGCTCCTGTACGTGACGACCTCGCGTCAGGGAGTCGCGGCGGGGGAGGAGCCCCTCGCGGGACGCGTCCTGATGGTGCCCGTCGGAGTGCGGGGCGCGGAGGTCCACTCGTTCGGAAGGTGAGGACGGCGGCGCACCCGGACCCCCGAGTGCGCCACCGCACGGGTGAGCGTCATCCCTGGATGAACGCCAGGATGTCGGGGTTGATCACGTCCGCGTGCGTGGTCAGCATGCCGTGGGGGAAGCCCTCGTAGATCTTGAGGGTCGAGTTCTGCAGCAGTTCGTGCTGCTTCAGCGCGGCGTTGCGATACGGCACCACCTGATCGTCGTCGCCCTGGAGCACCAGCACCGGAACCGTGATGGCCTTCAGATCCTCGGTCTGATCGGTCTCCGAGAACGCGGCGATCCCGAGGTAGTGGGCGAGGGCGCTGCCGGTCATCCCCTGGCGCCACCAGTTGTCGACCACGCGCTGCTGGGTCTCGACGCCGTCGCGGTTGAAGCCGTAGAACGGGCCGGATGCCACGGCCTCGAAGAACTCCGCGCGGTTGCCAGCGAGGGCCTCGCGGAAGCCGTCGAACACCGACAGGGGCAGCCCGTCCGGGTTGGCGTCGGTCTGCAGCATGAGCGGGGGGACAGCGGCGACGAGGACGGCCTTGGCCACGCGCCCCTGCGGCTCGCCGTACTGCGCGACGTAGCGGGCGACCTGGCCACCGCCGGTCGAGTGACCGATGTGGATCGCGTCGTGCAGGTCGAGGTGCTCGACGACGGCTGAGGCGTCGCTGGCGTAGTGGTCCATGTCGTGACCGGTGCTGATCTGCGACGAACGGCCGTGGCCGCGGCGGTCGCTCGCGATCACGCGGTAGCCCTTGTCGAGGAAGTACAGCAGTTGCGCATCCCAGTCGTCCGACGACAGCGGCCAGCCGTGATGGAACATGATCGGCTGGGCGTCCTTCGGACCCCAGTCCTTGAAGTAGATCTCTGCGCCGTCTTCTGTGGTGACGAATCCCATGATCGAACCTCTCGTGTGACATCCAATGGGGGTGACGCGAACGCTCCGTGAATCGCGGGAGCGCTCACACGGGAAGTTCACACCCGCTCGCGCGCTCTGTCCAGTGACGCTTCGGTGTACGCGCGGTGCTCGGTGAGGCAGACCGGGGCGACGCGTTCGAAATCGTCCATTGACCTCCCGGGTGGGCGGGGGTACTCTCAACATACGCAAACTAGTTTGCAAACAGTTTGCAGCCTCAAATGAGGCTTTATCCGGACCAATGGAGGCTCGACGGTGTCCGATCGTAAAACCAGTTTGGACTCCCCGAACGCTCGGCGCGACGTCGCCACGGCGGTCACCATTCAGGCTGTCGCGGCTGCTGCGGGAGTGAGCAAGACGACGGTGTCGCACGTGCTCTCGGGGAACCGTCCGGTGTCCGCGGAGACGCGTCGACGTGTCGAGAAGGTGATGGACGAGCTCGGGTTCAGTCCGAACTTCTTCGCGCAGGCGCTCAACCGCAACCGGAGCAACACCATCGCCCTGATCGCTCAGGACATCACGAACCCGTTCTACCCGTCTCTGGCGCGCGGCCTGCAGGCAGCGGTCTCCAGCCAGAACCAGGTAGTGATCCTGTTCGACGCCGGGGCGGGCGAGGGTGCGCTCACCGAGGCCTTCGTCACGGACGCGATCCAGCGGCGCGCGGACGGTGTCGTGATCGCAGTGAGCGACGTCGACGACGACATCTCCCGCCTGCGCGACGCCGGCATTCCCGTCGTCACGGTCGGGGCAGGCGCCTCCACGCTTCCCATCGATTGGGTGACAGCCGACGACGAGAGGATCGCGGCGGATGCCGTGGTGCATCTGCACCTCCTGGGTCATCGCCGTATCGCCACCATCACGGGTCCGGTGAATCAGACGCCCGGCAAGCCCCGCCACCTCGGATACCTGCGCGCGATGCAGGATCTCGACCTGCCGGTGGATCCGCAGATGATCGAGCGCGGTGACTGGACGCGCGAAAGCGGATTCGACGGCATGAACAGCCTGTTGGCGCTGCGCGAACGTCCCAGCGCGGTCTTCTGTGCCAACGACCTGATGGCGATCGGCGCGCTCGACGCCGCGCAGCGGCAGGGGCTGGCCGTGCCGGACGATATCGCGATCATCGGCGTCGATGACATCGACGCCGCCGCCCTCGTGCGGCCCGCGCTCACCACCGTTCGGATCCCCGCGGAGGAGATCGGCCGGGCAGCTGGAGAGCTGCTCCTCCATCGCATCGCGGAGGGCATCACGACGACGCACCGGCACGTGCGTGTCCAGCACACGCTGCAGACCCGCGAATCGACCTGATCCGTCCCGGCGCCCACAGAACGTCCCTCGACACAGAAGGAAGCAGTCGTGCACTCTGCCCTCGACCCCCGCGACCTCGTCCCCGACGAGGCGGAGCAGCTCGCCCACTCCGGGTACCTCGTCGGTGATCTGCAGACGCGTGCGCGCCTCGCCGCGGCGGCGTCCGACCTTCACGCCCTCGCCCGTGTCCGGGAGCAACTCGCGGCCGCGCCACTGCGACCGGACTGGCCCTACGACGAACCCAGCGACCCGACGACGCTGCAGCTCCTCGGCGCCGGCGTCGAGCCCCGGCCGGTCGATCGCGACGACTTCCCGCGACGGGTGAGGGGCGCCTGGCTCGGTCGCGCCGTCGGGAACACGCTCGGCAAGCCCATCGAGGGACTGTCGAGGACCGAAGTGGAGACCTACCTGCGCGCCGCTGGCCAGTGGCCGCAAATCGGATACGTCGAACTCCTCGAGCCGCTGCCCGAGGGGGTCTCCCACCTGCATGAATCCGCCCCGTACTCTGCCGCGGGTCGATTCACGGACGTGCCCAGAGACGACGACCTCGACTGGACCATCCTCGGCCTGCACCTCGTGGAGCGCTACGGCGGACGGCTCACCACGGAGGACATCGCCAACGAGTGGCTGGACCGCATCCCGTTCACGCAGACGTTTACCGCCGAGCGAGCGGCGTACCGGAATCTCGTCCACGGTGTCCACGCTCCAGACACGGCAACCCGCGACAATCCCTACCGGGAATGGATCGGGGCGCTCATCCGCGCCGACATCTTCGGCTACGTCCACCCCGGCGATCCAGCCGCCGCCGCCGCGATGGCACTCGTCGACGCCCGACTCACCCATGTGCAGAACGGCATCTACGGCGAGACGTGGGCGGCGGCACTCGTGGCCGGAGCGTTCTCCACCGAAAGTGCCGAGGAAGCGCTCGTCGTCGCCCGTCGATTCGTGCCGGACCGTTCTCGCCTCGCCGCCGCGCTCGACGGCATCCTCGATGTCCACCGCAGCGGGGCGAGCGCCGTCGACGGGCTCGACTGGATCGACCGCGAACTCGGGCACTACAACTGGGTGCACACCATCCACAACGCTGCCGCGATCGCCGCCGGGCTCCTCTGGGGGAGCGGATTCACCGAGTCCGTCGCTCTGACCATCGCCGCCGGTCGCGACACGGATTCTTCCGCCGCGACGACGGGGAGCGTCTTCGGCGCGCTCCACGGCGACGACGCCATCCCGGCGGAACTCGTGGGGTCGACGCACCATCGCGTGCGCAGCAGCATCCGCGACTTCGACCGCGTCACCATCGACGAACTCGCGGCGCGCACCGTGGCCGTTGCTCGCATCGCCGTCGCGGCGGAGTCGGAGGCGGTGCTGTGATGGCCCCCCGCAAAGTCATCATCGACACCGACCCGGGCCTCGGCGAGCCCGGCAGTGACATCGACGACGGGCTCGCGATCGCCCTCGCCGTGCGCGATCCCCGGGTGGAGGTGCTGGGCCTCACCATCGTCAACGGCAACGTCACTCTCGAGACCGGTGTGCACGTCGCCCGGAACCTCGCCGACCGACTCGGCGTTCCCGACCTCCCCGTCCTCGCGGGCGCCGAGGCGCCCTTGTCGCGCGACATGGAACCCGTGCGCGCTCTTTTCGAGGCCGTACCCGGCCACCGCGGCCGACCCGAGGACCAGGAGATGCGGGCCCCGAGCTCCTCGGTTCACGCGGCGGACTGGATGATCGAACAGGTCGAGCGTTTCCCCGGCGAGATCACCGTCCTGGCCATCGGTCCGATGACGAACCTCGCGCTCGCGATCCAGCGTTCTCCCACCTTCGCGGCGAACGTGCGTGAGTTCGTGCTGATGGCGGGGAGCGCGACGGGCTACGCGCAGAACATCTCGGTCGTCGGGGACTTCAACACGTACGTCGACCCCGAAGCGCTGGACGAGGTCGTTCGCAGCGGCGGCCGCCTCACCATGGTCGGGCTCGACCAGACTTCCCGGGTGCTGCTGACGCGGGCGGACGCGGACCGCATGCTCGCGTCGGCGGACCCGTTCTCCCTCTGGGCGGGGGAGTGCACGCACGCGTGGATCGATTACCTCGCCCGCGCGTTTCCGAGACGTCCGGAACACGCCGACGGATGCTTCCTCCACGACCCCTTGGTCATTGCGGCCCACCTCGACCCCGGCATCTGCGAATGGGAGGCCGCGCACGTGGAAGTCGAGGTGGTCAGCGATCTGGCCCGTGGCCTCGTGGTGGCCGACCGGGGGCTCTCGCTCACCGTGCCCGGAACCCCGAACGCGACGGTTGCCACGAACACCGATGTCGACGCGTTCCGTCGACTCTTCTTCTCTCGTATCGACCTTTCCCCGACGCCCGACCCGCACGTCTGACCACCACAGCAGAAGGAGTAACCCGAAATGCGATCTCACAATGGCGTGACCCGCTGGCTTGCCGCCGGCACAGGAACAGCGCTCGCCCTCACCGCTCTCGCCGGGTGCGCCGGCTCGGGAGGGTCGGGAACCATCGACGGCGTCGCACCGTCCAGCCTGACGGAGCCGACCGAGCCCATCACCCTCACCTACGCGGGCGCCGCGTACGACGCGAAGCAGATCCAACCCGTGCTGGACGCCTTCCACGCGGCGCACCCGAACATCACCGTCAGCTATGAGGCGGTGCCCTTCGATGACTTCAACAGTGTCCTGGCGGCGCGACTGACCTCGTCGCAGGATGCCATCGACGTCTTCGACGTCGACATGCCGCGGACCGCCGCGTACGCGGCGCGCGGGTGGCTGACCGACATGAGCGGCACGTTTCCCGATCTGGCTTCTGCGGTGGATCCGTCGAGCCTGCAGGCATCCACCGTGGACGGGAAGCTCGTCGCGATGCCGTATCAGACGTCGACGAACATCATGTACTACAACAAGACCCTCCTCGCGGCGGCCGGGATCGCCGCACCCGGCGCGGCTCCGGACGCTCGAGAGACGTGGGAACAGCTGACCGAGGATGCCGAGAAAGCTCAGGCCGCGGGTGCGCAGTACGGACTGGTGTTCGACCAGATCGACCGGTACTACCAGCTGCAGCCGCTCGCCGAGAGTGCGGGCGGAGGTCCCGGCGGAACCGGAGACGGCAACCTCACGCCGGACGTGACGAACGAGGGGTGGGAGAAGGCCTTCGGGTGGTACGGGTCCCTCTTCGCCGACGGACTCTCGCCCCGTGGCGTCGCGGTGGCGGACACGCCCAGTCTCTTCGCGGCGGGCAAGGTCGCCTACTACGTCGGCGGTCCCTGGTGGGGGACCCAGTTCGTCGGCGAGCAGGGTCTCGACTTCGGCATCGCCCCCTTCCCGGCCTTCGCCGGTGGTGAGGCGGCGACGCCCACGGGTGGCTGGTCCCTCGGGATGAATCCCCAGGCGACCGTGGAGAAGGCCAACGCGAGCGCGATCTTCCTGAAGTTCATGGGCATCGACGACGGCGGCTACGCGCAGTACCTCTCGGCGTTGGCGGTCCCCCCGTCGAACCTCGAGGGCTCGGCGAAGTTCTACGACTCGGAGGTGTTCACGGACCCGCGGTTCACCGGGGTGGTCGACCTGATGAAGAGCGAGTTGGCCACCACCGCCACGATCCGCCTGCAGACCGTGGGCTACGTGGAGTTCGAGGACATCATGACGAAGACCTTCAGCGACATCATCAACGGCACGGATGTCACGTCGGCCCTCGACTCGGCGTCGACCCAACTCGACGACGCCTGGTCGAAGTACCGCCAGTGAGACCAGCCGCCGGTACCGGGGTGCGTGCCCCGGTACCGGCGATCAGGAAGAGAGACGATGACTTCGGCAACACACGAACTCGATCGCGCCGATCGCGTCGACGACCCCGGGCTGCCGCCCGTCGATGTGAGACGCAGGCGTCGGAGCGTCACGCGACGCGACCTCATCGCCGCCGCGTGCTTCCTCCTCCCGACCGTCCTTCTCATCCTGGTGCTGCGGATCTGGCCCACGGTCGTCGCGGTTGTGAACGCCACGCGCAGCGGTCTTCCCGGCAGTCTCGCCGAGCCGGAGTTCGTCGGGCTCGACCTGTTCGGTGAGATGTTCTCCAGCCCGGCATTCTGGAACAGCGTCACCCAGACACTGGTGTTCAACGTGATCGTCAATCCGTTGCAGATCCTGCTCGCGCTCCTGCTCGCGGTCCTTCTCTCCCAGAACCTCCCGGGGCGCGGCCTGTGGCGTACGCTCATCTTCCTGCCCGCGGCTGTTCCGCTGGCCGGCAGCACGATCGTCTGGGGCATCGCCCTGCGCCCGGACGGCCCGGTCAACGGCCTCCTGCAGGTGTTCGGGGTGCCCGCGCAGCCGTGGTTCACCAGCCCGGACCAGGTCATGACGTCGATCATCGTGCTCGCCAGTTGGATCGGCATCGGGTACTGGATGATGTTCCTGATCGCGGGCCTCAACGACATTCCCCCGGTGTACTACGAGGCGGCCCGCCTCGACGGAGCAGGTCCCCTCCGCACCTTCTTCTCGGTCACTCTGCCCATGCTCAGGCGTCCGCTTCTGTTCGTGCTGGTCGCCGACACCGTCTCCAACTTCGTCCTGTTCGCGCCGGTGCAGATTCTCACCGGTGGCGGGCCGGAAGGCCGCAGCAACTTCCTGATGTACGACATCTTCCACCGCAGCTTCGAACTCAGCGATCCCTACCAGGCGTCGGCTCAGCTGGTCGTTCTCCTCGCCCTGATGATCGTCATCGTGGCGATACAGTTCCGCCTGCTGGGAAGTGGAGCGAACGAAGAATGAACGCCCGTCCCCGCCTGCTGTCGCGGGCACTTCTGACCGCGCTCGCCGTGGTGATCTCGCTCGCTTTCCTGGTCCCCGTCCTCTGGCTCCTCGCCAGCACCTTCCGGTCCGCCACCGAGACCTTCGCGTCGAGCTCCCCCCTGAGCTGGCATGTGCTGTGGCCCCAGGAGTGGACGCTCGACAATCTTCGGTCCGCGCTCGACAGCGGATTCCTCACCGCCCTCAGCAACAGCCTCGTCGTCGCCGCCGCCACGGTGGGCGTGGGACTCCTGATCAGTTCCGCGGCGGCATTCGCCCTCGCGGTGATCCCGTTCCGCGGTCGTGGCGCCGTCTTCACGGTTGTCGTGCTGAGCTTCCTGATCCCGTTCGAGGCCATCGCGATTCCTCTGTCGCGCACGATCTCGGATTGGGGTCTCGCCAACACCCTCGTAGCGCTCATTCTGCCGGGACTCGGAAACGGTCTGGCCGTCTTCACATTGCGGCAGTTCTTCCTCGGCATCCCCCGTTCGCTCTCGGAAGCAGCGCACCTCGACGGGGCCGGCTGGTTCCGGATCTATTGGTCCCTCTACCTGCCACTCACCCGGCCAGCGCTCATCGGTGCCGGACTCATCCTGTTCCTGTTCCAGTGGCAGGCCTACCTCTGGCCGATCCTGATCACCTCGACGCAGGCGATGGACCTCGCTCCGGTGGCGATCGCCAAGTCGTTCGGAGCCTTCTCCACCGACTACGGTCGGGTCTTCGCCGAAACGGCCATTCTCGCCGTCATCCCCGCCGTGATCCTCCTCGGTCTGCAGCGCTACTTCGTCACGTCGGTCGCGAGCACCGGGAGCAAGGAGTGACGTCGATCTCCGCCGGATCCGACGGCGGCGTCACGGTCGTCGGGTCGGTGAACCTCGACGTCGTGGTCACGGCCGACCGACGTGCGAAGGCCGGCGAGACCGTCCCGGGACGCGAGATCTTCGAGGTCGTCGGGGGAAAGGGGGCGAATCAGGCTATGGCGGCAGCACGGGAGGTGCGGACAGCGCTCGTGGCCGCTGTGGGATCGGACGCCGCCGGGCGCGCCGCGCGCGGAGCGCTCGATCGGGCCGGGGTCATCATCGACGCCGTGAGCGATTCATCGCGTCCGACGGGGCGTGCGTTCATCACCCTCACCCCGGACGGGGAGAACAGCATCATCGTGGTCCCGCTGGCCAACGCAGGCCTGACCGGCGATCACGTCTCCGCGTCGCTGGACCGACTCCGGCCGGTCGTCGTCCTCAGTCAGCTGGAGGTTCCGCTAGAGGCCGTGTCGTCCGCCGCCGATTGGTGCGCCGTCCGCGGCGCACGGTTCCTCTTCAACCCGAGCCCGCTGATCGACTTCGACCACCGACTGATCGCTCTCGCCGATCCGCTGCTGGTCAATCGGCACGAGGCGGAGCTCCTCACCGCCCGTCTCGGCGCGAGCGCTCGAGAGCTCGCGGAGGAACTCTCCCTGGTCTGTCGTTCGGTCGTCGTCACCGACGGCGGCCGGGGGGCCTACGTCGCCGCGCGGGCCTCGGTCGAGCTCCTTCCCGCTCCGAACGTCGCCGCTGTCGACACCACGGGCGCGGGGGACGCGTTCGCGGGTGCGCTCGCCGGGCGACTCGCGCGGGGCGAGTCGCTGGTGCATGCCACCGCCCACGCCGTCGCCACCGCTTCTCGGATCGTTCAGCTGGCGCGATCCGAGCGCTGAAGACCCGCCGGCATCCCTCTCTGCGAAGGAGCAGCAATGACGACCATCCGAGCCGGTGCCGTGTACGCGGCCACCCTTGTCCTCCTGGCGAGCGCGATCATCGTCGCGTCACCGGCGAACGCCGATCCGCTCTCGCCCGCCACGGGTGCGCGGCCATCCACCTCCGGCACTCCCTCCGCCGGGGCGGGCGGCACGGTGTACTACGTCGACGCCACCGCGGGCGACGACGGCAATGTCGGAACCTCCTCGACGTCCGCGTGGCGGACGTTGGCCAGAGTCACCGCGCACACGTTCGCGCCGGGGGACGTCGTCGCGTTCGAACGTGGAGACACCTTCAGCGGCTCGGCGACGATCTCCGGTGGGGGAACGAGCGCCAGCCCCGTCACCGTGACGGCGTACGGTTCGGGTCCGCAACCCCTGCTGACCAATCCGGGTGGCTGGAACATGCTGCTCGTCGACGCCCCCTACGTCGCCGTCGATGACCTGTCCTTCACCAACGGGGCGGTGTTCGACAACGCCGACGGCGTGGGGATCCGGGGTCCGAAGTACGAACGCAGCGGCGCTGTCGCGATCACGGGGAACGGCACCGGAGTGTTGGTGCAGGACAGTACCTTCACCGATGTCGGCGTCGGGGTGAAGACCTACGGCGCGGACTCGAAGGTGCTGCACAACACATTCCAGAACCTCCGCATCGCCTATCGCGGACCGGACTCCGGCATCCAGACCTCGTACGGGGCCATCGGCGTCTCGGTCAACAACAGCGGCGTGGAACTCGCGTACAACGACTTTCTCGGCTGCCGGTCGACCAACAGCCCCTACGGCGCGGACGGAGGGGCTGTGGAGATCGAGGGATTCCTCTACTCCAAGGACGACATCACCATCCACCACAACTATTCACGCGGGTCGCAGGGCTTCCTCGAGGTCACCGAGACGACCACGTCGAACGTGACACTGACCGAGAACGTCAGTGACGATTATCAACAGTTCATCGCGTGGAACACTACGACGACGCCCAGCGGATACCTCGTCCAGAACAACACCGTGATCCGATCGCTCGACTCGGCGACGCTGTTCGACTGGTACTACTACCGCGAGTCCGGGCCCTCGCCGAGCGCAGGCTGGGCCACCATCCAGAACAACGTGTTCCAGACGTCGGGCAGGTTCAGCGTCTTCAACTTCCCGCACGACCACAATCTGTTCGCCCCGTCCGTGAGGATGAGCTACGCCCTGGGCGCGGGCGACATCATCGCGCCGCCCGCTTTCGTGGACGCCGCGGCGCGCGACTATCGGCCGGTGCAGACCAGCCCGGCGGTGGACAACGGAACGACCACCGCTTCGGCGACGGATGTGGCCGGCAATCCCCGTGGCGTCGGTCTCGGAACCGACATCGGCGCACACGAACTGCAGTCCTCGCCCGCCGGGCTCGGAACGAACCTCGTCAGCGATGGCGGTTTCGAGTCGCAGACCGCCATCGCGGCCGGCACGACGCCCTGGTGGAGTCAAGGCAGCCTCACGTACGGCTTGGACGTCAACGCCGGGAAATCGCACTCCGGGCTCGACAACGGGTGGATCGCAACGTCGGGGACCGGCTGGGGCGCGTTGCGTCAGACGGTCGCTGTCACCCCGAACACCACCTATCGGCTCACGGTGTGGGTGCGCAGCTCCGGGGGAGTGAACAACGCGTGGGTGGGGGCCAAGACGACGACGGACGCCGTCATCGGCGAACTCCGACACGGTCGGGCCGTCGACTACACCCGGTACGTCGTCTCCTTCGATAGCGGACCGAACACCACGGTCCGACTCCACGCGGGCCTGTACGGCGCGGGCGGCGGAACGTGGGAGCAGATCGACGACGTCTGGCTGCAGCAGTTGTAGGTCGACACGCGCGGGTCGGGCCGTCCACCGAGCCTCTCGGCCGGCGGCCCGACCCCGTGCCCATCCGACCGGTCGTGTCCCCTCCAGCGCGAGGTGGTCTAGGCCTTCCGCACCTCCAGGGCGTCGATGCCCGGCATCCCGAACCACGACCGGCCGCCGACGGCATCGACGACCGTCAGGAGTACCGCGTCGCACGAGCGACACCGTGCGACGGCGCCCATCGCGCTCACGTACACCGCGACCCGGGCGACCGCCCCGCCGTCGCCGCAGGATCGGCAGCGGATCAGGGAGCCGGTGGCATCCCACCCGAGGAGGTCGGCCAGCCGGCCGGCCAGCGCGTTGCCGTCGAGAACGTCCATCACGAGCCTCCGAATCGCTCGGTGCGGATGTCGCCGGGCCGGTGCCCGGCGTCGAGGAGCCAGCGCGACACGGCCTCGACGAACGGGGTCGGACCGCACACGTACACGCGGGGGTTGTGCGCGGCCGGGACGACCGCGTCGCGCAGGCGCTCGGCCGTGAGTCGGGCGGGGGGAACGGACGCCTCGGGCGGGGAGCTGCGCGTGAAGACGAGATCGAGGTCGACGGCGCGCGACTCCGCCAGCGCCGCGATCTCGTCGCGGAAGAACACGTCGTCCGGGGTTCGCACCGAGTACAGCAGGCGGAACTCGCTCGCGTCACCGGCGACCGCGTGCGCCTGGGCCATGGCGTACAGCGGCACGACGCCGGAGCCGCCGGCGATCAGCTGCACCGGTCGCGGGTCGTCGTCCGTGGGCGGCGTCCACACGAAGAATGCGCCGAGCGGGCCGTGCACCTCGATCTCGTCGCCGACCCGCAGATCGTGGACGAGGAAAGGGGAGACCTCGCCGTCCGGCACCTCGTCCACGGCGAGGACGACCCGCGTGCCGTCGCCCGACGAGGCGATCGAGTACGACCGAGAGGCCTGGTAGCCGTCGGGTGCGGTGAGGCGCAGATCGAGGTGCGCCCCGGCGTCGTTGCCCGGCCACGTCGGCACGTCGAGGTAGAGGCGTTTCGCCGTCGGCGTCTCGGGCCGCACGTCGACCACCGTCGCGGTGTGCCAGGCGGTCGGGCGGCGCGTCACCAGTACCGCTCCTCCTGCCACGGATCGCCGTGGAGGTGGTAACCGTTCTGCTCCCAGAACCCGGGATCGTCGTCGGGCATGGTCACGAGGCCACGCACCCACTTCGCGCTCTTCCAGAAGTACAGGTGCGGAACGAGGAGGCGCGCGGGGCCGCCGTGCTCGGGCGTCAACGGCTCACCATCGGCCTCGAAGGCGATCCAGCTCTTGCCGTCGAGGAGGTCCTCGAGCGGCACGTTCGTGGTGTACCCGCCGTACGAGTGGGCCATGACATAATCGTGCGCCGTTTCGACCTCGTCGAAGATGCGGTCGAGCGACACCCCGCGCCACGGCATGTCGAGCTTCGTCCAGTGCGTCACGCAGTGGATGTCGACCGTGATGTCCTCCATGCCCAGCGCCTGCAGCTGTGCGATGTTCCAGCGGTGGTCGCCGTTCTCGGTGCGGACGACGAACTCCCAGTCGTCCGCGTCGATCTCGGGGGTGGGCCCGGCCGAGAGCACCGGCCAGTCGCCCACCAGGGTCTGGCCGGGGGGAAGGCGCGGATCGCGCTCGGCGCGGCGTCCGGAGAAGCCTCGAGTGATGAACGACATGGATGCCTCTTTCCTCCCGCGAGCGGACGAGTTTCACCCTAGCCACGTCGGCGGGGCCGCGACAGGGACGATCGTCGGACGCCCGGGTCGGCGGACGGTCAGGTCGTGGACAGGCCCTCGTCGGCGCGCGGACCGCGGGCGTCGGCGGCCGCCGCCAGCACGCTGTCGACGAGCGACGCCGTCTCCTCGCCCCCGATGGCGACCGGCTCCAGCACCTCGCCCCTCGTGGTCAGCAGCACCCCGACCGGACGGTCGCCGGGGATGCCGAGCGCCACCGCGAACTCCCCGGAGGGGTCCGCGTGCAGCCCCTCGCCGGCCGTGCTCAACGCGGAATCGTCGCCCACGGGCACGATCAGCCGCACGTCGACGAGAGTCTCGAGGAGAGCACGGTCCCACGTCATCCGGTCGATGAGGTTCTCGCACGAACTGCATCCGCGTCGGACGAACAGCAGCAGCTGCGCGCGTCCGCGCAAAGCGCGCTGCCGCGGAACGACGACACCCCCGTCCGGCGTGATGAGGGCGGCGTCGGGAACCTCTCCCGCCTGCTTCGCCGTGGGGCGGACGGACGCACGCAGCGTCCCTCCGATCACGGCAATCGCGGCGACGACGGCGACCAGCGCCGCGGCCGTGAGCGGCGAAACCCACAGGCGCTCCGCCACCGACGGCGCGAGAGGATCGATCGAGGCTCCGACCAGCGCAAGAGCTGCCAGCACGGTGATCGCCGTGTTGCGGACCGTCATCGCCGGACCGATCCGGGTGGATGCCAGACGGCCGAAGCAGCCGCAATCGTCCGTCGAGGAGAGGGCCTGAGCGCGCAGGCCGACGGCGAGGAAGACGGTCGAGAGGGCGAGGGCGGCACCGGCCGCGGCAACCGCGAGGGCACCGGAACCGAGGAGGAGCCCGCCGGCCACGGAGAGCTCGGCGACGGCCACGGCGGCGACCACGCCGCGGGTCGGGAGTCCCGAAAGGCGGAGGGCGCGCAAGGTCGAGGGTGCGGCATCGAGGGCGAGCATCTTCCCGACCCCGCTGAGGACGAGGACGGTGGCGACGACGAAGGCGGAGAGGGTGAACGGCCCGAGCATCCCTCCAGGGTGCCGCGCTGCGGTGTGGCACGCGTCGCGACCCGAGCCGGGTCCGTAGGGGTGAACCCGTGCCCGCGCCCGTCCCCACGCCGGGCCGCTAGGGTCGCAGTGACGACACCGTCACCTGCGCGCGGCTCCCGCGGCAGCCATTCACCCAGGGGGAATCGCGTATGTCCGTCGGTCTGCTCGCCGTGGTCGATGACATCCTCAGCGCCGCGCTGAAAGCCAGCGCGAAGACGGCGGGCGTCGTCATCGACGACGCCGCCGTGACGCCGCAGTACGTGCAGGGCATCACCCCGGCGCGTGAGCTTCCGGTCGTCTGGAAGATCGCGCTCGGCAGCATCATCAACAAGTACGTCGTCATCATCCCCATCGCCCTGCTCCTGACGGCTTTCGCCCCGGGAGTGCTGCCGTTCCTGCTCATCATCGGCGGGGGATTCCTCTGCTTCGAGGGTGCGGAGAAGGTGCTCGAGTGGTTCGGCGTCTCCCACGGGCACGCCGATGATGGTCCGCGCGACGAGCGCAAGCTCGTGCTCGGGGCGGTGCGCACCGACCTGATCCTCAGCACCGAGATCATGCTCATCGCGCTGTCGAGCCTCGACCCGGGCTTCGGCATCTGGATGACCCTCGGCGCGTTGCTGGTCATCGGGCTCGGAATGACGGTGCTGGTCTACGGCGCCGTCGCGCTGCTGGTGAAGATCGACGACATCGGACTGCGGTTCATGAAGAGTCCGACGCGTGCAGTCCGTCGCTTCGGGGCACGGGTCGTGGCATCCATGCCCGCCGTCTTCCGCGTCATCAGTGTGATCGGGACCGTCGCCATGCTGTGGGTGGGTGGGCACCTCGTCGTCGCCAACCTCGCCGAGACCCTATGGCACGGGCCGCTCGATCTCGTGCACGCCGTGACCCACCTCGTCGAGGCCGCCGGCCCGGTGGTGGTGTGGATCGTCGACACCGCGATCTCGGCGGTGTTCGGCCTGATCCTGGGGCTCGTCATCGTCGCCGTGGTGACGGTCGTCGGCCGCGTGTTCCGCCGCGGCGAGAAGACCGACGCGGCGCACTGAGGGCGGTCAGTCCAGCCGCGAGTGCTCGCCCAGGCGGTGCCACGTGCGGTTGTGGTACACCAGGGCCGCGCCGGGCTCGCCCGGCTCGAGGTCGCGCTCGACGTCGACCTGCAGGGCCTGGGCGGCGATGACGGTCGAGCCGCCGGCATCCATCCGGCTCACCACGGCGCAGCGCAGCCACGCGCGGACCCCGTGATAGACGGGCTCTCCCGTCGGAAGGCGTGACCAGGCGGAGGTGTCGGCGAAGCGGTCGAGCCCGCTCGTCGCGCCGGCGCGGGCGAGGCCGATGTCCTCGGCGTCGAGCAGGTGCACCACGATCGTCGACGCCGCCACGATCGTCGGGGTCGCCGACGACAGGCTCGAGACCGAGAAGATGAGCAGCGGCGGGTCGGCCGACACCGACGACACCGACGAGGCGGTGAGGGCCACGGGGCCGTGCTCGCCGTAGGCGGTGATCACCGCGATGCCACCGGGATGACCACGGAACGCGCGCTTGAAGTCGTCCGCCGTCACGGACGTGCCGATGGTCGGCGTGCTCTCGGGCCGCTCCTGCGGAAGGGAAGTCATACCTCGACGGTAACCCCCGTCGGCGCGTGCGGCACCGCACGTCGACACGATGCGACACACGCGGCGGGCCGTCGGCGCCGCAATGTGAGGCTTCACATCGCCGCCTCTGCGATATTTCCCGCTCGAAAGATTCTTGACACGGCACAGAGTGTGAGCGCTAACATTCAGGAGTCAGCCCGCCCGAGGGGGCTGCATCACATGAACCGGCGACGCAGCCGGCGAAACGAGGAGGTTTCAACATGAAGGCGAAGAAGACCCTCGCTGGACTCGCGCTCGTGGGCGCGATCGCTCTCACCGCATCCGGCTGCGCCGGCGGCGGCACCCCGGCCGGGGGTGGGGGCGACGACGTCATCACCGTCGGCTTCGCGCAGACCGGCTCCGAGAGCGGGTGGCGCAGCGCCAACACCGAGTCGATGAAGGAGGCGTTCTCGGAGGCGAACGGCTTCAACCTCATCTTCAACGCGGCCGACAACAAGCCCGAGGCGCAGATCGCGGCCGTCCGCAGCTTCATCAACCAGGGCGTGGATGCCATCGTGCTCGCCCCGATCGTCACCGACGGGTGGGACGACGTGCTGCAGGAGGCGAAGGACGCCGGCATCCCCGTCATCCTCGAGGATCGCACCGTGTCGGCCTCCGAGGACCTGTACGCCAGCTGGATCGGTCTCGACTTCGAGAAGGAGGGCGAGACGGCCGGCGAATGGGTCGCCGAGAACTTCGGTTCCACGCCGACCAACCTTGTCATCCTCGAGGGCACCACGGGGTCGTCCGCCGCGACCGACCGCGCGACCGGATTCGCCACGGCCATCGAGGGCACCGACATCACGGTGCTCGACTCGCAGACCGGCAACTTCACCCGCGCCGAGGGCAAGACGGTCATGGAGGGCTTCCTCCAGAAGTACGGCTCGCAGATCAACCTGCTGTTCGCCCACAACGACGACATGGGTCTCGGAGCCCTGGACGCGATCAAGGCCGCCGGCCTCACGCCCGGCACCGACATCAAGATCGTCACGATCGACGCGGTCAAGGACGGCATGACGGCTCTGGCCGACGGTGAGTTCAACTACATCGTGGAGTGCAACCCGCTGCTCGGTGAGAAGGTCGCCGAGGTCGTCAAGAAGGTCGTCGACGGCGAGTCGGTCGACAAGCAGTACATCGTCGAAGACCAGGCATTCGACCAGGAGCAGGCCAAGGCCGCTCTGCCCGACCGCAAGTACTGATCCACCCGCGGACGCCTCCGCGTCCGCACCCCTCGGGTGTGCGGGGCCGACTCCGGCCCCGCACACCCTCCACTGACCCCCTGAGAAAGCGATCGAGCATGACATCCGAACGCGCTGCCGTCGTCGCGATGCGCGGTATCAGCATCTCCTTCCCCGGAGTGAAGGCGCTCGACGGCGTGGACTTCACCCTGTATCCCGGTGAGGTCCACTCCCTCATGGGAGAGAACGGCGCCGGCAAGTCCACCCTCATCAAGGCGCTCACCGGCGTGTACGGGATCGACTCCGGCACCATCCGCGTCCAGGGCGAGGAGCGGTCGTTCCGCTCCACCGCCGACGCTCAGGCGTCGGGAATCGCGACCGTCTACCAAGAGGTCAACCTCTGCCAGAACCTGTCCGTCGGCGAGAACGTGATGCTCGGCAACGAGATCCGGCGCGCGGGGATGGTCGACTGGCGCGCCACCCACGCCGCCGCAGCGACAGCGCTCGCCGAACTCGGCCTGGACATCGACACCCGCTCCATCCTGGCGAGCCACTCGATCGCGGTGCAGCAACTCGTCGCGATCAGTCGGGCCATGGTCGTGGACACCACCGTTCTCGTGCTCGATGAGCCCACGTCCAGCCTCGACCGCGGCGAGGTCGAGCAGCTCTTCGGCGTCATCCGGGATCTCCGCGACCGCGGCGTCGCGATCCTGTTCGTCTCGCACTTCCTCGACCAGATCTACGAGATCTCCGACCGCCTCACGGTCCTGCGCAACGGCACTCTCGTGGGGGAGTACCCGATCGCCGAGCTCGGGCGCGAGCAACTGGTGGCGAAGATGATCGGCCGCGAGCTCGGCGAACTGGATGCCATCTCGGCCAGCGCCGAGCGTCCGATCGATCGCTCCGGCACGCCCGCGCTGAAAGCCGTCTCTCTGGCCCGCAAGAACGCCCTCGAGCCGATCGACCTCGAGGTCTTCCCCGGAGAGATCGTCGGCCTGGCGGGTCTCCTCGGCTCGGGGCGCACCGAACTCGCCCGCCTCATCGCCGGCGCGGACCGCGCCGACCAGGGCCAGGTCGAGGTCGGCGGCTCCCCGTCGCGCCTCGGTTCACCGCGCCACGCCCTCGACCGCGGCATCGCGTTCTCGTCCGAGGACCGCCGCGCCGAGGGCATCGTCGGCGACCTCACCGTCGCCGAGAACATCATCCTCGGCATCCAGGCCCGTCGCGGTGCGCTGCGCAAGCTCGGTTCCACCGAGGTGCAGGCCATCGTCGACGACTACATCACGGCGCTGGGGGTGCGCCCCGCGAACCCGAACGCGCTCATCCGCAACCTCTCCGGGGGCAACCAGCAGAAGGTCCTGCTGGCGCGCTGGCTCGCCACGGCCCCCGAACTGCTGATCCTCGACGAGCCCACCCGCGGTATCGATGTCGGCGCGAAGGCGGACATCCAGCGGAAGGTCGCCGAGCTCGCCGAGAAGGGCCTGTCCGTCGTGTTCATCTCGTCCGAGCTGGAAGAGGTGCTCCGCATCGCTCAGCGCGTGGCCGTGCTGCGCGACCGTCGTAAGATCGGCGAGCTGGCCACCCGAGACGTCGACCTCGACGCCCTCGTGGCCTACATCGCCGAGGGGCAGCCCGAGACAACGTCGTCCGATCGGGAGAAGATCGCATGAAGAAGTTCCTTTCGCACCGCCTCGTGTGGCCGATCGCCGCTCTGGTCGCGCTCATCGCCGTCAACACGATCTCGCGGCCGTCGTTCCTCAGCATCACGGTGCAGAACGGTCAGCTCTACGGGTCGCTGATCGACATCCTGCGCAACAGCGCGCCGCTCATGCTGGTCGCCCTCGGCATGACGCTCGTCATCGCGACGCGCGGCATCGATCTGTCGGTCGGCGCGATCATGGCCGTCTCGGGTGCTGTCGCGCTGACGATCATCGAGGCGTCGCCCGAGCCGGGCAACCTCGGGGTCGTCATGGTCGCGATCGCGGCCGCGGTCGGCAGCGCTCTGCTGCTGGGCGTCTGGAACGGCTTCCTCGTCTCCGTGCTCGGTATCCAACCCATCATCGCCACGCTCGTGCTGATGCTCGCCGGCCGTGGTGTCGCCCTGCTCATCACCAAGGGCTTCATCACGACGATCAACAGCGATCCGTATCAGTTCATGGCGCAGGGATACGTGCTGGGACTGCCGTTCGCCTTCTACGTCTCGATCGCCGCGGTGATCGTCGTCGGCATCGTGGAGCGTCGCACGGCGCTGGGCATGCTGACCGAGGCGGTGGGCATCAACCCCGAGGCCAGCCGGCTCGCAGGTGTGCGCTCGCGCGGCATCATCTGGGGCGCGTACATCGCCAGCGGCACGCTCGCGGGGATGGCCGGTGTCCTCTACAGCTCGAACATCATGGCGGCCGACGCCAACGCCGCCGGCCTCTACATCGAACTGGATGCCATCCTCGCGGTGGTCCTCGGCGGCACCTCCCTCGCCGGCGGCAAGTTCAGCCTCGCCGGAACGGTGGTCGGTGTGTTCACGATCCAGACGCTGAAGAGCACCATCACCTTCCTGGGCGTCCCGCCCGCCGTCAGTCCCGTCTTCATGGCCGCGGCCGTGCTGATCGTGGTCCTGCTGCAGTCGCGCCGCTTCCGCGCGTTCTTCCAGACCGCGGGCCGCTCGGCCCTGCGCCCCCTCACCCGACGTCCCGACGCAAAGGTGCTGTCCTGATGGTCACTCTCACCGCCGAGCGCGGCTCCGCCGCTCCCACGACCTACCGCCGATTCCTGAGCCGCCACGTCTCGTGGATCCCGGTGTTCGCCGCGATCGCGATCCTCGTCATCATGATCGCGGGGTCGATGGCGTACTTCCCCAACTTCCAGCTCCCGCGGATCCTGTCGTCGATCCTGCTCGACAACGCCTACCTGCTCGTCCTCGCGGTCGGCATGACCTTCGTCATCCTCACCGGGGGCATCGACCTCTCGGTCGGCGCGGTCATGGCGTTCACCGGCATCCTGTGCGCCAGTCTTCTCTCGCAGGGGGTCCCGGTCGCCGTCGCGATACCCGCGATGATCCTGATCGGCGCGGCGATCGGGCTGCTGATCGGTGTGCTCGTGCAGTTCTTCGACGTCCAACCGTTCATCGCTTCGCTCATCGGTATGTTCCTTGCCCGCGGCCTCGCATTCGTCGTCAGCCTGCAGTCGATCAAGGTCGACGACGAGGGTCTGCTCTGGCTGCAGTCCACCCGGTTCTCCCTCGCCGGGTGGTACATCACGCCCACCGGCATCATCGCCCTGCTCACGGTGGCGCTCGCGGCATTCGTGCTCCGCTTCACGCGGTTCGGTCGCACCGTCTACGCCGTCGGCGGCAACGAGCAGTCCGCGCGACTCATGGGACTGCCCGTCGTGCGCGCCAAGCTCTCGGTGTACGTCATCAGCGGCGTGTGCGCGGGCCTCGCCGGGATCGTGCTGACCGCCTACTCCGGGGCCGGCTACCCCCTGAACGGCGTCGGGACCGAGCTCGACACCATCGCGGCCGTCGTCATCGGAGGGACGTTGCTCACGGGCGGGAGCGGATTCGTGCTCGGCTCGATGATCGGCGTCTTCGTCTACGGCCTGATCCGCACGATCATCTCGTTCTCGGGTGCCGAGCAGTCCTGGACGCGCATCACGGTCGGTGCGCTGCTGCTGCTGTTCGTCGTGGTGCAACGGATCATCGTCTCCCGGTCGGCGCTCAGCAGGTGACGCGCCCGCACGGGATGTTCGCTGCGCCGTCACCGCGCGGGCATGATTGACCCCATGTCCACCGACGCCCCACCCCTCCTCGAGGTGCGTGGGGCGACGGTGCGTTTCGGTGTCGAATCCGCCCTCGCCGACG
This sequence comes from Microbacterium enclense, assembly GCF_004022425.1. Taxonomy (GTDB): domain Bacteria; phylum Actinomycetota; class Actinomycetes; order Actinomycetales; family Microbacteriaceae; genus Microbacterium; species Microbacterium enclense_A. The sequence goes on along the minus strand of NZ_RBZY01000001.1, from coordinate 72,756 downwards.
TCGATTTCCTCCTCCGCCCCGGCGAGGTGCATTCGCTCATGGGCGAGAACGGCGCCGGCAAATCGACGTTGATCAAGGCGATCACCGGTGCGCTGCGACTCGACAGGGGCGAGATCCTCCTCGACGGCCGTCCGGTGGATTTCTCGACCCCGGCCGAGGCGCAGGCGCTCGGGATCTCGACCGTGTACCAGGAGATCGATCTCCTTCCGAACCTCACCGTCGCCGAGAACATCTCCCTCGGACGCGAGCCGCGCCGGTTCGGGATGATCGACCATCGCGCGATGCGCGAGCGCGCGACCGAGGCGCTGTCGTCCCTCGGGGTCGACGTCGATCCGTCGTCGGTCCTCTCGACGCACCCGCTCGCCATCCAGCAGCTCGTCGCGATCGCCCGGGCGGTCTCCATCGACGTGAAAGTCCTCGTGCTCGACGAACCGACCTCGAGCCTGGATGCCGACGAGGTCGCCGAACTCTTCCGCGTGATCCGCGACCTGAAGACCCAGGGCATCGCCATCGTCTTCGTCTCGCATTTCCTCGACCAGGTGTACGAGATCTGCGACCGGGTGACGGTGCTCCGCGGCGGGCGGCTCGTGGGGGAGTACGGCACGCGAGAGCTCCTGCGCATCGATCTCGTCGAGAAGATGCTCGGTGCTGCCGCCGACGCCCTGGCGCCGCTCGGCCAGCGCTCCTCCGAACCCGCGGACGGCCCGACGATCGTGAGCGCGCGGGGGCTGGCATCCGGATCCCGACTGCGCGACGCCGACGTCGACATCGCCGAGGGGGAGGTGATCGGGGTCGCGGGACTGCTCGGTTCCGGGCGCAGCGAACTGGCACGCGCGCTCACGGGAGTCGACCACCCGGACGGCGGTGAACTGCGCATCGACGGAGAACCGGTGCGGCTGGGCTCGCCGCGCGACGCGATCCGCCGCCGCGTCGCCTACTCGTCCGAGAACCGTCGCACCGAGGGGATCATCGGCGACCTCAGCGTGCTGGACAACATCACCCTCGCCCTGCAGGCGCAGCGCGGGATCTTCCACCGACTGAGCACCGCGCGGCGCCGGGAGCTGGCGACGAGCTGGGTGGAGGCGCTGCACATCCGTCCCGCCGACATCGACCGGCCCGTGTCGACCCTTTCCGGCGGCAACCAGCAAAAGGTCCTCCTCGCCCGGCTCCTCGCGCTCTCCCCCCGCGTCATCGTGCTCGACGAGCCGACGCGGGGCATCGACGTCGGGGCGAAAGCCGAGATCCAACGGCTCGTGGGCGAGCTCTCCGACAACGGACTCTCGATCGTCTACATCTCGGCCGAGCTCGACGAAGTGCTGCGCGTCGCGCACCTGGTCGCGGTCATGCGCGACGGGGTGCTGGCCCAGATCCTGCCCGCCGCCGAGCTGACCTCCGACGCCCTCCTCGCCCTCGTCGCCAAGCCCGCGACGGAGGAGGAGGGGGTCGTGGATGGCTGACGACAAGGCATCCCGCACCGCCAACATCTTCGACGTCGCCCGCCTCGCGGGCGTCTCGCATCAGACGGTGTCGCGCGTGCTGAACGACATGCCCAACGTCCGCCCGGCCACCCGGGCTCGCGTCGAGCAGGCGATCGCGCAGTTGCGGTACAGCCCGTCTCCCGCCGCGCGCGCCCTCGTCACGCGCCGCACCCGCACGATCGGTCTCGTGACCCCCGGAACCGTCGACTACGGGCCGTCGTCGATCGCGACGAACTTCAATTTCGCCGCCCGCGCCGCCCGTTACAACGTCGATGCGATCAGCTCGCCCCAGAACGATGTGGCCGCGGTCCGTGCGGCGATCGACGGTCTCCTCAAGCAGCGCGTGGATGCCATCGTGCTCATCGTCGTCGATGTCGAGGTCCTCGCGGCGGTGCAGGCGCTCGAGATCGACGTTCCCATCGTGGCCGCGGCGACGACCAGCCGGCCGCACCCGCGGCTCGTCGCGATCGACCAGTACCGGGGCGCGCGGGCGGCGGTGCGACACCTGCTGGAGTCGGGGTACGGCACTGTCCGCCACATCGCCGGGCCGGCACGCAATCCCGACGCGGTCGAGCGCCTGCGCGGGTGGCGCGAAGAGGTCGCTGCGGCCCGCGCGCAGTCCACTCCACCCGTGCACGGGGATTGGTCGGCGGCGAGTGGCTACCGCATCGCGACCGAGACCGACCTCGCTCCGGGCGAGGGCATCTTCGTCGCCAACGACCACATGGCGATCGGTGTGCTCTCGGCCCTGCGCGAGCGCGGCTTGCGGGTGCCGGACGACATCGGCGTGGTCGGTTTCGACGACGTCCCCGAGGCGCCGTTCCTGTTCCCGTCGCTGACGACCGTGCGTCAGGACTTCGCCGCGCTGGGCGAGATCCTGATGCAGAAGGTGCTGTTGATGGTCGAGGAACCCGACATGGTGAGCGAGAGCACCCCGCTGCCCACGCGCCTCATCGTGCGCGACTCGGCACCGCTGCGCGCCTGACGGCGCGCACGGGGGCGTGAGTCGCCGGATCGCGACGCTCGCCGGCGTCGGGCGGCGACGAATCCCGGCGACTCAGGCCTCGAAGACCCCCCAGCCGCGGGGCGGGAGTTCGGCCCGGGCATCCCGGAGCGTCGCGTCGCCGGCGGACAGGGCCCGGGCGTCGGCGGCGGGCAGCGACGCGGGGGAGTCGGCGAGGTTCAGCGCGACGATCACCGCCTCGGCATCCACGCCCGTGCGCAGCACGAGGGTCGAGTTCGTGACCTCGACGACGTCGGTGCGGGCGCGCCAGAGCCAGGGATGCCGCCGGCGCAGGGCGATGAGCGCGCGATGCGCGGCGAGAATGCGTTCGTCGGCGTCCGCGATGTCCGCCGGCGTCGCGGGGAACGCGGGCCGCACCGCGTCGTCGCCGCCCTCGCGCTCCTCCTTCACCGCGGTCCAGCCGAACTCGTCGCCGGCGTAGACCGACGGCGTGCCGCCCACGGTGAACAGCACGGCGAGGGCGTGCGGAACGAGGTCGGGTCCTACCGCCGACGCGATGCGCGTCACGTCGTGGTTTCCGACGAAGGTCTGGGGGACGTAGGTCGCGAGCAGCTCGCCGTGACGCTCGATCGCGTGGCTGAGCTCGAAGAAGTTGCCGTCCGAGATGCCATGCCAGATCCCCTGCCACAGCTCGTACTGCGTGAGGGCGTCCATCGTGGACGCGTTCACGATCGCGGGACCGTCGCCGTGGATGACCTCGCCCAGGAACCACGACTCGGGGAAGCGTTCGCGCACGCGCGGGAGCACCCGCGCCCAGAACTCCGGCGGCACCGCGTACGCGGCATCCAGTCTCCAGCCGTCGATGCCGCGCGCGAGCCAGTGACACATGACGTCGACGACGAGCTCGACGGTCGCATCCGAGGAGTGGTCGAGCGCGACCAGGGCGCCGTGCCCCTCGAACACCTCGGGCTCGAACCGCCCGTCGACCCACGCGCCCCGGAAGAGGGTCGCGTCACCGCCGTCGCGCACGGCCCGGAAGGCCGGATGCCCGCGTCCCACGTGATTGAACACGCCGTCGAAGAGGACGCGGATGCCGCGCTCCCGGGACGCTGCCAGCAGCCGGTCGACGTCGGCGTCGTCGCCGAGCCGCGGATCGACGCGGAAGTGATCGACGGTGTCGTACCCGTGGGTCTCGGACGCGAAGATCGGCCCCAACAGCAGCCCGTTCAGGCCGAGCTCGATGACGTGATCGAGCCAGGCGTCGATGCGGTCGAGTCGGTGGGCGGGTTCAGCGTCGGGATCGACGCCGTCGCGGATCGGTGCACCGACGAACCCCAGGGGGTACAGGTGCCACCAGAGGGCGTGTTCGGGCCAGTTCGGCATGGGCCGAGGCTATCCGCCGAGGCTCCGTCGGACCGACGGGTTGCGCCCCGAGCCCGTGTGCGTGAGGTGTCGGAATTCGTCGCCTCGGCGGGCCCGAAGCGACGAATTCTGACCCCTCACGCGCCGGATGCCCGGGCGCGCTCGGCGGGGAGGCGGAACGCCTCGAGGTCGATCGCACGGGCGCGCGCCGATTCGAGGGCCGCGGCGACCGCGCCGATCGAGACGATGTCCGCGCCGAGCGGGGATGCAACGATCTCGGGCGGCGGCAGGTGCAGCGCGGCGGGGAGCGCCTCGGCCGCGGCGGCGATGATCGGCCCCGCGCCGGCGGCGATCGCGCCCGAGATCACGACCCGGCGCACATCGAAGAGGCTGCCGAGGAGCCCCGTCACGATCGCGAGCTGCCCGCCGACCTCGGCCGCGACGGCCAGCGCTCCCGGGTCGCCGGAAGCGGCGAGGTCGAGCACGCGCTTGGCATCCAGGTCGTCCGGGGGCACCTCCGCCAGCGTGCTGCCGGGGAGCGTCTCCGCGGCGATGGCCGCGCGTGCGGCGTCGACGCAGCGCGGTGCGAGTCCGTAGGCGCTGCCCACGCCCTCGACCCGGTCGAACGCGACGGTCTCGCCCGCTCCGCCGTGCGCTCCGCGCAGGAGCCGCCCGTCGAGCCAGAGTCCCGCGCCGAAGCGCTCGCCCGCGAGCAGGGCCACGAAGTCGTCGTAGCCGACGGCGGCCCCCTCCGCGTGCTCGGCGACGGCGGCGAGCGACGCGTCGTTCTCGACTCGGACCACCGGCGCCCAGGGGGCGAAGGTGTCGACGAAGTCGGGGTTCATGCGCTGCCAGAAGCCGTCGTGGTGGATCGGGGAGCGGCCCGAGCGATCGACCGGTGCGGGCACCCCCACGCACACGGCGACGAGGTCGTCGCGGGTGGCGCGAGCCCGGGTGAGCGTGGCGTCGACGACCTTCTCGGCGGCGCGGCGACGGCGTTCGGGGGAGTCGCGTTCGGGGTCGATCGACAGGCGCGAGGTCGCGACGGGCACGCCGCGCAGGTCGGCGACCGTCGCCGTGATGTGTCCTCGCCCCGCGTCCACCCCGACGACGAGCCCGGCATCGGCGCGGAGCGCGAAGCGACGCGCGGGGCGCCCCTTCGAGTACTCGCCCACGGCCCGGGCGTTCGGCATCTCGATCAGCAGCCCCCGGACGACGAGCTCATCCAGCACGTCGATCGTCGTGGAGCGGGTCAGGGCGACCGCGGCCATCACGTCGCTCGCGGTGAACGCCTCGGCGTCCCACGCGTAGGCGAGCACGGCGTCGAGGCTGTGGCGGCGGAGCGAGGGCACCGAGGGTGTGGCATCCGTCATCGGATCTTGACCCCCTTCGTGTCTCCTGCAATACTGCCGTCACCGCATTAATTTGGCGAGTAGATTTAATAACCGATTCAAAATCGCAAGGATGCGAGGAGGAAACGTGTCGACGAAGACGACAACCGCGCGACGGGGTGTCGCGGCGCTGGCGGTGACGGCGCTGGGGGTGGCGATGCTCGCCGGATGCTCCGCCGACGGTCGCGAGACCATCCGATTCACCTTCAGCAAACGCGAAGCGCTCGCGTTCATGACCCAGGTGGTCGCGGACTACAACGCCTCGCAGGATCGGGTGCGTGTCGAAATGGACAGCTCGGGCGTGGACGTCGTCTCGGCGAGCTTCGTGCGCGGCAACCCGCCCGACATCATGCTCGCCAACTACAACTACGAGGTGGCCCGGTTCGTGCAGCGGTGCGCGCTCACCGACCTCTCGGGCACCGCCGCGGCCGCAACGGTCCGCGAGGACCTGCAGCCGCTCATGGACCAGTACGGCGTCTGCGCCGGGCGCACGAGCGCTCTGCCGTATTCGGTGATGGCGTCGTCGGTCATCTACAACCAGCAGATCTTCGACGACCTCGGCCTCGAGGTGCCGACGACCTGGGACGAGCTGATCCAGACGGCCGAGACCCTCACGGCGAACGGTGTCACCCCGTTCTACGGCACCTTCAAGGACGACTGGACCGTCGGCCAGGGCTGGTACGACTACGCCGTGGGCGGCTCGGTGGACGTCATCGACTTCTTCGACTCGCTCGCCGCCGAAGGCGATCGGGTCGGGTCCGATTCGACCGTGTCGTTCCAGAAGGACTTCGCCGTGCCGATGGACCGCATGACCCAGCTGGCGACGACCTACACGAATCCGGATGCCGACAGCCGGGCGTACGGCGACGGCAACCTCGCGTTCGCGCAGGGCCAGGCCGCGATGTATCTGCAGGGACCGTGGGCCCTCGGCGAGATCGCCAAGACCGCGCCCGACCTGCCGGTGGGGACCTTCCCCCTGCCGATGACGGACGACCCCGACGACCTCGCCGTCCGCGTCAACATGGACCTCGCCGCGATCATCCCCGAGGGGTCGCGCCACCAGGAGGCCGCGCGCGACTTCCTCGAATACCTCTACCAGCCCGAGATCATCGAGGCCTACAACGAGTCGCAGCTCGGCTTCGCCCCGACGACGGACGCCCCCGCGCCGAGCGACCCGCGCGTGGCCGGAATGATCCCGTTCTACGACGACGGTCGCATCTACCAGGGGGCCTCCGTGCTCGTGCCGAAAGCGATCCCGGTCTTCAACTACGCGCAGGCGATGATCCTCGGCGCCTCGCCCGAGAGCACCCTGCGCACGATGGACCAGGACTGGGCGCGGCTCGCCTTCCGGCAGCCTGTCACCTCGACCGCCGATGCCTCCGCCGCCGTCGAAGGAGACCAGCGATGACCACCACCACGACCATCGTCACGGGGGGAAAGGCGGCCGCCCGCCGCAGCGCCCGCCGCGTCGAGCCGATCTACTACCTCTTCCTGATCCCCACGCTCGTGCTGTTCACGCTGGCGATCACGGTGCCGGGCCTCATCGGCATCTTCTTCAGCTTCACCGACTCCATCGGCATCGGCGAATGGAACTTCGTCGGACTGACGAACTACATCGCGATCTTCAGCGACCCCGCGATCCTGCAGTCGTACCTGTTCACGTTCGGCTTCTCGATCGCGACGGTGATCGTCGTCAACGTCGCCGCGTTCCTGCTGGCCGTCGGGCTCACCGCGCGGATCCGGTTCACGAAGGCGCTGCGCACGGTCTTCGTCATCCCGATGGTGATCTCCGGCATCATCATCGCCTACGTCTTCAACTTCCTGTTCAGCAACTCGATGCCGCAGGCCGGGGCGGCGCTCGGCATCCCGTGGCTCGAATCGAGTCTCCTCGCCAACCCCGACCTCGCGTGGCTCGCGATCGTGATCGTGACGGCGTGGCAGGCGATCCCCGGCACGCTCCTGATCTACATCGCCGGGCTCCTCTCGGTCCCGGGCGACGTCTACGAGGCAGCGGGGCTCGACGGCGCCGGCAAGGTGCAGCAGCTCCTGCGCATCACCCTGCCGCTGGTCGCCGGCTACGTCCTCATCAACGTCATCCTCGGGTTCAAGGGATTCCTGAACGCGTACGACATCATCGTCGGTCTCACCGGCGGCGGCCCCGGCACAGCCACCCGCAGCGTCGCGATGTCGATCATCTTCGGCTTCAACGGCGGCGACTACGCCTACCAGATGGCCAACGCCGCCCTCTTCTTCATCGTCGCCGTCGCCATCTCGCTGCTGCAGCTCTCGCTCACGCGGGGAAGGAACACGCTCTCATGACCGCCCTGAATCAGCCCGCGCTCGCGTTCGAGCAGGCCGACCTCGCTCTTCCCGATCAGCGGCGCGCGCGCCGTCGCACCCGCCGCGTCGGCGCAGAACGCGTCAACTGGTCGGCCACGACGATCCTCGTCCTGTGCTCGGTCACCGTGCTGCTCCCGCTCTACGTCACGGTCACGATGGCCCTCAAGAGCGGTGCCCAGGTCGTCGACGGCAACGCGTTCTCGTTCCCGTCGCCCATCAGCTTCGACGGGTTCGCGCAGGCATGGACGCTGACGAGATTCCCCGTCGGCCTCGCGATCTCCCTCCTGGTCACCGCCGGAACGGTCGCGGCGACGATCGTGCTCGCGGCCTTCGCCTCCTACGCGATCGCCCGCAACTGGGACCGCAAGCTCTTCCGGTACTCGTTCTTCTATCTGCTCGCGGCGATGTTCATCCCGTTCCCGGTCGTCGCGCTGCCGCAGATCCAGCTGACCGGCCGGGTCGGTCTCGACAACCCGTTCGGCGTGATCATCCTCGCCACGATGTTCCAGCTCAGCTTCAGCGTGCTGCTGTTCACGGCGTTCCTCCGCTCCATCCCGCTCGAGCTCGAGGAGAGCGCCCGCATCGACGGCGCGACGACGTGGCAGACCTTCTGGCGGCTCATCTTCCCGCTCCTCGCGCCGATGAGCGCCACGGTCGGCATCTTCGCGTTCCTGTACGCGTGGAACGACTTCATGATGCCCTCGCTCATCATCAGCGATCCGGCCTTGCAGACCCTGCCCGTGCGGCAGAACCTGTTCCAGACGCAGTTCAGCAACAACTACAACGTCGCCTTCGCCTCGTACCTCATGGCCATGGCCCCCGCGATCGTCGCCTACCTCTTCACCCAGCGATGGGTGATGGCCGGCGTCACGCAGGGCGCCGTCAAGGGCTGACCGACCCCACCCCTCGAAAGGACCCCTTCGTGACCACCGCCGCACCGTCCGTGCACGCCCGCGAGCTCTCCGACGCCCCCGACTGGTGGCGCCAGGCCGTGGTGTACCAGGTGTATCCTCGCAGCTTCGCCGACAGCAACGGCGACGGCCTCGGCGACATCCCCGGCATCACCTCGCGGGTCGCGTACCTCGCCGAGCTGGGGGTGGATGCCATCTGGCTCAGCCCGTTCTATCCTTCGGCGCTCGCCGACGGAGGGTACGACGTCGCCGACTACCGCGACGTGGATCCGCGCCTCGGGACCCTCGCCGACATGGACGCGCTCATCGCTCAGCTGCACGCGCATGGCATCCGGGTCGTCGTCGATATCGTGCCGAACCACACCTCGAACGATCACGTCTGGTTCCAGGAGGCGCTCGCCGCCGGCCGCGGATCCGCGGAGCGCGACCGGTACATCTTCCGCGAGGGCACCGGGCCCGACGGCTCCGAGCCGCCGACGGACTGGCAGTCCGTGTTTGGCGGCTCCGCGTGGGAGCGCGTCGCCGACGGCCAGTGGTACTTTCACAACTTCGACGTCTCGCAGCCCGACCTGAACTGGGCGAACCCCGAGGTGCGCGCCGACTTCGTGAAGACCCTGCGCTTCTGGAGCGACCGTGGAGTCGACGGCTTCCGCATCGACGTCGCGCACATGCTGACGAAGGACCTGAGCGAGCCGCTGCCGTCCGCCGCGGAGCTCGCGGCGATGCCCGTGGACGGCACCCACCCCCTGCTCGACCGTGACGACGTGCACGAGGTGTACGCCGAATGGCGCGCGGTGTTCAACTCCTACGACCCGCCCCGTACCGCCGTCGCCGAGGCGTGGGTGCACCCCTCGCGCGTGCCGCTGTACGCGAGCATCGAGAGCCTGGGGCAGTCGTTCAACTTCGACCTGCTCGAGGCCGATTTCGACGCGGGCCAGTTCCGCCGCATCGTGACCGACAACCTCGCGCTCGCCGCGGAGTCGGGCTCGTCCACGACGTGGGTGCTGTCGAACCACGACGTCGTCCGTCACGCCACGCGCTACGGCCTGCCCGACGCCGAGCGCGGTGCCGACGGTCGCCCGACGCTCAAGCACGGCAACGAGTGGTTGCTCTCCGGCGGCACCGAGCCGACGCTCGACGCCGAGCGGGGGGAGCGCCGTGCCCGCGCCGCGGCGCTGTTCGTCCTGGCGCTCCCGGGCTCGGCGTACCTGTACCAGGGCGAAGAGCTCGGGCTGCACGAGGTCGCCGACATCCCCGACGCCGCTCGCCAGGACCCGACGTTCTTCCGCAGCCCCGGCGTGGACATCGGACGGGATGGATGCCGGGTACCCCTGCCGTGGACGGCCTCCGGCGCCGGGTTCGGCTTCGGAGCGGGAGCGCACCTGCCTCAGCCGGAGTGGTTCGGCGCGTACGCGGTCGATCGCCAGGACGGCGACCCCGCGTCGACGCTGTCGCTGTACCGCCGCGCCCTCGACCTGCGGCATGAGCTGCAGACCGCCGAGGAGCTGGAGTGGCTCGACCTCGGTCGCGCCGACGTGGTGGCTTTCGCGCGCCCAGGCGGCTGGATCGTCGTGACGAACTTCGGCACCGAGCCGGTGGAGCTTCCCGCGGGCGAGGTGCTGCTGTCGAGCGCCGAGGTCGCGGGGGGTGCGCTGCCCGGCGAGGCGACGGCCTGGATCCGGAGCGCATAGCACGCGTCATCCCGGCCGCCGTGCTCGGCGCTTCGCGTGAGCGCGGCTGAGCCGGCGCGTGAGGGGTCAGGAACTGTCGCTTCGGCGGACGTGTGGCGACAGTTTTCGACCCCTCACGCGCGCGGAGCCCGCACCCAGGCGTCGCCGCGGCGCTCGATCGCGCCGGCGGCGGCGAACGCCTCGAGCCACCCCGCCATCGGCCAGACGCCCCAGCGGCGGTGGAACGCGGCGCCGTTGCGGAGGATGTCGTCCAGATGCTGCCACGGCGGCGAGGACACCGGATGCCACTGGTGATAGGCATCCGCTCCGCCCGTCCACACCAGCGGGACGCCCCGCGTCCGCGCCGTCCACGCGAGGTCGGTGTCCTCGGCCCCGTATCCCTCGTACGCGTCGTGGAAACCGCCGAGTCGTTCCCACGTCGCCGGGGTGGCGGCGAAGGACAGCGACCAGAACAGGTCGTACTCGCCGGGCTCGGCGACGCGCGTCGCCCCGGCGGGCAGCGCCGGACGCGCCCGGTGCGGGCGGGTCACGAACGGCAGGTCCGCGACGCCGGGACGCTGCACGCTCGCGAGGTAGGTGACGGGTCCGGCGAGCAGCGCGTCGGGGTGGGCGGCTGCGGCGTCGGTGTACCGCTCGATGAGCTCGGATCCCGGGAGGCAATCGACGTCGAGGAACACCAGCAGCTCGGCACCCTCCGCGATCGCGGCCGCGGCGGCGGCGTTGCGTCCCGCGCCCACGCGGAGTCCGTGCGGGCCGGGCGGCACGTGCAGCGTGTGTACCTCGGCATCCCGTATGCCATCCGGCACCGCCGCGTCGAGGAGGACCTCCACCCGCACGACGCCCGGAGCCACGGCGGCGAGCACCTCGCGCTGTCGTTCGAGGTGCGCGCGGCGGGCGGCCGAGGCGACGGTGAGGACCGCGATCCTCACGGGAGCATCGCCTCGATGGCCTCGGCGGCGCGCTGGGCGGCGCCGGCCACCTGCCACCGCGACCAGTCGGGGACGTCGGTGGCCGCGGCCTCGATCAGCGCCGCGACCCCTTCGGCGTCGACGTCCTCGGGGGCGACCCGGGCGAGGTTCCAGCGGTGCAGCGCGCACGCGGTGTGGCGCTGTTCGTCGAAGGGGCGGTCCTGCGCGACGACGACCGCACGCGCGGTCGCGGCGGCGAGGTCGGCGATGCTGTTCTGCCCCGCCGCGCTGACGACGACGGTGTGGGAGGTCAGCAGCGGCCACGGGTCGTCGATGCGCGAGGCCGCGTCATGCCCCACCGCACGCGTGCGCCATCCGAGCGAGGCCAGGAGCGCCTCGGCATCCCGGCGGACGTCGTCGTCGAGCACGCGACCGAGGAAGAGCACCGACCGCTCGATGTCGGGCGAGGCGGCCGCGCGGCCGTCGTAGCGGGAGATCCCGCCGGTCCACACGACCCGGTCGGTCCGAGTCGCCAGGGCTCCGGCCGGGACCGCTCCGTGCGCCCACGGCGCGAGGATGCGGTCGGCCAGGTCGTAGGCGAGCGCGTGGGCCTCGTCGGTCCGCTCGCCGGGCTGCGTCACCGCGACGGTTCGCAGGCCCAGCAGCCGCGCGAACGCCACGACCTCGGCGCTGACATCGACGACCATCGCGCGAAGATCCGCGGCCCCGGCGGCGATACGCGCGAGCCGCGCGCGGTGCCCGGGGTGGTCGTGCGGTGCCCAGTGCAGAGCGCCGCGGACGGTCGGGTCCGCCTCGCGCGGATCGAACACCGTGCCGTCCTCGCGCTCGATCGCGTCGGCGTCGTCCGGCAGCACGATCCACTCGACGGCATCGCCGAGGCCAGTGGGCCGCGGCAACGACGAGAAGGCCCGCACGGGCTGACGCAGGTGCGGGTGGACGGCGAGGAAGCGGGCGACGTGCCCGTAGCCGTGGTGGTGGACGTACCAGCCGATCACCACGACACCGCCGGCACGCGCCGTTCCGCCGCCGGCTGGGCCGTGTGCGCGAGCACCCGCTCGATGTCGCGATAACGCCGGCTCAGGGCGTGCTCGCGGACTGCGGCACGGCGGGTCCACACACGGGTGAGCGGTTCCCGTTCGCCCTGGAGGGCGAGGTCGCGAGCCGCGTGGGCCAGAGCGGTGACATCGCCGGGCATGACGGCGGCCGTCCCCGGCATCCCCGCCAGGACCTCGGACACCCCGCCGATATCGAAGGCGGCCACCGGCGTGCCGGTGACGAGGGCTTCCGCGATCACGAGACCGAACGGCTCTTCCCACATGGGCGTGACGAGCGCCACCGCTGACGCGCCCACGAGACGGCACAGGTCGGGCTGGTGCAGCGCACCGACGTAGCGGGCGTGCCCACCGAGGCGCGGCGCGACCTCCTGCTGGAAGTAGTCCACGTCGCCGATGCGCCCGGCGACGACGATCTCGGCGTCTACCGCCCGGGCCGCCTCGATCGCGAGGTGCGGTGCCTTCTCGGGGACGATCCGCCCCGACCACACCCACCGCGAACCACCGGAACCGGGGGTCCAGCGCGCGGTGTCGATGCCGTTGGGGAAGACGAACGCGTCGACGCCCTCCACCGACCACGCCCGTGCGGTGGCCTGGCTCACGGCGACGAAGCGGTGGGCGCTGCCGCGGGCGTACACCGCCGCCTCGAGCATGGGCTCGAGCGGAGGCGTGTGCAGGGTCGTCACGACGGGGATGCCGGTATCCCGGCTCCAGCGGACCGGGGCGGGGTGCAGGCTGTGGTTGTCGATGACGTCGAACCGGTGGTGCTCGGCCCGCAGTCGATCCAGGAGCACGTCGTGCGCCGCGTCCGTTGCCGCGGCGTACCCGTCGGGGTAGTCGGTGTCGGAGGCGTCCTCGACGCGCGACCACGCGGGTGCCGGGAGAGCGAACTCGAGCGAATCGTCCAGGAAGTCCGAGCCCTCCGCCGCGCACAGGGTCACCTCGTGCCCGCGATCGCGCAGCCACCGGACGCGATCCCACACCGCCGCCTCCAGCCCACCGGCGTGCGGCTGGCGCAGCGGGTAGCGGGAGGGTGCGACCACGAGCACCCGCATCGGCTTCAGCGCCCGGGTCACGCCGCGTGCTCCTTCTCGAGCGAACGGCGGTACAGGGCGACGTGCGCCTGCCGCACCCGGTCGCGTTCGTCGAGTCGTTCCGCCCGGCGGCGCGCCACCTCGGCCGCCCGAGCGTCGGATCCCGCCACCGACCAGCCGGGGGTCGTGGCATCCACGATCGCCCGTTCCAGCGACACGGGGTCGCCCACGTGGAACGCGTGGAAGTCCGCGGGGTGCTGCGCGGCGATGTGACCGACGCGGGTGCCGACGACGGGCACGGCGAGGTCGTAGCAGAGCTCGGCCCACCCCGAGTGCGTGCCGTGCGAATACGGCAGCAGGCACGCGTCGAGGTCGGCGATCCACGCCGCGAGGGCGTCGTCGTCGAGCCGCGCCGACCGCTCCAGTGTCACGCCGTCGGTGGTGGCGACGAGCGCGTCGATGGATGCCGCGGCCTCGGCGTCGCGCACGTTCTCGTTCAGTCGCACCACCGCCTCGACGTCGGCGCCGCCGGCGCGGAGATCCGCGACGGCGCGGACCAGCGTCGCCGTGGTCCCCACGCCGTCGATATTGGGACGGAGGTCGCGCAGGTGGACGCCCACGCGGGTGGTGGTGTGCGAACGTCCCGCGGGCAGGGCGCCCCCGTCGACCAGCGTGGGGTGGGGGATGACCTCGCTCACACGACCGAAGTCGCGCTCCACCTCGGCGGCCGTTGCGGCCGTGAGGGTCGTCACCTCGTCGGCGCCGGTGATCAGAACCGACAGCGCCGCGCGGTGCGCGTCCTGATCGGTCAGTTGCGGGTTCTCGAGGTCGTGCACGGTGTACACCAGGGGGATGCCGAGCCGCCGGACCGCCGCGACCGTGGTCGAGAGCTCGTCGGCGGTGTACGACTCGCTGCCGAAGTGCACGTGCACGAGGTCGATGGTCGCGGCGTGCGCGTCGAGCCACTCGGGAAGCAGCACCTGCGGCGGCCACCACTGCCCCGGAGCGGCTCCGGGCGGCGGCGGATCGGCGAGCAGATCGACCACGCGCTCGTCGGTCACCGCGCGGGTGTAAGGATGCCCGGCGGGCACGGCGGCGATCCGGATCCGGCGAGGTGTTGCGGCGTTGATCGGGGGTCCTCCTGGGTTACGACGGCGAGGGCGCGTACCGCATCGGGAGGTCGGTCGCAAGGCAACGGTCCCGTTGCGAAGGCGACGGCACCGACGGCGTACCTTCACATCATGCGTGGCAGTGAGAGCGGTTCTGGAAGCCTTGCGGACGATGACGCGGCGGTGCTAGCGCGCCGACGCCACTACGCCGAGTTCTTCGGTGACACTCCCGCGCCCGACGGCTACGGCGTCGTGGTGGGCAACTGTCAGGCCGAATCGATCCGACTGGTCGTCTCGACCGACGCCCACCCGGGTGTGCGGATCCCCGCGGTCCACGAGATGGATGCCGAGGACGCCGCGCGCCTTCACCGCCTGCTCGCGGGCGCGTCCTTCCTCGTCGTTCAGCCCATCCGCGACGACTACCGCGGGCTGCCGCTCGGCACCGCCCAGCTGCGGGCCGCGCTGCCCCCCGGCGCCCGGACCGTGGTGGTCCCCTCGCTCCGGTACGGCGGGCTCCATCCGTTCCAGGCCGCCATCCGCGTCCCCGGGATCGATGAGGACCCACCGCTGGTGGCCTACCACGACGTCCGGCTGCTCGCCGAAGCCGCGGGCCTCCCGGTGGCATCCACCCTTCCGTCCGCCGCCGTGCGCGCCGTGGGGGAGGACTCCGTCGCCGAGCTGCGTCGCCGCGAGGACCTGGGCGTCGACGTCGTGGCATCCGATCTCTACGCCCCGGTCGTGGCCGACCTCGCGCGAACCGTCAATCATCCGGGCAACGCCGTGTTCCTCCCGCTGGGGGAGCGCATCGTCGCCGCCCTCGGTGCCCCCGGCACCGCGGTCGACCCCGGACGCCCGATCCTCGCGGGCGTGCAGGCACCGCTCGAGCCGTGGGTCGTCGAGGCCTGGAACCTGGATGCCGAGCCCCGGCGCGACTGGATCGTCGGGGGCGAGGTGCTCGACGTCGACGCCGTCGCCGAAGAGCACCGCCGGTGGTACGCCGCGCACCCGGCGTTCGTCACGGCGGCTGTGGAGCGACTCGCCCCGCTGCTCGGCCGGTGGCGGGCCGCGTGAGCGTGCACCCCGTCCTGCTGACGCCCGCGGGTCCTCACGGCGTGGCCGCCTACGCGCGCGCCGTGGCGGAGGAGGTGCGCGCCCTCGACCCCTCGGTCGCCGTGGTGACGTCCGACGACCTCCCGGCGCTGGCCGCCGGGACGCCCGTGCACGTGCACGTGACCGAACGCCTGTGGGGAGCCTCGCCGGAGGAGGCGACCGAGCGGCTCGCGACCCTGGCGCGACGGCATCCCCTCACCGTCACGCTCCATGACGCGCCCCAGGCCTCGGACGGGGAGCGAAACCGCCCCCGCCGCCGCGCGTTCTACGCCGCCGTGACCCGCGCCGCCCACGCCGTGGCCGTGAACAGCGCGCACGAGCGCGCCCTGCTCGCCGAGGAGGGCGTGTGGGACGGGCCCGTCGAGGTCGTCCCCCTTCCGGTGCCCGCCCTCACCCCGGGTCCGCGTCCCCGACCCGACGGCACCGTGGGGGTGCTCGGCTACTTCTACCCGGGCAAGGGGCACGACGAGGCGCTCGCCGCCGCCGCAGCGGCGGGCGTCGGTCGCGTGACGATCCTGGGCCGGGCGTCGGACGGTCACGCCGCGGACCTCGACGCCTTCGTGCGCCGCGCCGCCGATGCCGGCGTCGCCGTCGAGGTGACCGGCTGGCTCGACGACGCCGAGATGGCCGAGCGTGCCCGCGCGGTGTCGGTCCCCGTGATCGCGCACCAGCACGTGTCGGCGTCGGCGTCCCTCACCTCGTGGATCGGGTGGGGCCGTCGGCCCCTCGCCCTCCGCAATCGGTACGTCGACGAGATGGCCGCGCTCCGGCCCGGCACCCTGCTGCCCGTCGAGCTGTCGGGGTTGGCGGCCGCGGTGCGCGCGGCGGCGGAGGATCCGGATGCCACCTGGCACGGCATCCATCCCGTTCCCGTCGGCCCCGCCGACGTCGCCCGCGCGTACCTGGCGTGGTGGGCCGCGCTGCCCGCGCCTGCTGCCGCGGCCGGTCCCGCGCCCGCCGCCGCCGCGCCCGCGGGCGACTCAGACGCCCGGTGGGTCGTCGGGAACCGCTGGGACCACGTCGCCGGGCGCGATCCCGAACCCCCGCGGGTGAGCGTGATCGTCACGCACTACGACCAGCCCGCGGAGCTCGCCCGCACCCTCGCTGCGCTCGCTCAGCAGGATCACCCGGCCGACCGCCTCGAGATCGTGGTCGCCGACGACGGCTCTCCCGAGGCGCCGGTCGTGCCGGAGGGCGTGACGCTCGTGCGCCAGGAGGACCGTGGATTCCGCGCCGCGGCCGCCCGCAACCTGGGTGTGGCGGCGAGCACGGGCGACGTCCTGTGCTTCCTGGATGCCGATACGACCCCTGAACCCGGGTACGTCCGCGCCCTCACGCGCCTGCCCGCGCTTCTGTCCGAGGCCGTGACGGTGGGGCGACGTCGGCACGCCGACCTCGCGGACGTCGACCCCGGCGTCCCGATCGTCGAGGCGGGGCCGGCCCACGAACTGCCCGAGCCGGCGTGGTTGCGCGAGCAGTACGCCCGCACCGGGAACCTGCTGCAGTCCGACGACCGGTCCTACCGGTTCGTCATCGGGGCGGTCATGGCGTGCTCCCGTGCGTTCTTCGCCGACGTCGGCGGCTTCGACGAGACGTTCAGCGCGTACGGCGGGGAGGACTGGGAGTGGACGCACCGCGCCTGGCAGGCGGGGGCGGTGCTCGCCCACGTGCCGGAGGCCGTCGCCTGGCATGACGGCCCCGACTGGTCGGGCCGCGACCTCGATCGCGTCCGCGAGGGCAATCGCCAGACGCTGCGTCTCGCCGCCGACATCTCCGTCACCGGATCCGCCGGGCGAGGGCTCCTCCCCGCGACGCCCGACCTCCTCGTGCACCTCGCCGGGGAACATCCCGAGGGCGCCGTCTTCCTCTGCGTGGATGCCGTGCTCGCGGCGTTCCCGCGGGCGCTCGTCGTCCTCGATGCGCCCCCGTCTGCGGCCGCGCTCGCCGCGGATCCGCGCGTGCGGTCGGGGGAGATCCCCGACGCACGGGTGGTGTGGCGAGTGGACCGGCCGGTGCTGGTGGGGGATGCCGAGCCCTTGGCCACCCGCCTTGCGGCCCTCGGCCAGGGCGCGGAGGGGCGGCTGCGGGTCAGGGCCGCCGACGGGACGCCCCTGGGCACCGCCGTCGCCCGTCGGGCCCGTCGCCGCGCCGAGCGGTGGGGCGTCGAGGGCGGGTTCGAGACCGGCGAGATCGTGGCATCCGGTGTTCACGTCCTCCGCGACGAGCCGCACCTCGAAGCGTGGGTGGGCGGCTGGGGCGGGCGCGACCGCTTCGTGTGACGCGGTGTCCAGCCGGTCCGATAAACGCGATCCGTTACGAGAAACGCCGTGGCACCGCGTGTTTCGAGAGGGATCGCGTTTATCGGTGACGGGCCGCGGCAGCGCCGGACGACGGAGCCCTGGGAGAATCGGGGGATGACCGCCACGCTCGTCGCCCAGGGACTCGCCGGGGGCTACGGCCACCGCACGCTGTTCGAGGCCGTCGACCTCACCGTCGCGCCGGGGGACGTCATCGGCGTCGTCGGTGCGAACGGCGCCGGCAAGTCGACGCTGCTGCGGCTTCTCGCGGGTGTCGACGAGCCGCTCGCGGGCACGATCGCGCTCGCCCCGGCCGACGCGTTCGTGGGCTGGCTGCCGCAGGAGCACGAGCGGGTCGGCGGCGAGACCGTCGCGCAGTACATCGCTCGGCGCACCGGCTGCGCCGAGGCGACGAGAGAGATGGATGCCACGGCCGCCGCCCTCAGCGACCCCACCGCCGTGGGAGCAGACGATGCCTACGCCACGGCCCTGGAGCGCTGGCTCGCCAGCGGTGCGGCCGACCTCGACGAGCGGATGCCGGTGGTCCTCGCCGACCTGGGCCTGGACCTGGGCCCCGACGCCCTCATGACGGGACTCTCGGGCGGACAGGCGGCACGCGTGGGCCTCGCGGCGCTCCTGCTGTCGCGCTTCGACATCGCGCTGCTCGACGAGCCCACGAACGACCTCGACCTCGACGGCCTCGAGCGCCTGGAATCCTTCGTCGCCGGCCTCCGCGGCGGGGTCGTGCTCGTGAGTCACGACCGGGAGTTCCTCGCGCGGTCGGTGACCCGTGTCCTCGAACTCGACCTCGCCCAGAACTCCCACCGCCTCTACGGCGGAGGCTACGACGCGTACCTCGAGGAGCGGGCGACCGTGCGGCGCCAGGCCCGCGAGAAGTACGAGGAGTTCGCCGACACCAAGGCCGACCTCGTCGCCCGCGCGCGGACCCAGCGCGAGTGGTCGAGCCAGGGCGTGCGCAACGCGATGAAGAAGTCGCCGGACAACGACAAGATCCGCCGCAAGGCCTCCATGGAGTCGAGCGAGAAGCAGGCGCAGAAGGTCCGGCAGATGGAGAGCCGCATCGCGCGGCTCGACGAGGTCGAGGAGCCGCGCAAGGAGTGGAAGCTCGAGTTCACGATCGGCTCCGCCCCGCGGTCGAGCTCCGTCGTCTCCACGCTGTCGGGTGCGGTGTTTCGGCAGGGGGCGTTCACGCTCGGGCCGGTCTCTCTGCAGGTGAACGCCGGCGAGCGGATCGGCATCACCGGCCCGAACGGTGCCGGGAAGACGACGCTGCTCCGTGGCATCCTGGGCCGTCAGACGCCCGATGAGGGGTCGGCCTCCCTCGGGTCCAGCGTCGCGATCGGCGAGATCGACCAGGCCCGGTCGTTGCTGGTCGGGGCGCGGCCGCTCGCCGAGACGTTCGAGGCGCTCGTGCCGGAGATGACCGCGGCGGACGTGCGCACGCTGCTGGCGAAGTTCGGCCTCAAGGCCGACCACGTCACGCGCCCCGTCGACGGGCTGTCACCGGGCGAGCGCACGCGCGCCGGACTGGCGTTGCTGCAGGCCCGCGGCGTCAACGTTCTGGTGCTCGACGAGCCGACGAACCACCTCGACCTGCCCGCGATCGAGCAGTTGGAACAGGCGCTGGAGTCCTACACCGGCACGCTGCTGCTCGTCACGCACGACCGCCGGATGCTGGATGCCGTCCAGACCGACCGCCACTGGCGCGTCGACGCCGGGCGGGTCGAGGAGCGGTAGCGCGGGGTGGGGGCCGCGATAAACGCTGTGCCTCGCGAGACACCCTGCGCCGCGGCGTTTCTGGGGACGAAGAGCGTTTATCGGTGCGGGGTCGATGCGGTCAGCGCCCCTGGCGCTTCTTGTACGGCTTGGGCTGGCCCTTGACGATCGGCGCCCGACCGGTTCCCTTGGATGCCTTGGCCTTCCCGCCCTGAGCCTTCGGGGCCGCGGTCATCTGCGGAGGGGCGTCGGCGATGCGCGCGTGGGCCTCATCGAGGAGCAGGACACCCGCCGGTGTCAGCGCCGTCGGCGGGGTGCGCGACACGAGCGGCTGTCCGACTTCCTCCTCGAGCTTGTCGATCGTGGTGTACAGCGACGCGAGGGGGATGCCGAGCTTCTCAGCCGCGCGCGGGAAGTGCAGCTCCTCCGCGAGGGCGGCGAACCGGACGAGGTGCGCGAGCTTCATGGCATCCATTCTCCCCTGTCGCGCGCTCTCGGCCCGCGCCAGCGCACACGTTCGGGTCGAGCGCACACCTTCGGGACGGCGCCCGCGTGTGTGTTCGACCCGAACGTGTGCTTTCGGCGGCTGGGCGGGGCGGCCGGCGGGGCGAGGCAGGGCGTTACGCGGCCGCCAGGAACCGGTCCGCGGTGCGCAGCGACAGCGCCATGATCGTCAGCGCGGGGTTCGCGGCCAGCGCCGAGGGGAAGACGCTGTTGTCGCAGATCCACAGGTTCGGGATCTCGTGCGAGCGGCCGTCGCCGTCGACCACGCCGTCGGCGGGGTCGCTCGACATCCGGGCCGTGCCGATCGTGTGGGCGCTCCGCGCGAGCACGAGCGTCTCGCGCGCGCCGGCCGCCTCCATCACCCGCAAGAGGAATGCGGTGGCGTGCGCGGTCATGGCCTTCTCGTTCGGCCCCGCGGTGAAGGTCACCCGGGCACGCGGGATGCCGAACTCGTCGGTCTCGTCGGAGAGCTCCAGCCGGTTGCCGTCCGACGGCAGGCAGTCGCCGTTGATGCCGATGCCCGCCATGTGCTGCGCCTGGTCGAGACGCTGCATGAGCTCGCGTCCCCACAGCCCGCCGCCGCGGGCGAGGGTCGTGGCGAAGGTGAGCGGCATCACGCCGAGGCTCTGCACGAGGTAGCCGCCGGCGAAGTCGGCGTCGTCGGGCCGCAGCATGTCCTCGGTGATGAGCGACGACGGGTAGCCGCGGTGCCCGCGCACCGGCTCGTCGAAGCGCCCCCACACCTGCGTCGCGCCGTGGGCCAGGAAGTTGCGGCCCACCTGCCCGCTGCCGTTCGCGACACCGGTGTGTAGCAGCAGGCGCGGCGTCTCCACGCCGCCTCCCGCGAGGACGAGCGACCGGCACCGCTGGCGCACGTCGACGCCGTCCTGCCGGTACACGACCGCGGCGACGTGTCCGCGCGCATCCAGCTCGATGTCGTGCACCATCGCGCCGGTGCGGATCTCCGCGCCGTGGGCCACGGCGACCGGGAGATAGGTGTTGGCGGTGGTGGCCTTGGCATCCACCCGGCACCCCTGGTGGCACGCACCGCAGTTGACGCACGCGCGGCGTTCGCCGTGATGGTCCTGCAGGCGGGCGCGGGTGAGCACCGCGGCCGGAGCGTCGGCCCACCGGATGCCGAGCGCCTCGCACCCGCGCGCGACGAGGGTCGCGGGCGCATTGCGTGCCGCCGGGCCGTAGGCGTATGCGCGGTCGGGATCCCACGGGTACGGCGTCTGGCCCGAAACGCCGATGTCGCCCTCGACGCGCGCGACGTACGACAGCAGCTCGGCGGGGTCGAGCGGCCAGTCGCGGCCCTCGCCGGTCTCGGTGCGCAGCCGCAGGTCGCGGGCGTCGGGCCGTGGCGTGAACGCGCCCCAGTGCAGGGTCGATCCGCCCACGCCGCGGCCGCTGTTGTTAGGGCCGAAGGCGGTGGCATCCGTCCCGCCGCTCAGCCGCTCGGACATCCAGTTGATCTCGACGGCCTCGGTCTCGTCGGGGGTGAGGTCGTCGAGGGCGAAGTTCCGGCCGGCTTCGAGGGCCACGACCGTCAGCCCGCGGCGCGCGAGCTCGGCCGTCAGGGGGGCTCCGCCGGCTCCGGTCCCGACCACGACGACGTCGACGATGTCGTCGGTCCCGTGCATGCGCATGCCGTCGAGGTTCATGCGGCGTCTCCCGTCGCGATCGTGCCGCCGACGTCGGCGGGCTCCCAGTCCTCGCGCCGCCCGAGGGTCACCTCGACGTAGCCTCGGATCGGCGCGCGGCCGCCCGTGGCGAAGCCGTCGAACCCGGTGCGCGCCATGCTCGCCGGGTGCGCGAGCCACTGCCGCACGAGGTCGACGCGGGCGTCTTCGAGCCAGGCGGCGAGGAGGTCGACGTCCAAGCGGCCGCCGGCGGGGCCGCGCCCCTCGATCGCCGCACCCAGCACCGCTTCGCGTTCGACGGGATCCGTGGGCCACGCGGGCGCCAGCGTGTCGAGCCCGCGGCGGTACGCCTCGGGGTCCGGCGGCAGGCCCTCGGGACGCCATCCGTCGCCCTCGCCACGGGCCAACTGCGCGTCGACGCGCGCGGCGACGTCGATCGCGGGGCCGTCCTGCGGCACGACGACGGCGGCGATCTCGCGAAGGAGCGTGAGCTGCGCGAGGTCGAGCACGCGCGGCGCGTATCCGCGGTCGTCGGGCACCGCCCGGCGGTTCAGGATGCCACGGACCCGGTCGTCCACCCGGTCGCCGGCGATGAGCCGAGCCCAGTCCTCGGGCACGACGGGACCGGCGAGCACCTCGTCGGCGACGAACGCGGCGATGACCTCCGCGGCCTCGGCCGGGCGCTCGAGCGGGATCATGTGTCCGGTATCGGCGAGGCTGTGGAACCGTGCGCGCGGGTACACGTCGGCGAGCAATCCGGGCTGCGCGGCGGCACCGAGGTCGGCATCGTCGTCGCCCGCGAGCACGAGCACCGGCAGGTCGAGCGTGCCCACCTCGGCGCGTGCGTCGACCCGGCTCCCATCCTCGAGCCACGCGCGCCACGCCGTCGGGGACGTGCGGCGGAGGTCGGTGAGCGCGAGGCTCTGCGCGCCGGGGTCGAGGGGCCGCGCCGTGTTCTGGTCGATGAAGGTGTCGGCATCCGGCTCCGTGATGGCTCCGCCCTCGACCCACGAGAGCATGAGCGCGCGCCGCTCCTCGTCCATCGGTTCGGGACGCGGTGGCGAGGGCGCCAGCAGCACCATCCCGGCGAGCCCGGTCAGGGGGGCCTCGCCGCCCAGGACCTTCGCCGCGACGAGCCCCGCGATCTTGCCGCCCATGCTGTGACCGCCCAGGATCCAGCGACCCCGCGCCTTCTCGTTCAGGATGCCGATGACGTGCGCGACCGTGGCCTCCAGCGACGTGTCCGATGCGGTGGTCTCGGAGCCGAAGCCCGGCAGGTCGATCCCCTGCACGTCCACCTGCCCGGCGAGCGCGTCGCCGAGCCGTCGGAACGACCCGGCGCTCGCCCCCAGGGCGTGCAGCACGTACAGGGTCGGGATGGCGTTCGGGCTCGGCATCCCCTCACGCTCCCTCACCCGGGTGGCGGCGATGGGCCGCTTGCGCCCCGAGACGTTTTGCGCAAGACGGCACCGGGCCGGGCACAACTCCTGCAGTTCGGGCAGCGCAGCCCGGTCGCGGGTGTGCAACGCGGCATCCGCCGGAGTTGTGCGGTTGGGTCAGCCCGGACACAACTCCGGCAGATCGCGCGGTGCTGCGTTCGCGGGGCGTGGGCGTGCGGCATCCGCCGGAGTCGTGCCGGACGGCGGATGCCACACGACGGTGTCCCCGCGGATGCCGCGCGACGGCGCTACGGCGTGACCATGCCGCCGTTGACGTTCAGGGTCTCGCCCGAGACGTAGCTGGCCTCCGCCGAGGCGAGGAACACGAACGCCGGTGCGATTTCCGCCGGCTGCCCCGCACGCTGGTGGGTGCTCTCGTCGTCGAACTGCTCCATCTGCTCGTCCGAGACGCCCTGGCTCACCTGCAGCGCCGACCACGTCGGCCCCGGCGCGACGACGTTGACCCGGATGCCGCGCGACGCGAGCTGCTGGGCGAGTCCCTTGGACAGGTTGTTGATCGCGGCCTTCGTCGCGGCGTAGTCCAGCCGGTCGGGGGCGGGGACGTACGCCTCGAGCGAGGCGGTGTTGATGATCGCGGCGCCCTCGGGGAGGTGCGGGAGAGCGGCCTTCGTGATCCAGAACGGCGCGAACACGTTGGTGCGGAAGGTCAGTTCGAACTGCTCGTCAGACAGGTCGTCGACCTTCTCGACCATCACCTGCTTGCCGGCGTTGTTCACCACGATGTCCAGGCCGCCGAGCGCCTCGACCGCCTCCGCGACGAGGGCGCGGCACGCGCCGGGGTCGGTGATGTCGGTCGCGATCGAGACGCCGGTGCGGCCGGCATCCCGGATCTGCTCCAGCACGTGATCGGCGTCGCGCTGCTCGGCGGGGAGATGCACGATGACCACGTCGGCCCCCTCGCGGGCGAAGGCGATCGCCACCGCTCCGCCGATTCCCGAATCGCCGCCCGTGATGAGGGCCTTGCGGCCGGTGAGGCGACCGAGTCCGCGGTAGGTCTTCTCGCCCAGGTCGGGCACCGGTGTCATGTCGGCCTGCACGCCGGGTTCCGGCTGGTGCTGCACAGGCGGTTCCACGCGGGAGTAGCGCGTGACGGGGTTGTCGAAGGTGAACTGGTCGCGATCGGTCATGGGCCCGACGTTAGGCACCCGATCACTCCGGGCGCCCTCCCTTGACGGCAGCGGGCGAAACCTTCAGCGCCCCGCGGCCAGGGAATCGAGCACGCGCGACACCCGCTCGGCCGACTCCCGCCACGAGAACCGGCGCGCGTTGCGGAGCCCCGCCTCGCGCAACCGCGCGCGGAGAGCATCGTCCGCGACGATCCGCGTCAGGGCACCCGCGATCTCGTCGATGTCGTACGGGTCGACGAACAGCGCGGAGTCGCCGAGCACCTCCGGAAGCGAGGCGGCCCGGGCGGCCACGACCGGGCACCCGCACTGCTGCGCCTCGAGCGGGGGGATGCCGAAGCCCTCGTACAGCGACGGGAAGACGAAAGCGAGAGCCCCGCGGTAGAGCGCGGCGAGTTCGTCGTCGTCGACCCGCCCGAGGAAGCGGACGCGCTCGCCGGCATCCGCGTACTCCTGGCGGGCGAACGCGCGCGTCTGGCTGCCGACGACGCGCAACTCGACGTCGGGGTGCGCGGCGGAGAACCGCGCGAAGGCCGCCAGCATCCGCGCGAAGTTCTTGTGCGCGTTGGGTGACGACACGGCCAGCAGGAAGCGGCCGGATGCCACGGGGCCGACGGGCCCGAAGTGCGCGGCGGCGGCGTTCGGAACGACCGTGAATCTCTCGGGCGATGCCGCGAAGTGCGCGGCGATCTCGCCCCGCGAGAAGGCGCTGACGGTGAGCAGTCGGTCGCTCCGGGCGATCAGCCGCGGGACGACGAGGGAGTAGACCGCGCGGAACCGCCGGTTGAAACTCTCCGGATGCCGGAGCCACGTGATGTCGTGGTGGGTCGACACCTGCGGTCGGTACCAGATCGGGCCGGTGCTCGTGAGGTCGAGAAGCACCGCGCCCCGGCCGCGGGCGAACAGGGGCAGGTCGATCTGCTCCCACGCGTGGCCGCGCAGACGCCCGACCCGGACGATGCGGCGCGGGTCCAGCCCCGCCGTGTCGGTGGCATCGCGGGGCGCCGCCAGCACGACATCCGAGCGCAGGGCGAGCAGCTCCCGCGTGATCTCGGCCGCGAAACGTTGGATGCCGGTGACGCTCTGCGTCAGGAACCGGGCGTTGACGACGATCACGGCGTCCGCGTCGCTTCCGCGACGACCGCGAGGCGGTAGAGCGCGAGAGAGTCGCGGCCGAGGGCGTCGTCCGTGAGCGCCCGCCGCGCCCACCCGAGGGCAGCCGCCGACATCCGCTCGCGCAGTCGCGGGTCGTCCAGGAGGCGCGCGGTCGCGGCGATCAGCGCGTCGTCGTCGGTGCACACGAAGCCGGTGACGCCGTCCTCGACGCTGTCGCGGTTGCCCACCACGTCGGACACGACGGCCGGGATGCCCTGCGCCTGCGCCTGGATGAGCGAGAGCGACATCCCTTCCCACAGCGAGGGGAACAGCAGCACGTCCATGCCGTCGATGAGGGCGGTCAGCTCCTCCGGCGACACCCACCCGGTCACGCGTACCGGGGCGTCGCCGAACCAGCGGCGCTCGTCGTCGGCGGACCCGCCGCCGATCCACACGAAGTCGGCGCGCTCGGCGAGAGCCCGCGCGGCAGCGGCGAAGCGCCACGGCGCCTTCTGGTGCACGACCCGCCCGATCATCCCGACCACCGGCCGCCGATCCGCGTCGGCGACCCGCGGTTCGCTCGAAACGGATGCGGAGGGGATGCCGGTCTGCACGAGGTGGGCGCGAGCGGGGCGCAGCGCGCGCTCGGCGATCGCGATCTCCGACGGCGACGTCAGGATGAGGGTCGATCGTCGAGCCAGGAACCTCTCGAGCAGACGGATGCCGCCCCGCGCGGGGGCGGGAAGGTCGAGGCGGAGGAACGCGAACCCGTGGGGAGAGAAGAAGACGCGCTCCGCGCCGAGTCGTCGCCGTAGCGCCAGCCGGACCACGGCCCCGGCGATACTCGAGTGCGCGTGCACCGCATCGACCCGATCCGCCGCGGCGACGGCGGCGCGCCACAGCGCGCGAAGATCACCGAGGCGACTCCCCGTCGACACCCTCCGCAGCACCACGCGGTCGTCGAAGCGCGCACGCAGCGCCTCGTCGCTCGGGGTCTCGGGGCGGGCGGCGAAGACCACCTCGACGTCGGCGCCCTCCGCCGCCTGACGGCGGCTGATGCTGTCGACGAGGCTCAGGACACCGCTTCCCATGGACTCCGTCACGTGCAGAACTCGCGTCATGGGGTCGTCATCCTCGTCCAGGTGTCGGCGATCCCATCGGCGAGGGACAGATCGCGGTCGGGACCGTACTCGCGGTGGAACCGGTCGACGTCGAGCACCACGTGATCGACGAACGTGGCCGGTTGCGGCATCCGGACGACATCGAAGTCCTGCCCGACGACGGCGCGGATGGTGGAGAAGACCTCCGCGACGGAGTGGCCCCTCCCGCTGCCGAGGTTGTAAGCCCGGTGCTCGGGCACCCTCTCGACCATGCGCAGGATCCGGGCGACCAGATCCTCGACGTGGATGTAGTCGCGGATCATCGATCCGTCGCCGACCTGCACCGCGGGCTCACCGCGGCGGATCCGGTCGAGCGTGATCGGGATGATGCCCTGGCCCTTCGCGGGCGTCGCACGCGGGCCGTACGGGTTGGAGATGCGCAGACTGACCGACGCAAGACCGGCGGTGGTGGCGTAGTAGTCGAGGTATCTCTCGATCGTGAGCTTGCCGATCCCGTAGGGCGAGACGGGCAGGAGCGGCGTGTCCTCGGCGAACGTCCGTCGGGCCTGGGGGCCGTAGATGGCACCGCCGCTCGAAGCGAAGAACACCCGCCGCACCCCGGCCGCCGCGCACAGCGAGAGCAGTTCGACGCTGGCGCTGACGTTCGTGCGCAGATCGACGGTCGGCTCTCGGTCGGCGCTGGCCGGGGTCGTGGTCGAGAGGAAGTGGAACACGTAGTCGGCCTCCGCGACCGCCGCCGCGACGTCGCGCGGGTCGAGGAAATCGCCGATCAGCGGCACGACGTCGGGGGATGAGAACGCACGGATGCCGTGGCTGTAACGGTCGAATCCGACGACGTCGTGACCGGCGCCCGCGAGCGCGTCGCAGAGCCGCGAGCCGAGGAAGCCGTTCGCACCGATGACGAGGCATCGCACCATCAGTCACCGCCGGGGGATCGAGGCGTGCGCGGCATGGGATCTTCTCGTCGGATCGGGGGCGGGCGGCTCACCGTCGGCGTACGGCGCCCCACAGGGAGCGGAGGTCGCGGCGCGCCACCAGGGCGAGCGCCGCGCTCACGACGATCGCCCACACGCCACCGGTCGCGAGCAGCTGGGCGAGCGGGTCGAGCGGGGTGAAGAACGACAGATCGATGAGGGATGCCACGCCCGCCGCGATCGCGAAGACGGTGACGGGGCGCCCCGAGGCGGAGAGCAGCGCGACGGAGGACACGCCGGCACGCGGGAGCAGGAGGAAGGCGGCGCCCCAGAGGACGACCTGCCCGATCGACATCGCGACGGTGATCGCGAACGGTCCGAGCCCGGCGGCGGTCACGACGAGCACGATCATGAGAATCCGCCCCGTGGCCTCGCACCACAGCAGCAGGTCGGATCGGCCCGTGGCGACGAACGCCCAGTACTGCGGGTACCCGAGCGTCTGGAAGACGGCTCCGACCGCGAGCACGGGAACGTAGATCGCGGCGTCGTCCCAGCGCCCGCCGAACACGACGTGGATCGCCGGCTCCGCGGTCACGGCGAAGAGGCTGAGATACGCCAGCACGGGGTAGCTCAGCACGGTCTGATACTTGGTCAGTCGCTGCTGGAGCGGTGCGCCGGTGGCATCCACCAGCGACGGGATCACGACTCGCGTGAGCGGCGTGATGAGCTGATCGATCGGGAGATTCACCAGCTGGGTCGCCCGGCTGA
Source organism: Microbacterium enclense (assembly GCF_004022425.1). GTDB lineage: Bacteria > Actinomycetota > Actinomycetes > Actinomycetales > Microbacteriaceae > Microbacterium > Microbacterium enclense_A. The sequence goes on along the minus strand of NZ_RBZY01000001.1, from coordinate 44,722 downwards.
AAAGACCGACGGTGCTCTCGTTCGCCACCCTGCCCACCGCGAGCGTGCCCGTGACGCCGGAGACGTAGTTCAGCGCGTGCACCACGAACGTGTGGCCCCCGAAGGTCAGCAACTCCCGCATGTCGACGCCGCGGCGGGGCCATCCCGGGCGCCACGGCGTCAGGATCGCCGTGATCACGAGCGTGAGCCCGGCGGCGATCGTTCCCTGCGACGCGAGGGCGAGCGCGCCACCGCCGAGGGTGGCCAGAATGATCGCGGCGACGAGCCCGGTCAGATCGCCCGCGAGTTCGGCCGCGGCGAGCCGACCGAGGAGTCCCGCGCGGTTCAGTTCGACGCGGAACTGGGCGCTCATCGAGCGCAGCGCGAACGCCGGGGCGAGGAGGGCGAGCACCGGGACGAGGAACGGGTTGCCGTAGACGGCCGCGAACGGCGGGGCCGCGGCGATCACGAGGACGGTGGCGAGGATGCCGATGGCGGTGTTGGTCCAGAAGAGCAGCGTGCGCTGCGCCGCGGACAGCGTCGGGGCGCGCAGCGCCGCCATGCTGAGTCCGAAATCGCCGAGCACGGCCGCGAAGCCCGCCAGCGTGGCGGCGAGCGCCACCACGCCGAACTCGGCGGGGCTGACGAGCCGGGCCAGCACGACCATGCCGAGCAGCTGCGACACGTAGCGCATCCACTGCGCGCCCAGCAGCAGTGCGGCACCGCGACGCCGAGGGGCGACGACAGAGGTCGTGGTCATCGCGCTCCCCGGGAGTTGTACGGTGTCGGCCGTGAGCACGCTAGCCAGTCCCCGCGACCCCGCCGTCGCGTCGCCCGTCCCCCGTGCCGGGTTAGTCGACTCCCTCTTCGCGCGGCGACTCACGGTCCTGCTGCTCGCCGCCTTCTCGCTGCTCGGGCCGCTCGTCGAGACGGTGCTGACCGATCGATCGCATTACAAGGAGGGGAAGACCACGACGAACCCCGTCGTGGCGGCGATCGACGATCTCGGAAGTGCCCTCGTGCCGGCCGTGGCGGCGGCTGCCGTCCTGCTCGTCCTGCTCTTCGCCCGGATGTCGGGCCCGAGCCTGCTCCTGGTCGTGCTGCCGGGGCTGGTGCTCGCGGCAAACGAGTTCGTCCACGGCCGGACACCGACGTTCGGTCTGCTGCTGACCGCGGCGGCAGGGGCGCTCTTGGTGAGCGTGCGGGTGAAACCTGAGGATCTCGTCGTGCTCGGCTACACCGGCGGTGTCGTCGCTGCCGCATCGATCGTGGCGATGTACGCCGCTCCCGCGGTGGTGACCATCTCGGGCGGGACGGGGACGTTCGACAAGTCGCTCACGGGCGCGCCGCTCCTGGCCGGGATCTTCTCGCACTCGAACACCTTCGGCATGTTCCTCGCCCTCTCTCTGCCGTGCATCTTCCTGGTGCGTCGTGCCCTCGCCCGGTGGCCGCTGCTGCTGGTCGTCGGCTGGGCGCTCGCGCTGAGCTCCTCGCGCACGGCGCTCGTGGGAGCGGGCGCCATGCTCGCCGTTGTGGTGCTGAGCCGCCTGCTCCCGCGGGCCGGATTCGTCGCCGTCAGCGTCGTCGGGGCGGTGGTGGCGCTCGTCGCGGTGATCCGCATCCCGTTCACCGAGACCGACCCGGAGGCGTTCACGTACCGCGGTGCGATCTGGATCTACAACCGCGAGGCTCTCGGCGATCACGGACTGTTCGGTCTCGGCGCTCACTGGTACGCCGACAACTACCCCGTGTTGCGCGAGGTGCTCTCCAGCGCGGCCAGTCACGCGCACAACCTCGTCCTCACGACGCTGGTGCAGGGCGGCGTCATCGTCCTGCTGGCCTGGCTCGCCATCGTCGTGTTCGCCCTCTTCGGTGCCGCGGCGGACCCGACCCGGTCGTCCTCGGTCGCGGGGATCGCGTTCGTCGTCGGTCTGCTGGCGATCGGCGCGACCGAGACACCGTTCCCGCTGCTGGGATGGGGGCCGCTCTCGGCATCCGCTCTCGTCCCCCTGGTCGTCTTCGCCACCCGGCGGCAGCTGGACAGGGAGCGGAGCGCTCTCGAGCCGACCGGTCCGGCGACACGCGCCGCTCGCCGGGGTCGCTGGGGCTGACGCGTCAGGGGGACGGCGTGCGGAGGTTGCGAAGACCCCGGCCGAGTCGGCGCCACCGGGCCACGGTGGGGCCCGCATCCGGATCGCCCGCGCGCCGGGCGGATGCCAGAGCGATGTCGTCCGGCGGCCACACGAAGCGCCACAGGACGCGCACGCGTGTGACGAGGGGCTCTCCGCGCAGCGCTCGCCAGTAGGCACGGGCGCGGTTCGGTTCGGCCCGCCACGCCCAATCCCGCGGGGCGTCGTCGCGATGTCGAGCGATCAGTTCGGCGGACACCACCCCCTCGAGCTCTGCCGCGAGGACGGGCACGGCACCGAGCTCGACGGCCCGCGTGCCGCTGCCCGCCGCCGCGCTCAGCAGCGCCGCGGCGGTCGCTGAGGCCGCCGCGGAGCGGGGACCTGCCCCGATCTCGGGTCGGACCTCGTGCACGGCCGCCAGTACCGCGTGGACCTCGGGGCGGGGCACGGCCACGTCGACACCGGCGTAGACCACGCTCTCGGTGCGGCGGGCGACGGCGTCGAACGCCGCGGCGTCGTCGAGGGTGAGGCCCGGCACCCGGCGGTGCACGTCGATCTCGCACCCCCATTCGGCGGGGGTCATCGTCGCGGTGTGGTGCACCGACGTGCCGCGCCACGGATCCGGCTCGCGGCTCCACCCCCAGCTGGTCAGCGCGGCGGCGAGGTCGTCCCACCGACGCGGCTCGCACCACACATCGACATCGCCGGAGTGCTCGCGCTCGCGCAGCCCCTGGTGGTGCAATGCGGGCCCCTTGATGAACACGACGGGGATGCCGTGCCCGGAGGCGAGCCGCGCGGTGAGCGCGTAGGCCAGTTCATGCATCGGCGACGACAATCGCGGGGGGTGCAGGCGATGGATGCGGGCGGGATGCGCCGGGTCGGGAGAGGCGATCGCGAGCGCGGTCATCGCCTCGAGCATGTCGCGTTCGTCGGCGTCCGCCGGGGCGACCGGCCCCGCGGTGACGAGTCGCCGCCACATCCGTGCCCCGTCGCCGGTGAGACAGAACGGCTCGGCCGGCTCGGCGGGCAAGACGAGCACCTCGGCGCCGTCGGGAAACGTCTCGGACGCGGACACATCCAGTGCTCCGAACGCGATCGCGACCCAGCCGTCCGAGGCAGGTGGCGTAGCGCTCATGGGGCCTTTCGGGTGAGGAACAACCCGACCACTCTGGCCTCCCGTGCGCGCGGCACAGACCGTGCGCCCGCCGACGCCGCGTTCGCGCCCCGTTCCTTCACCCGGGTGGTCGCCACGCGCGGACCGCCGTCTCACGACGACGGGTGCGGCGGTTACAGCCCGAGCGTGCGGCTGAGGAACGCGTTGCGGAACACGCCGCGCGGATCGGCATCCCGAGCCGCGGCGACGAAGTCGGCGGCGTGGGGGAGCGTCGCGCGGATCGTCTCGCCGGGCATCGTGAACGCCTTGCCCCAGTGCGGACGAACGTCGAAGGGGGCGAGCGCCGCCTCGACCGTCGGCAGCACCTGGGCCACCCCGGCGTTGTCGTTGCGCCACGTGAAGTGGATCGCGAGCACGTCGCGCTGATACGCCGGGCTCAGCCACAGGTCGTCGGCCGCGACCGTCCGCAGCTCCGTCACGAGCAGGACCGGGTCGATCGTGGATGCCACGGCCCGCACGGCCGCGAGCGCCTCGGTCGCGGCGTCCAGGGGGACGAAGTACTCGGACTGGATCTCGTCGCCGTCGCTCGGCAGAGCCTCGGCGCGGAAGTGCGGCAGGCGCGTGTGCCACGGCCCGGGCGTTCCGCGCTCGGTGGTGTTGCCGACCGTGCGGATGCGTCCGAGGTGCAGGTCGTCGCCGATCGGGCGCCCACCCAGGTCGGTCACGTACCCGGGTTCCGCGTCGGCATCCGTCGACTTGATCCACACGAGGTCGTGGGCGGGGTCGCCCCACGTCGTGAAGACGCTGACGCTGCGGGCGCTCGCGAAGAGGCGTCGCGGGTCGGCCACGATGTCGTCCCACGCGACGCCCGTGTACGCCTCGGCCGTCACGCTGTAGGTCGGGACCGTCCGCAGCTCGACGGCCGTGACCACACCGAAGGCGCCGAGGCCGAGAGCGGCCGCCGGGAACCACGCGTGATCGCGATCGATGTGATGCGTGTGGCCGTCGGCATCCATGATCTCCAGGGCCGTCACGGCGCTGGGGAGGTTGCCGTTCGCCGTGCCGGAGCCGTGGGTGCCGGTCGCGGCCGCCCCCGCGACCGAGATGTGCGGGAGCGAGCCGAGGTTGTGGAGCGCGCGGCCCTCGGCTTCGAGCACGGGCGCGAGCTGTGCGAACGTGACGAGGCCCTCGACGCGGACGCGGTCGCCGTCGATCTCGATCCGGACGGGCATGCCCTCGAGCGAGAGCAGCGTCGCGTCGGTGTCGCCGATGTCGTTGAACGTGTGCCGCGTCGCCTGGACGCGGAGCGACGTCGCTCCGGTGACGGCGGCCGAGAGCTCGTCGAAGTCGGCGGGCAGCAGGGTCTCGGCGGCGCGGTAGCGGTGGTTTCCCGACCAGTTCGTACCGGAGGAGCGGGTGTGGGTCATGGGGTCCATCCTGCCTGCCGCGGGTCCGGCCCGGGCCGGAGGATCACGGCGCGGGGAAGAGCTCCGCCTCGAAGACCGCCTCGGCAGCCCCCACGAGCAGACGGTTCTCGCCCAGCTCGGCGACGCGCAGTCGCAGATCCTCGGCGCACGCGGGCATAGTCTGGGCGCGCACCGCCGCGTCGAGACCTTCGTGATCCACGGCGGCGAGGGTCGCGAGGAAACCGCCGAGCACGATGACGGCGGGGTTCAGAACGTTCGCGGCGTTCGCGAGCGCCGTGGCGAGGATGCGCCGCTGGCGTGCCACCTCGGCCCGGACGCCCGCGTCGTCCGCGGATGCCAGAGCCTCGGCGAGGGCGGTGTCGTCGACGGCGTCGAGGTGCAGGGCGGCGAGGAGGCGGGCGCGGCTCACCTCGTCCTCGAGCACACCGTCGGCGGCGCGGCGGTCGGCGGCATCCACGATCCCGGGACGGTTCTGCCCGAACTCGCCCGCGTACCCGCCGGCCCCGCCGAGGGGCACCCCGCCGACGATGACCGCTCCGCCGATGCCGCTCGCGCCCCCGTTGAGGTAGACGACGTCGTGCGCGCCGCGGGCGGCGCCGAAGAGGTACTCCGCCAGCGCGCCGAGCGCGGCGTCGTTGCCCACGCGAGCCGGCAGACCCGTCTCTTCCATGACGAGGGTGCCGATCGCGGCATCCGTCCACTCCAGGTGCGGGGCGATGCGGACCAGACCGTCGGCGGCGCGGACGGGGCCGGGCACCGCGACGCCCACGCCCACCGTGCGACGCCCGCGGAGGGGGCCGCGGTCCCACGCGGCGAGTCGCTCGCCCACCAGTGCGGCCGTGCGCTCCGGGGTGAGCAGGGCGGTCTGGGGGAGCCGTTCGCGCGCCACCGGGGTGCCGTCGAGGGCGAAGGCGCCGATGTCGAGCGCATCGACCTCGGGGTTGACGCCGATCGCGACGACGCGCGGGTCGGGGGCGACGGTCGGCGAGGGGCGGCCGACGCGTCCCACGGGGTCGGGAGCGCGTTCGACGACGAGACCGTCGCTGACGAGCTCGCCCACCAGATCGGCGATCGTCGAGCGGTTCAGGCCCGTCGCCTCGGTGAGGGCGGCGCGCGAGCGCGGTCCCTCGCGATGGACGGTACGCAGCACGAGCGCGAGGTTGGCGCGGCGCATGCCGTCGCCTCTGCTCGCGGTGACCATCCGACCACTGTGCCACGGCGTCGGGGTCGTTGCTGCGCGGCGCCGCCGTCGCGATGAACGCGATCCACGCCGCGGATCGCGTTCATCGGGGGGACGAAGCCCACGCAGAGCACCCGGTGCCAGAATCGGAGCATGGACCTGTCCGGCATCCCGATCACCACCATCCGTGGCGAACAGACCACCTTCGGTGCCCTCACCGAGGGCAAGGCCGCGCTCGTCGTCAACGTCGCCTCGCGCTGCGGCCTCGCGCCGCAGTACGAAGCGCTCGAGGCGCTGCACAAGAAGTACGCCGACCGCGGTTTCACCGTGATCGGCTTCCCCAGCAACCAGTTCCTGCAGGAACTCAGCGACGAAGAGAAGATCGCGGAGTACTGCTCGGCGACGTGGGGCGTGACCTTCCCGATGTCCGAGAAGGTCAAGGTGAACGGGCGCCACGCCCACCCGCTCTACCAGGAGCTCACCCAGACCGCGGATGCCGAGGGCAAGAAGGGCCGCATCTCGTGGAACTTCGAGAAGTTCGTGGTGTTCCCCGACGGTCGGGTCGTGCGCTTCAGCCCGCGCACCCAGCCCGACGCCCCCGAGGTCGTCGCCGCGATCGAGGACGCGCTGCCGAACTGACGCGCGGCGCGGTGGACGCCGCTTCGCGGTTTCGGTGTCCAAGACACGCGGACCGCACGCCGTGGCATCCGCGTGTCTTGGACACTGAACGGCAACCGCGGCGGGCGCGGCGCCTCGATAGTCTGAGCGCGCACCCGAACCCGAAAGGCGCCCCATGGTCGATGCCGTCGTCCTCGTCTCCGGTGGAGCCGCCGTCACCCCGTACACCGACCCGCGGAACGCCGCGGCGACCGGCCTCGCGGCGGGCAACACGATGACCGCCCTCCGCGCGCACGTCCTCGACCGTGGCATCCGGGTCTTCACGGCTCCCGCCCGCATCGGTGTCGGAGAGGTGCGGGAGGATGCCGGATGGCAGGGCTTCTCCGACGTGCCGGTGGTGCTGCCGGCCGAGCTCACGATCAACGCCGTCGGCCGTGTCGACGACGCCGGCGTCGCGCTCGCCGGGTTCTTGCGGCACCTCGCTGCGGAGGAGGGCGTGGAGAGCGTCGCGCTCGTCGGCCATTCGATGGGCGGGCTGTTCTCGCGCGCCGCGATCCGGGAGCTGGGCGGCGACGGCCCGCGGATCGAGCGCCTCGTGACGCTCGGCACCCCGTGGGACGGGTCGGTGCTCGGCGACCTCCTCGACGGCGAGATATCCGAGGACGACGCGCACGGCGACCCGGCCACGCTGCAGATCTTCGCCGAGGCGCGCCCCTACGCCGACGCGAACTCCCAGGGGGCCGCGGCCGAAGTGTCGCGGCGGTTCCTGCGCGGCTGGAACGACGCGCAGGCGGGGGTGCTGGACGGCATCCCGGTGACCGCGATCGGCGCGGGCTACTTCGCCGCGGCGACCGCGCCGGTCCAGCTCTGGCCGCACGACGGCCTCGTCTCGATGACGAGCGGGCGCGCGGACGAGGTGCCCCTCGGAGTGCTGCCCGAGGTCGAGCGGCACTCGTTCCCCGAGCACGTGCACAGCATTTTCTTCGCGGACGGCTTCGGCCTGCCGTGGGAGCGGGCGCTGACGTGGGACCCCGAGGTGTTCGCGGTCGTGGACGCAGCGCTCGGGCTCTGACGCGGGGCGTCAGGGCGTCGGGGCGACGAACTCGTGAGCCAGGTCGCTCACGGAGGCGATGTGGTCGAAGTCGTGGTCGGCGCTGAGAATGGTCGCGTCGTTGGCTATCGCATACGCGGCGATCAGAATGTCCACCGCGCCCGCAGCGCGTACGCGTCCGGCATTCCACAGAGCGGATTGGATGCCGACGGCGAGTGACTCGTCGGGTGCGCGTTCGAGCGGGAAGCCGAGCGATATCTGCTCGAGGTGGTGCGCATGCTCCTCGGGCGAACGGGCCCTGTGGCAGAACTCCAACACCTGGGGAGGGCACGTGACGAAGAGGTCCGACGATGACCGGGCGACCTTATCGAGCCGCGTCCGGATCGCGGGGTCGCCCGAAGCCAAGCGTGCCCAGACCGAGTTGTCGACCAGGTAGTCCGTCACGGGGCCGGAGCGGTGACGGGTGAGTCCAGTTCGGCCTCGAGGTCGGTGAGGCCGGCGATTCCGGCGATCATCGCGTCCTTCTGCTTCGAGGCGATCAGCCGACGCAGAGCGAGGTCGAGCACCGCGCGGTTGGAAGGCTCACCGGTCAGGATGCGCGCGCGTTCGATGAGTCGGCCGCCGAGGGCTGGACGCCGTGGCATCCCGGGTATATGTTGTGAGAACCAACAAAACCTCGTGCGGCGGCGAACCACCGTGCGCATCCATGCGAAGGAGCAGGAATGCCCACCCCCACCCGTGACGACAAGTTCTCGTTCGGCCTCTGGACCGTCGGCTACAACGGCACCGACCCGTTCGGCGGACCCACCCGCAAGCCCCTCGACGTCGTCCATGTCGTCGAGAAGCTCGCCGAACTCGGCGCCTACGGCCTGACGTTCCACGACGACGACCTGTTCGCCTTCGGCTCCACCGACGCCGAGCGACAGACGCAGATCGACCGCCTGAAGGGCGCGATGGATGCCACGGGCATCATCACCCCGATGGTCACCACCAACCTCTTCTCGGCCCCGGTCTTCAAGGACGGCGGCTTCACCTCCAACGACCGCCAGGTGCGTCGCTTCGCCCTGCGCAAGGTCCTGCGCAACCTCGACCTCGCCGCCGAACTCGGCGCGAAGACGTTCGTCATGTGGGGTGGCCGCGAGGGCGCCGAGTACGACTCCGCGAAGGACATCCGCCAGGCGCTCGAGCGCTACCGCGAGGCCGTCAACCTCCTCGGCGACTACGTCACCGACAAGGGCTACGACATCCGCTTCGCCATCGAGCCGAAGCCGAACGAGCCCCGCGGCGACATCCTGCTGCCGACTCTCGGTCACGCCCTGGCGTTCATCGACTCGCTCGAGCGTCCCGAGCTCGTCGGGCTCAACCCCGAGGTCGGCCACGAGCAGATGGCCGGGTTGAACTTCGCCGCCGGCATCGCGCAGGCGCTCTACCACGGCAAGCTCTACCACATCGACCTCAACGGCCAGCGGGGCATCAAGTACGACCAGGACCTCGTGTTCGGCCATGGCGACCTGCACAACGCCTTCGCGCTCGTCGACCTGCTGGAGAACGGCGGCCCCGGCGGCGGTCCCGCCTACGACGGTCCCCGCCACTTCGACTACAAGCCCTCGCGCACCGAGGACGAGTCGGGCGTCTGGGACTCCGTCTCGGCCAACATGAACACCTACCTGCTGCTCAAGGAGCGCGCCGCGGCCTTCCGCGCCGACCCCGAGGTGCAGGAGGCCCTGGAGGCCGCCAAGGTCCTCGAGCTCGCCCAGCCGACGCTGAACGAGGGCGAGTCGTACGACGACCTGCTCGCCGACCGCTCGGCGTACGAGGACTTCGACACCGACGCGTACCTCGGCGGCAAGGGCTTCGGCTTCGTCCGTCTGCAGCAGCTCGCGACGGAGCACCTACTCGGCGCACGCTGAGTCCGCGGGAGGGGGCGCGTGGGGCGCTCCCGACCCCCGCAGGGCGGGGCCTGGATGCCATGGCATCCAGGCCCCATTCCTCAGCGTTGAGTGTCCAAGACACGCGGATGCGGTCGTGAATGGCCCGCGTGTCTTGGACACTGAACGGTGGTGGGGCGCCGACCCGTCGGGGCGGCGGGAGAACGAGGCGCCGGGCCCGGGCCGGGCGGCGCGAACAGAAGGAGTGAGCATGGCGCTCGTCATGGGCGTCGATTCGTCGACGCAGTCGTGCAAGGTCGTCGTCGTCGACGCCGAGGCCGGTCGCGTGATCCGCGAGGGGCGCGCGACGCATCCGGCGGGAACCTCGGTCGACCCCGAGGCGTGGTGGATCGCGCTGCAGGATGCCATCGCGCAGGCGGGCGGACTCGACGACGTCGCGGCGGTCTCGATCGCGGGACAGCAGCACGGCATGGTCGCCCTCGATGCCGAAGGGCGGGTCATCCGGGACGCTCTGCTGTGGAACGACACCCGGTCGGCGCAGGCCGCGGCCGATCTCATCGCCGAGGTGGGCGCGGAGGCGTACGCCGAACGCACGGGCGTCGTGCCCGTGGCATCCTTCACCGCCACGAAACTCCGCTGGCTGTGGGATGCCGAGCCGGAGAACGCGGCGCGCGTCGCCGCGGTGGCGCTGCCGCACGATTGGCTCACGTGGCGGCTCCGCGGCTTCGGCCCGGGCAACGCCGACTTCGCCGAGCTGACGACCGACCGCTCGGACGCCTCCGGCACCGCGTACTGGGGCGCCGACGGATACGACCGGGAGCTGCTCGTGCGGGCGCTCGGTCACGACGCCGTGCTTCCGCGCGTGCTCGAGCCGTGGGAGAGCGCCGGTACGCTGCCGGGTGGTGCCCACGTCGGGCCCGGCGCCGGCGACAACGCCGGTGCGGCGCTCGGCCTGGGCGCGGGTGTCGGCGACGTGGTGGTCTCGCTCGGCACCTCCGGGACGGTGTTCGCCGTGACCGATCACGTCGTCCGCGACACCTCCGGCGCGGTTGCCGGGTTCGCGGACGCCACGGGCCGGTTCCTCCCGCTCGTCGCGACGCTCAACGCCGCCCGCGTGCTCGACGCGTTCGCGGGGCTCCTCGCCGTCTCGCACGACGAGCTCGGCGCGCTGGCGCTGCAGGCCGAGCCGGGCGCCGACGGCGTCGTGCTCGTGCCGTGGTTCGAGGGCGAGCGAACGCCCAATCTGCCGCACGCTCAGGCCTCGCTGACGGGTTTGACCCTGGCATCCACGACCCGCCCGAATTTCGCCCGCGCGGCGATCGAGGGGATGCTGAGCGGTCTGGCCGTGGGGCTCGAAGCGATCCAGGCGCAGGGTGTCGAGGTGCGGCGCGTGCTGCTCATCGGCGGTGCAGCCGCGAACGAGGCCGTCGCGCGGATCGCCGCGCAGGTGTTCGACGCCGAGATAGTCGTGCCCGCCGCGGGCGAGTATGTTGCGCTGGGCGCCGCGCGCCAGGCCGCGGGTGTGCTCGCGGGTGGTCCGGTGGACTGGACCGTCGCGACGGCCCGGGCCGTCGCCCCGGACTTCCGCCCCGGAATCCGCGCCCGCTACGACGCTATCGCCGCGCTCCGCGCGCGGGAGTGAGGCCGCGCTCCGGCGTTGCCGGCCGCGAGACTGCAGCGGGCTGACATCGTGGTTGCAGCCTGCAGCCGGTTGGTCAGGCGCGTGCAGTCTCGGCTGGCGCGCCCGCGTCGGGTGCAGCCCGCGGCGGCGGCGCGTCGTGCTGCACCCGGACGTACGACGGCTGGCGCGCCGCCCGCACCCACGCGTAGGCCCGGGCACCCGGCAGGGGGCGTCGCACGGCGTCGAAGCGCAGACGGCGGTCGTCCGGATCGGGGTCGAGGCGCAGCTCGACCAGCGCGAAGGGATGCCACGGCCCCCACGGCGTCGCGTGCGAGAGCTCGAGCGTCCAGACGGCGCCGACGTCAGGACCCGTGAGCGCTCGCGGATCCGTGGCGGGTGGGCGCCCCGAGACGGTGCGGGCGCCGAGCATCACCGGACCGTGCGCCCCGCGATACGGCAGCAGGATGCCGAAGCTCGCGCGCTCCGCTCGCCGGCGGGGGAGCAGCGCGAAGCGTCCCGGCACGCCCCACCCGGCCGAGGCGAACTCGATGTCGGAGTCGTCGACCCGCAGCGCGAGCCCCAGGATGTCGGGGAGCGGCGCGGGGAGCCCGACCGACCTCGACACGCGGGCCAGCAGGGGGCGGGGCTCCGCGGGGTCGTCGATGAAGGCGATGCCCGCGGGTGTGGCATCCGGAATCCACCGGATCGTCCCGCTCAGCACCACGCCGCGGCTGTGGATCGGCCGCGGGTGCCGCAGGCGCTGAGCCGCGGCGAACGCGAGCCCGAGGACGCTCCCGATCGTTCCGGAGACGGGCGTGCGCGACGGACGCGGGATGCCGGGGGCCGAGGTCATGCCGCCATCGCACCGTGTCGCCGGGGGCACGCCGAGGGGGTTGCGCGCCGCTACTGTGAGGGACCATGAGCGGCGACGGCGGGGGCAAACGCATCGGGATGCGCGATGTCGCCGACGCCGCGGGCGTCTCGACGCAGACCGTCTCGCGCGTGCTGAACGGCTACCCCGGCATCCGGGATGCCACCCGCGAGCGCGTCCTCGCGGCGGTCGCGGCGCTGGACTACCGCGTCAACAACGCCGCGCGGGCCCTCGGCACTAGCCTCACCCGGACTGTCGGGGTCGTGGCATCCGATGCCGTCCTGCACGGGCCGTCGGCGGGCATCGCGGCGCTGGAACGGGCGGCGCGGACGCGCGGGCGGTGGATCACGACCGCGTACACGGACTCGGACGACCCCGCCGACATCGACGCCGCCGTGCGGCACCTGCTCGACCAGGGGGTCGACGGGATCGTGCTCGTCGCCGCTCACGGAGCCACTCCTCTCGAGGGGTACGACGTGCCGCTGGTGCCGCTGTACGGCGAGTCGGGGATCCGCCAACGCGACGCGGCCGCCCTCGTCGTGGATCATCTCGCCGACCTCGGACATCGCCGCGTCATCGAGGTCGCCGGCCCCGCGGACTGGCGCGAAGCCCTCGCGCGCACGGGCGGTGTCGCCGACGCCGTGGACCGTCGGCGCCTCGAGCAGGTCGGGCGCGTCGAGGGGGACTGGAGCGCCGCCTCCGGTTCCGCCCTTGCGGACGCCGTCGCCCGCGCCGTGCGGGAAGGCGCCACCGCGGTGGCCGTCGCCAACGACCAGATGGCTCTCGGACTCGTGGCCGGGCTCGCCGCGCGCGGCCTGTCGGTTCCGGCCGATGTCTCGGTCGCCGGTTTCGACGACAACCCGGATGCCGCCTTCTACACGCCCGCTCTCACCACGGTGCGCCTCGACGTCGAGGGCGAGGCAGCCGAGGCCGTGGCGCGGGTGCTGGGCGAGGACGCGGCCCCGCCCGCTGACCCGGTTCTGGTGCCGCGGGCGTCGACCGCCGCCCCGCGCTGAGGCGCGGCCGGGTCGGCGCCGGGCACAACTCCGGCGATCGNGGCATCCCCGGTCCGGTTCTGCCGGAGTTGTGTGGGTCACGGATGCTCCCGCTCGAAATCTCCGGAGTTCGGCACGCGCACGCCCCGAGGCAGTGGCATCCGCCCCTCGCCAACGCGCGATGTTACCGGTAACATGAGCAAGCAACCCGCCACCGACAGAGTCGAAGGAGACCCCGCGTGTCCGATGCCGTCACGTTCACGCCCGAGGTGCAGGAGGCGATCGATGCCGTCCGCGCCGACGTCGCGAAACTGCACGCCGAGCTCGTGCGCTACAACCTGATCGTCTGGACCGGCGGCAACGTCTCGGGCCGTGTCCCCGGGGCCGAGCTGTTCGTCATCAAGCCTTCCGGCGTCTCGTACGACGACCTGTCGCCTGCGAACATGATCCTTTGCGACCTCGACGGCAACGCGATCCCCGGCACCCCCGGCTCCGAGCGCAGCCCCTCCAGCGACACCGCGGCGCACGCGTACGTCTACCGCAACATGCCCGAGGTCGGCGGTGTCGTGCACACCCACTCCACCTACGGCGTCGCGTGGGCGGCCCGCGGCGAGGAGATCCCCTGCGTCATCACCGCCATGGCCGACGAGTTCGGCGGCCCCATCCCGGTCGGACCTTTCGCGATCATCGGCGACGACTCGATCGGCCGCGGCATCGTCGAGACCCTCCGCGGACACCGCTCGCGCGGCGTGATCATGCAGAACCACGGTCCCTTCACGATCGGCACGAACGCGAAGGATGCCGTGAAGGCCGCCGTCATGCTCGAGGACGTCGCCCGCACCGTGCACATCGCGCGCGAGGCCGGCCCCCTCATCCCGATCCCGCAGGACAAGATCGACGCCCTCTACAACCGCTACCAGAACGTCTACGGACAGAGCACGGACGACCGCCGATGAACGCGCACATCACCGAAGGTCGGGCGAGTCTCGGCATCGAGCTCGGCTCGACCCGCATCAAGGCGTGCCTGATCGGCCCCGACGCCGAGGTGCTCGCGGTCGGCTCCCACGAGTGGGAGAACGTCTACGCCGACAAGCTGTGGACCTACTCCCTGGATGCCGTGTGGTCGGGGCTCCGCGCCGCGTACGCCGACCTCGTCGCCGACGTGCAGCAGAAGCACGGCGTCACCCCCGAGCGGTACGCCGCGATGGGCGTGTCGGCGATGATGCACGGCTATCTCGCGTTCGACGCCGACGGGGAGCTGCTCGCCCCCTTCCGCACATGGCGAAACACCAACACCGGTGTCGCGGCGGCCGAGCTCACCGAGCTCCTGGGCGTGAACATCCCGCTCCGCTGGTCGATCGCGCACCTGCACCAGGCGGTCGTGGATGCCGAGCCCCACGTGCCCGAGATCCGCTTCCTCACCACGCTGGCCGGGTTCGTCCACTGGAAGCTCACCGGCGAGAAGGTGCTCGGCGTCGGCGACGCGTCGGGGGTGTTCCCGATCGACTCCGCGACCCGCGACTACGACGCCGAGCTGGTCGCGCGCTACGACGGCCTGGCCGCCGGACGCGTCCCCGCGCTCGCCGACCTGCTGCCCGAGGTGCTCGTCGCCGGGGCCGCGGCCGGGGAACTGACGGAGGCCGGTGCGGCCCTGCTCGACCCGACGGGCGCCCTGCGTCCCGGCATCCCGTTCGCACCTCCCGAGGGCGACGCCGGAACCGGCATGGTCGCCACCGGTGCGGTCGCTCCGCGCACGGGCAACGTCAGCGCCGGCACGAGCATCTTCGCGATGGTCGTGCTGGAGCGGCCGTTGACCGAGGTGCACCACGAGCTCGACCTCGTGACGACGCCCTCGGGCGACGCCGTGGCGATGGTGCACTGCAACAACGGTGCGAGCGAACTGGCAGCGTGGGCGAACATGTTCACCGCGTTCTCCGTCGCGGCCGGCACCCCCGCGACCCCGGATGCCACGTACGCGGCGCTCTTCGCCGCGGCGCTGGAGGGCGAGGCCGACGCGGGCGGACTGCTCGCGTACAACCACCTCGCCGGGGAGCCGATCGCGGGGCTCGACGAGGGGCGTCCGCTCGTCGTCCGCACCCCCGACAGCCGCCTGACGCTGCCGAATTTCATGCGCGCGCAGCTCTACGGCGTGTTCGGGACGCTCGCGCTCGGCATGGACGTCCTCCACCGCGAGGGCGTCGGGCTCGACAAGATGTACGCGCACGGCGGCATGTTCCGCACCGCCGGGGTGGCGCAGCGCTTCCTCGCGGCGGCGCTCGACGCCCCCGTCGCGGTCGCCGAGACGGCGTCCGAGGGCGGGGCGTGGGGCATGGCCGTGCTCGCGGCGTACGTCGCCGACGGCGCGGGCCGCGGCCTCGACACGTACCTCGCCGAGGCCGTCTTCGCCGACGCGCCGATCGTCACCGCCGACCCCGACGCGGCCGACGTCGCCGGGTTCACCTCCTACCTCGACCGCTACCGCGCCGGACTCGCCGTCGAGGCGGCCGCCGTGGCATCCCTCTGAACACCCGAAAAGGAACAGTCATGACCCGCACTCCCCTGAAGAACGACCTCGACGGCTACGAGGTCTGGTTCGTCACCGGCAGCCAGAACCTCTACGGCGAAGAGACCCTGCAGCAGGTCGCCGAGCAGTCGCAGGGCGTCGTCGCCGGGCTCGACGGCCTTCCCGTGAAGGTCGTCTGGAAGCCGGTGCTGAAGGACTCCGACAGCATCCGCCGCATGGCCCTCGAGGTCAACGGCCGCGACGATGTCATCGGCGTCATCGCGTGGATGCACACCTTCAGCCCCGCGAAGATGTGGATCGCCGGGCTCGACGCCCTGCAGAAGCCGCTGCTGCACCTCCACACGCAGGCCAACGTCGAGCTGCCGTGGAACGACATCGACTTCGACTTCATGAACCTCAACCAGGCCGCCCACGGCGACCGCGAGTTCGGGTACATCCAGACCCGCCTCGGCGTCGCCCGCAAGACGGTCGTCGGCCACGTGTCGAACCCCGCCGTCCGCCAGCAGATCGAGGACTGGGAGCGCGCCGCCGCCGGCTGGACCGCCGCCCGCACCCTCAAGCTCGCGCGCTTCGGCGACAACATGCGCTTCGTCGCCGTCACCGAGGGCGACAAGACCGAGGCCGAGCTGCGCTTCGGTGTGCAGGTCAACACGTGGGGCGTCAACGAGCTCGTCGAGGCCGTCGAGAAGGCCACGGATGCCGAGATCGACGCGCTCGTGCAGGAGTACATCGACAGCTACGACGTCGTGGACGAGCTGCTCCCCGGCGGCGCGCGCCACCAGTCGCTGCGCGACGGCGCCGCGATCGAGCTGGGCCTCCGCTCGTTCCTGGAGGAGGGCGGCTTCGGCGCCTTCACCACGTCGTTCGAAGACCTGGGCGCGCTGAAGCAGCTCCCGGGTCTCGCGGTGCAGCGCCTCATGGCCGAGGGCTACGGCTTCGGCGCCGAGGGCGACTGGAAGACCGCGATCCTCGTGCGCGTCGCGAACGTCATGGGCGCGGGCCTGGCCGGCGGCGCGTCGCTCATGGAGGACTACACCTACGACCTCGTCCCCGGCAACGAGCGCATCCTCGGCGCCCACATGCTCGAGGTCTCGCCGTCGCTGACGACGAGCAAGCCGCGCCTGGAGATCCACGAGCTCGGCATCGGCGGTAAGGAAGACCCCGTGCGCCTCGTCTTCACCGCCGACCCGGGCCCCGCCCTCGTCGTCGCGCTGAGCGACATGCGCGACCGGTTCCGCCTCACCGCGAACGTCGTGGAGAACGTCGAGGCCCCCGACCTGCCGAAGCTCCCCGTCGGCCGCGCCGTGTGGAAGCCGGCGCCCGACTTCGCGACGTCGGCCGCGTGCTGGCTCGCCGCCGGCGCCGCGCACCACACCGTCATGACGACGGCCGTGGGCATCGAGGTGTTCCGCGACTTCGCCGAGATCGCAAAGACCGAGCTCGTCGTCATCGACGAGGACACCACTGTCCGCGGCTTCCAGAGCGAGCTGCGCTGGAACCAGGCGTACTACCGCCTGGCCCAGGGCATCTGACCCCCGCCGCCCCGGGTGCCCTTCGCCGGCCCCGGGGCGGTGCGGCACGTACGCGTCCCGGTCGTTCGGGGCGCGTCCCGTGGCCCCGGGGCGACAGATGTGGCCCCGGGGCCACGAACCGTGCTCCGGTTCTCCGGCGCACGAAGCGTGCCCCGGATCCGCGTCGGTGGTGGGCCGCCCGCGGATCCGGGGCATTCGTGCGTCCGGAGCGGCGTCGCACATGGCCCCGGGGCGACAGACGTGGCCCCGGGGCCACGTGGGACGCCCCAACGTGCAAGAGCGCTGCGCTACAGCCGCTGACCCAGCGACCACAGGCGGTCGGCGCGACCGGAGATGGCCTCGGACAGCGTGAACGCCTGGCCGTCGGTGAGGGATGCCACGTAGTCCACGATTCCGCGGGAGCGCGCGAGCGTCTCGGCCTCGGCATCCGACGGTCGGCGGTCGGCGGGGAGAGCGGCGTACTGCTCGCGGGCGAGCGCGATGAGCTCGCGGAGGCGACGCGGAGTGCGCGCGCGGTCGAGGTCGTCGTCCAGCCACTCCCCGAGCGCCCGCACCGACCGGGCGAGGATGCGGCTCATGCCGCGCTGCTGGATCGCCAGGTCGGGGCGGCTCAACACGAACCGCTTGTGCACGAACTTCAGCACCTCGACGTGGTGCCACGCCGACGGTGAGAGCGCCACCGGTCCCGAGCGCGGGGTGTCGAGCGGCCGCAGCTGCGCGGACTCCTGGAATCGGCGGATCCACCGATCGGTGAAGGATGCCAGCCTCCGCTCGGCCGTCAGCGACCCGTCGAACGGGCGGGCGAGCAGGTCGGTGACCATCTCGGCATCCACGTCGCTCACCGCGGCGAGGAACGCTTCGTCATCCGCGATCCACGGGTCGTCGCGGCGCATCTTCCGGCGCAGGCGCTCGAGCGCGGCACCGGGCACGAGCTCGGCGCGCACCTCCGCGTCGTCGCGCGAGCGCCACTCGATCACGTCGTCGAGCCAACCGCGGAACTCCGCCGCGATCGGGGCGTGGTCGAGGATGCCGGCGCGGTAGAAGTCGTCGACGTCATGCACCGAGTACGCGATGTCGTCGGCGAGGTCCATGACGGCGCCCTCGATCGTCTGCCGCAGGGGCTCGGCATCCACTCCCTCCCGTGCCCGGTCGAGGTCGTCGAGGTCGAGGTCGTACACGGAGTACTTGTGCACGCGGTAGGCGCCGTCGGGAGCGCGACGGATGCCACGGGGCGGCCCGATCCGCTCGATCTCGGCCGCGGACACCGCCGGCGACCACGGGTACTTCGCCGACGCGGCGCGCACCGCGGCGGTGAGGTTCAGCCCGCGCGGAGCGTTCTCGACGACGTCGAGCGCGGTGAGGATGCGATACGTCTGGGCGTTGCCCTCGAATCCGTCGGACAGGCCCAGCTCGGTCCGGGCCAGCCGGTCGAGTGTCGTCTCGCCGAGGTGCCCGAACGGCGGGTGGCCGAGGTCGTGCGCGTAGGCCGCGGCCTCGACGACGGTGGGGTTGCACACGTCGCGGCCGGCGCGGGTGTTCAGCTGCAGCGCGACGACCCGGGCGATCGCGCTGACCTTGAGCGTGTGCGTGAGGCGGTTGTGCACGGGGGCGCCCGAGATCGACGGCGACACCACCTGCGTCACCGCCGACAAGCGGGAGAAGTACGGCGAGAACTGGATGCGCTCGAGGTCGATCGACCACGGGTCGGTGCCGCTGACGTCGCGTTCGTCGTACACGCGGGAGGCCGGGGAGAGCGTCATCCGTCCACGCTATCCGCCGCCGCGTGCCGCGGCAGAAAGACGAGTGTCCAAGACACGCCGTGACCGCGGGGTCGCGAACGGCGTGTCTTGGACACTCGAGAGGGGTGGGACGAGGGGAGCCCGGGTCAGCCCCGGCGCACCTCGACGCCGACGACGCGGGCGTCCTCGGGCGTCAGCTCGTACGTCGGGCCGGTCAGCCGCAGCGTCACGGTCTCGTCCACGTCGGCACACGACGGGCCGACGCGCAGCTCGACGTCGCCGGGCTCGACGACGCGGCGGAGGGTCCGGTCGCTGTACGCGAGGCGCGAGGCGGGGATCGTGAATCGCACGTCGGCGCTCTCACCCGGCTCGAGCTCCACGCGGGCGTAGGCGACGAGCTGCGCGACGGGGCGCGTCACGCTCGCGACCGCCCGGTGCGCGTACACCTGGACGACGTCGGCACCGCGGTGCTCACCCGTGTTCGTCACGCGCACGCGGGCGCAGAACGCATCGCCCGCGCGGACCTCGACGGGGGAGTCGGATGCCGAGTCGACCTCGAGGCCGGTGCGCGTGAACGTCGTGTACGACAGGCCGAACCCGAACGGCCGGACCGGCGTCGGGTCGGTGCTCGTCACTTCCGTGGCGCCCCCGAGGATCGGGTGCAGGTACGAGTACGGCTGCGCGCCGGCCGACCGGGGGAGCGAGACCGGGAGTCGCCCCGAGGGGCTGGCATCCCCGGCGAGGAGCGCGGCCAGCGCGGGCCCGCCCTCTTCGCCCGGGAAGAACGCCTGCACGACGGCGGCGGGGCCCGACGCCTCGTCCAGCGCCCAGCCGATCGCGTAGGGGCGCCCGGTGAGCAGCACCATCACCACGGGGGTGCCGGTGGCGACGATCTCCTCCACGAGGCGGCGCTGCAGGCCCGGGAGTTCGAGCGAGTCGGCGTCGTTGCCTTCGCCGACGGTGCCGCGTCCGAACAGGCCCGCGCGGTCGCCCACGACGACCACGGCGACCTCGGCGGACCGGGCGATCTCGACCGCGGCGGCGATGCCGCCGGCATCCGTCCCCTCGACCGCGACGCCGTCGGCCTGTACGACATCGGGGAACCGCTGCGCGAGCGCCTCGCGCACGGTCGGGATGTCGAAGCCCATCGGCGTGCCCGGGTGGTGGGCGAGGACGTGGTTCGCGAACGAGTAGCAGCCCATCAGCGCCTCGGCGCTGTCGCCGTTGGGGCCGATCACCGCGATGCGTCCGGGTTCCGCGCTCAGAGGCAGCACCCCGTCGTTGCGCAGCAGTACGGCGCTCTCCAGCGCGAGACGGTAGGCCAGTGCCCGGTGCTCGGCGTCGTCGAGGTCGACGCTCTGCGGGGGCGTGGAGAAATCGGCATCCAGCAGGCCCAGGTCCTCCTTCTCGGCGAGCACGCGCGCGACCGCGCGGTCGACGACGGCCTCGGGAAGATCCCCGGATGCGACGCGCGCCGCGAGGTGCGGATACGCGTCGGCCCCGGGGAGCTCGACGTCGATCCCGGCCTCGATCGCGAGCTGCGCGGCATCGCCGGGCGTCGCGGCGACACCGTGCATCGAGCGGAGGAAGTCCACGGCGAAGTAGTCCGACACGACGGTGCCGTCGAAGCCCCAGCGCCGACGCAGCAGGTCGGTGAGCAGTTCGCTCGACGCGGCGACCGGCACACCGTCGATCTCGGCGTAGGAGTTCATCACCGAGCGCACTCCGCCGTCGCGCACCGCCATCTCGAACGGCGGCAGGAACACGTCCTGCACTTCGCGGGGGCCCGCGTGGACGGGGGCGTGGTTGCGGCCCGCGCGCGAGCCCGAGTACCCGACGAAGTGCTTCAGCGTCGCGTGGACCCCTGCCGACTGCAGACCGCGGACGTACGCGGTGCCGATCGTTGCGACGACGTAGGGGTCCTCGGCGATGCACTCGTCGACCCGGCCCCACCGCGCATCGCGGACCACATCGAGCACGGGCGCCAGGCCCTGGTGCACGCCGACCTCGCGCATGGAGCGCCCGATCGCGGATGCCACGAGCTCGACGGTCTCCGGGTCGAACGAGGCGCCCCACGCGAGCGGCGTCGGGAAGGTCGCGGCCTTCCACGCCGCGAAACCGGTGAGGCACTCCTCGTGGACGAGGGCGGGGATGCCGAGACGCGTCTCGTTCTTGAGGCGGCGCTGTTCGCCCCACAGCCATTCCGCGCGCTCGATCGGGTCGACCGGGCGCGTGCCGTAGACGCGCGTGAGGTGGCCGAGGCCGTGCGCCGTGGCATCCGCGTAATCGGTCGAGGTGACCTTCTCGCCCGACATGGGCGCGACCACCTCGTCGCCCTGGTCGACCCAGTACCCCACGAGCTGCGCGAGCTTCTCGTCGAGGGTCATCTCGGCGACGAGCGCCTGCACCCGCGGCGAGACGCCCGAGGTCAGGGGCATGCCGACGTCGGTCTTCTGGATGGTCATGCGGATCAGCCCTTCACGGCGCCGGTGAGGCCGCCGACGATCCGACGCTCGAACAGGCTGAAGAACACCAGAGCGGGGATCATCGACAGCGAGGTGAACGCGAGAACCCGCGCGGTGTCGACGGAGTACTGCGACGCGAACGCCTGCGTCCCGAGGGGCAGGGTGTACGCCGCTTCGTTGTTGAGAATGAACAGCGGGAGCATGTACGAGTTCCAGCTGTTGACGAAGGCGAGGATGCCGACCGTCACCACCGCGGGGACGGCGAGCGGCAGCACCATGCGCCAGAAGAACCCGAGGCGTCCGAGCCCGTCGATCGAGGCGGCCTCCTGCAGCTCCCGCGGGATCGCGGCGAGGAACGGCGACAGGATGATCACGGTGATCGGCAAAGCGAACGCGATCTGCGGCAGGATGACGCCCGCGAGCGAGTTCATCAGGCCGAGGTTGCGCACGAGGATGTACAGCGGCGTGATGGCCACCGTCATGGGGAACATCAGCCCTGCGGTGAAGAGGGCGTAGAGCGCCCCGCGGCCGCGGAAGCTGTACCGGGAGAGCGCGTACGCCGCCATGAGACCGAGGGCCACCACGAACAGCGTCGTCGCGACGGCGGCGATCGTGGAGTTGGCGACCTGGCCCCAGAACGTGCCGCTCGCCAGCACTTCGGTGTAGTTCTCCCAGTTCCAGCGCGTGGGGAAGCCGGAGGGGTCGACCGTGATCTCGGAGTTGGAGCGGAACCCGCCGAGGATGATGTAGATCACCGGGCCGAGCATCAGGGCGATGAGCACCAGGGCGACGAACCCGACGACCGCCGAGGAGGCGCGGCTGCGTCCGGCCGCGGCGCGGTGCGGCGGCTTCTTCGCCGCCCGGGGGGCGACGAGGGTGGCGGTGGCGGTCATTTGGTGCCTCCCGTGATGGCGCCGGCGGTGTCGCGGCGGAGCACGAAGCGCTGGTAGACCAGGGCGACGGTGAGCGAGATGAGGAACATCACCACGGCCACGGCGCTGCCGTATCCGTAGCTGCCGGCGTTGCGGCCGTTGGCGACCATGTAGGTGGCCATCGTGGAGGTGCCGGCCGTCGAGGCGACGTACTGGCCCCAGATGATCCAGACGAGGTCGAACAGTTGCAGCGACCCGATGATCGACAGGAACGCCCAGATGCGGATCGTCGGCCCCATGAGGGGGAGGACGATGTGGCGCTGGATCTGCCAGTACGAGGCACCGTCGATCGCCGCCGCTTCGGACAGCTCCTCGGGGATGCCCTGGAGGCCGGCGAGGAAGAGGATGACGGCGAAGCCGATGTACTTCCAGGTGATGATGATCAGCAGCGTCCAGATCGCCAGCGCCGGGTCGGAGATCCAGTCGGAGCGGAGGGCGCCGAGCCCGATCTTGTCCAGGGCGCCGTTGAGCGCGCCGCCGGACTGGAGCATGAGGCCCCAGCCGAGGCCGACGACGACCTCGGAGATGACGTAGGGCACGAAGATCAGCACGCGGATGAGCGACTGCAAGCGCATCTTGCGGTTCAGCAGCAGCGCGAGCCCCAGCGCGAGCGGCCCCTGCAGGATGAGGGAGCCGACGACGATGAACGCGTTGTGGCCGAGGGCCTCGTGGAAGGCCGGGTCGGTGAGGATCGTGATGTAGTTGCGGAAGCCGACGAAGTCCGTCGGCGTGCCGAAGCCCGACCAGCTGTAGAAGCCGTAAAAGGCGGCCAGGACGACGGGCAGGATGACGAACGAGACGAACACCACCAGGGCCGGGCCCAGGAGGATCGCGAGTTCGCCGCGGATCTTCCAGTTCTCGCGGCGCCGCCGCACGGGCGACCGCCCGGCCGAGGAGGAGCGCGTGGCGCCCTCCTCGGCCAGGCGACGACCGGCGGCGTCGTCCGACGCGGTGGCGACGGGATGACGCACGGTGGTCATGTCGATCGTCCTCAGGAGCGTGCTGCGGCGGCGTTGACGGCGTCGACGATGCTCTGCGCGTCGCCCTTGCCGGCGAACATGTCGACGACGGCGACGTTGAGCGCGTTGCCGACGTTCTGGCCGTACAGCGTGTCGAGCCACACCGTCACGTAGGGCGCCTCGGAGTACGCCTCGAGCACGGACTGCAGTGCGGGGGTGGTCACCGCGCCCACGGCCTCGGACGAGGCGGGGAGCGTCTGGAACGCGTCGGCGTAGGCTTCCTGGTTCTCCTGGTTGACGATGAAGTTCAGGAAGTCGGTGCACTGCTCGGGAGCGTTGACCCAGCACGAGTACCCGTCGACGCCGCCCATCATGGCGCCGGGCTCGCCGTTACCACCGGGAACCTCGGGGAAGGGGAACCAGCCGAGGTCGGACAGGGGCTGCTGGTCGGGGGTGAGCGAGGCGATCACGCCCGGGTTCCAGGCGCCCATGAGTTCCATACCGGCCTGCCGGTTGGCGAGGAGGCCGGCCGACGAGCCGGCGCCCTGCTGTGCGGCGGTGGTGAGGAAGCCCTCGTTGAACGGCTGCGTCTCGAGGAACGAGGCGAGGTTCTCGCCGGCCTCGAGCCAGCAGGGGTCGTCGAAGCTGCGGCTCTCGGCTGCGGAGTCGAGCACCTCCTTGGCGCACGCGCGAAGGGCGAAGTTGTAGTACCAGTGGGCGGCGGGCCAGGCGTCCTTCGCACCGACGGCGATGGGAGCGACGCCGGTGGCCTTGATCTTCTCGTTGGCCGCTTCGAGCTCGGTGATCGTCGCCGGTGCCGCGGTCACGCCCGCGGCGGTGAGGACGTCCTGCGAGGTGAAGATGCCCGAGGGGAGAACCGCGACCGGCATCCCGTAGTTCTTCCCGTCGATCTCGAACGCCGACAGCGACGAGCCGAGGGCCGTGCGGGCTTCCTCCGTGATCTTGTCGGAGAGGTCCATGACCTGACCGGCCTTGACGATGTCGGCGAGCTTGCCGCCACCGCGCGCCATGAACAGGTCGGGCGCGTCGCCCGAGTTCAGCGCGGTCTGGAGCTTGCCGTCCATCTCCTCGTTCTGAACCGCCTGGATCTCGATGGTGACGCCCGGGTTGGCCTCTTCGAAGGCCGCCGCGGTGTCTTCCCAGTACTGCTTGCCGTCACCCGTGGTGGAGTTGTGCCACAGGGTCAGGGTGACGCTTCCGTCGGCGTTCTCGCCGCCGCCGCCGCCGGCGCAACCGCCGAGGGCCAGGGTGCCGGCGACCGCGAGGGCCGACGCTGCGAGGAGTTTCCTCGTGTTCATGTGATTCCCGTTTCTCTTCGTCGAGGTGCATCCCGTGCGGGATGCTCCGGTTTTCGGCATCGATGCCGGTCGTTCACGTCCGGGTGTGCGGCCCGGGGTTGCAAAAGTGTCACCCGCGGACTCTGGCTCGTCAAACGTTTTCGAAAATGATTTCCACGCTAGGGTCGGATGCCATGAGCCGGCGTGCCACCATCCATGACGTCGCCGCGGCGGCGGGGGTTTCCGTCGCCACGGTGTCCAAGGCCGTCAACGGCCGCTACGGCGTCTCGCCCGAGACCGTCGGCCGTGTCCTCGACGCGGTACGCGACCTCGGCTACGAGTCCAGTCTGGTCGCCAGCAGCATGCGATCTCGCCGGACGGGGGTCATCGGGGTGCTCGTGGCCGACATCGAGCCGTTCTCGGCCGAGATCCTCAAGGGTGTCGGCGGCGCGCTCGCCGACACCGGGTACGACCTTCTCGCGTACACCGGCGCGCGACGCGACGGCGAAGGATGGGAGCGCCGCTCGCTCAGCCGCCTCAGCGGGACTCTCATCGACGCCGCGATCCTCGTCACCCCCACGGTGGTCAACGTCGCGGCCGAGGTGCCGATCGTCGCGATCGACCCGCACACCGGGCGCGCCGATCTGC
Source organism: Microbacterium enclense (assembly GCF_004022425.1). Taxonomy (GTDB): domain Bacteria; phylum Actinomycetota; class Actinomycetes; order Actinomycetales; family Microbacteriaceae; genus Microbacterium; species Microbacterium enclense_A. Next base: position 19,751 of record NZ_RBZY01000001.1, on the reverse strand, counting down.
CCACCGTCGAATCCGACAGCTTCACCGGAGCGCAGCAGGCCGTCCACCACCTGGTCCAGCTCGGACACCGCCGGATCGGCTTCATCGCGGGGCGTCCCGATCTGCGCTCCGCCGTCGCCCGCGCCTCGGGCTACCGCGAGGCGCTGTCGGCCGCCGGCATCCCGTTCGATCCGTCCCTCGTGGGGCAGGGGCACTACGAGCAGGACGTCGCGCGCGAAGCGGCGCAGGCGATGCTCGCCCTGCCCGACCCGCCGACGGCCGTCTTCGCCGCGAACGACCTCTCGGCGCTGTCGATCGTGCGGGTCGCGATCGAGCGCGGACTGCGCGTGCCCGACGATCTCTCGGTCGTCGGTTTCGACGACGTGCCCGAGGCGGCGCGCGCGCAACCGCCGCTGACGACGGTGCGCCAGCCCATGAAGGTCCTCGGGGCCGAGGCCGTGCGCATGGTCCTGGCGCTGCTCGCCGGGGAGGATCTGCCCGAGACGCACGTGCGGCTCGCGACGCGCCTGGTCGCCCGCGGGACGACGGCAGCGCCGCCCGCGCGCTGAGCGTGCGGGCCGGGGCCGTGGGTGCCGAGACTGCAGTGGGCTGACATTTCGGCTGCGGGCTGCAGTGGGTTTGTCAGCCGGGTGCGGTCTCGCGGTCGGGGCCGCCCCGCCAGGCCGCTCCGCACCCCGGCCATCCCCCGCGGTAGGGTCGGCGCGTGACGCGCGTGCTTCTCGCCCCGGACGGCTTCAAGGGATCGATCTCGGCGGCGGCAGCGGCCGCCGCGCTCGCCGCGGGCTGGCGTGCGGTCCGCCCGGGCGACGCGATCGTCGAGCTGCCCATGGCGGACGGCGGCGAAGGAACCCTCGACGCCTTCCTCGCGGCCGTGCGCGGAGCACGACGGATGCCGGTGACCGTCACCGGTCCAGACGGGCGCGGGGTCGCGGCATCCTGGGTCCTTCTTCCCTCGACCGACGACGCCCCGCACGGAACGGGGGTCGTGGAACTCGCATCGACCTCGGGCATCGAACTGCTGGACGGTGCGCTGCGCCCGTTCGACGCCGATACGCGGGGATTCGGTCAGGCGATCGTCGCCGCCCTCGACCACGGTGTCTCGCGCCTCGTCCTCGCGATCGGGTCGAGCGCGTCGACCGACGCGGGCTTCGGGATGCTCGCCGCCCTCGGGGCGAGGATCACGGATGCCGAGGGCGACGACGTCGTACCCGGATTGCGCGGCGTGCAGACCGCCGCGCGCATCGATCGCGACGGACTCCGCGCGCTCCCGACGGGCGGGGCGCTCGTGCTCACGGACGTGCGCAGCCCCTTGACCGGACCGGCCGGCGCGGCCGCGGTCTTCGGGCCGCAGAAGGGGCTCGGCCCCGAGGACGTCACCGCGGCGGATGCCGCGCTCGCGCGTGCGGCGGTGATGCTCGGCACCGACCCGGCTCATCCGGGAACCGGGGCGGCCGGCGGAACCGGCGCCGCGCTGCGGGCCTGGGGCGCGGAGCTGGTTCCCGGAGCGGAACGCGTTGCCGACCTCCTGAGTCTCGCCGAGGCCGTGGGCGGTGCCGACGTGGTCGTCACGGGGGAGGGCTCCTTCGATGCCAGCTCCGCCGCGGGGAAGGCCCCGGCGCGGGTCGCGGCGCGGGCCCGCGCAGAGGGGCGCCGGGTCGGTCTCGTCGCGGGTCGCATCGCGTCGGATGCCGACACCACCGGCTTCGGTGCGGCGGTCGCGCTCGCCGACCTGGCCGGATCCACCGGCGCGGCGCTGGGTGACCCGGGTCGCTGGCTCACCGCCGCGGGCGCGGCGCTCGCGGAGCAGCTCGGCTGAGGGCCTCGAGCCGAGATTTCGCGGGAGACGGGCGGGCCGCGGCCGAGTGGCATCCCGGCTCGGGTACCGTCGATGTGTGTCCAGTCTCTCCAGCAGCAAAGACGACGAGGTCGATCTCCTCATCGACGCCTGGTCGCAGTTGCTGCCCGAGGTCGACCTGACCCCCCTCGACGTCATGTCGCGACTGCGCCGCGCCGCGTTCCACCTGTCGAAGCTCCGCGCTCGCGCCTTCGCCAGTGCCGAGATCGCCGTGTGGGAGTTCGACGTCCTCGCCGTCCTCCGCCGTGCGGGCACCGAGCTCAGCGCCACGCGCCTCATCTCGGCCACGATGATCGGCAGCGCGGCGATGACCAACCGCCTCGACAAGCTCGCCGAGCGCGGGCTCGTCACCCGTCGCCCGAACCCCTCCGACGGCCGGGCGATCCTCGTGGCCATCACGCCCGAGGGCATCGAACGCGTGGATGCCGCTATGACCGAGCTCGTCCGCCTCGAGGCCGAGGCGCTGCGCGATGTCAACCGCGCCGATCAGGCTCTGCTCGCGCGGGTGCTGCGGGTCCTCGCCGCCGGCGAGACCCACGAGGCGTGATCGATCTCGCGACGCGTCCCCTCGTCCTCGACGGAGGTCTGGGCACCCTGCTCGAGGCCCGCGGCAACGACGTGTCGTCGGCGCTCTGGTCGGCTCGCGTGCTGCGCGACGATCCGGACGAGGTGCGCTCCGCGCACGCGGAGTTCGCCGCCGCCGGCGCGGACGTCCTGATCACGGCCTCGTACCAGGTCGGCTTCGGCGGGCAGATTCCGGATGCCGAGGTCGACACGCTCCTGCGGCGGTCGGTGTCGCTCGCGCGGGACGCCGGGGAGGGCCTGGTCGCGGCATCCGTCGGTCCGATCGGCGCCCTCCGGGCCGACGGCAGCGAGTACACCGGTGCCTACGGTCTCGACCTGGCGCAGCTGCGCGCCGGACACCGCCGGCGCCTCGCGGTGCTCGCCGAGGCGGGGGCCGACCTGCTCGCCGTCGAGACCATCCCGTCGGCGCTCGAGGTCGAGGCGCTCGCGCTCGAACTCGCCGATCTCGGCGTCCCCGCGTTCGTGAGCCTGTCCGCCGACAGTGCCGGCTACGCCCGCTCGGGGGCGCTCGCCGCGACCCTGCGCACGGCGGCATCCATCCCGGGGGTCATCGCCGTCGGCGTCAACTGCTGCGCGCCGACGAGCGTCGGTCCGGCTCTCGCCCAGGCCCCGGCCGTTCCGCTCGTCGCCTACCCGAACACCGGCGAGCGATGGGATGCCACGACCCGCACCTGGAGCGGAGGCGTGGGTGTGCTCGCCGAGGCAGCGCCCGCCTGGGTGGCCGCGGGCGCCCGTCTCGTCGGCGGATGCTGTCGCTCGACCCCGGTGGACATCGCCGCGATCGCCGCCGCCGTCCGCTAACGGCCTCCGGGCCGGGCGCACCGCACGGCGCGGCGAGTCGGCCCGGGCGGGTCGTGTCAGGGCGTGTCGATCACCCGGCCCAGCCACTCCGCGAGGAGAGCGCGTTCTCCGGGGGAGAGGGCGGCGAGGCCGGGGGTCAACGCGCGCAATGTCACGGCAGCGACGCGTGCCGGGGCCTCGGTGGGTTCCGACTCCTTCGCCACCGGATCGGTGAGGATGTGGGCCAGGACGGCGTTGAACAACGACTCCGCGATGCGCGGGTCGCGCGCGTCCGCTTCCTGTTCGAGCAGCGCGATGACGGCGCCCGTGCCCGCGGCGTGGATCATCGTCACGGCCTCGGACTCGGAGACGCGAAGAGACCCCGCGGCTGCCACGCGTCGGATGCGCTCCTCGAGCGCCCGGGCTCCGGCGACGATCGCGGGCGAGTCCCGACCTCGTCGAGGGTCGCTCATGATGACGAACAGGTCGGGGTGCTCGAGGCCGAACCGGACCGTCTGATTCCAACTGCGCCGCAGGTCTTCGACCGGATCGGTGGAGCCCGCGTCACGAGACAACTCGGCGGATTTGGCCGCCCCGAAGTCGGCGAGCGCGCGTTCCGCGACGGCGTCGAGGAGGCCTTCCTTGTCGCCGAACAAGCGGTAGATCGTCGGCGCCTGGGCTCCCGCGCGTTCTGCCACCGCCCGGGTCGTGACGCCCGTCGCTCCGTCCTCGCGGAGCAGGTCCGCCGCGGCGGTGAGGATGCGCCGGCGAACGTCGTCGCGGCCCGGAAGGGGTCTCATGCACCGATGATAACGCGGTCTTGTTATCGGCGGTAATCACTGTTAGCTTCGTGCTGTTTCCAGCGATAACAGAACGGATGTCACAATGATCACCATCACCGGCGCCACGGGCGCCCTGAACGGGCGCACCGCCGACCTGCTCCTGGGCGACCTCGATCCCTCCGAGCTCACGGTCGTCGTCCGCGACCCGGCCCGTGCCGCGAGGTTCGCCGAGGCGGGGGTGACGGTGCTCGAGGGGCGATACGAGGACCCCGCGGGCCTTCGCCACGCGTTCGAGGGCGCCGACCGCCTGCTGCTCGTCTCCTCGAGCGACCCCGCTGCCGACGCCGTCGCGCTCCATCGCGGCGCGATCGAGGCCGCCGTCGCGGCGGGGGTGGGACACATCCTCTACACGAGTCACCAGGGTGCGCACGCGGCATCCCCGTTCCCGCCGGCGCGTGACCACGCCGCCACCGAAGAGATCCTCGCCGCCTCGGCGGTGCCCTGGACCTCGCTGCGCAACGGCTTCTACGCGCACAGCCTTCCCTGGCTCCTCGGCCCGTGGCGAGAGACCGGGATGGTGTCGGTGCCGGCCGACGGTCCGGTGTCGTGGACGTCGCGCGACGACGCGGCCGAAGCGGCCGCGGTGCTGCTGCGCTCCGCCGCGTTGCCGACGGGACCTCTGACACTCACCGCGACCGACGCCCCGCTCTTCGCGAGCGTGACCGCCCGGCTCGCGGCCGCGCGGGGACAGGACATCGGGTTCGAGATCGTCGATTCCGAGGACTGGGTGCGCGCGTGGGTCGACGCGGGGCAGCCGGAGGGGCGGGCGCGCTTCTCGCTGGGCGTGTTCCAGGCCGCCGCGCAGGGGTTGTTCGGCGACACCGCGCCGGCGCTGCGCGACCTCCTCGGTCGAGAGCCCGCCTCGGTGAGCGAGGTGGTCGAGTCCCTGGTCGAGCGCGCGGCCTGACGCCCGTCGATCGCCGCCGAGACCGCCGCGAGCACGTGCGGGGAAGGAGATCGCCGCCGCGCGGGGCGGCCGGCGCGGCGGCCCGGGTCAGTGTCGCTCCGTGCGTCCGCGTCGACCGTCGCCGTCCGTCAGGAGGGCGATCTCCTCCGGGCTCCACCCGAAGCTGTTCTGCATCTGTTCGCCGAGCGTCGGCAGCGCCGCGGGCAGCGCCGTCGCCACACCGTTGCGGACATCGACCGCGCGGTCGTCGAGTTCGTGGGCCGCCGCCCGCAATTCGTCCACGAGCGACCGGAGACGGCCGGGCCCGAACGCGCTCGCGACGAGCGGGGCGTCGCCGATCACGACGACGGAGTGCTCGCGGGGCGCACCGTCGGAGTCCCGCGCCGAGGAACGGAGAGACAGGATGATGCCCAGTCCGCAGACCAGGACCGTGGCGATGGCGACCGCGGAACCGATCTCCAGCGAACGGAACACCGCTCCCACCGCTCCCGCCCACCCCGTCGTCGTGCCCACGAGCGCGCGCGCGGCGGAGTAGACCGCGTACAGCGCCATCGCGGCGGCGATCAGTGACGCGGGCCGACGGGGCGCCACCGGTGAACGGGCAGCCGCGAGTGCGCACACGGTGCACACCAGGGCCAGGACGGCGGCCTTGATCACCAGCGATACGTCCTCGCTGGTCGCCGCCGTGCATGCGCCCACCGCGATAGCGGTCACCGCGACCAGCGCGAGGGCCGCCCGGCGGCGGCGAGGGGACAGTCCGCCGAGCGCGACCGCCATCGTGCCGGACGCCAACACCATCGTGGCATCGCCGACGACGAGGGCCAGCCGCGCGCCGTCGTACCGGTGGACCACGTACATCACCGTCGCCCCGATCGAGAAGATCCCCGCCATGACGGCGTACTGGATGAACGTGGTGAACGGCAACGGTGCCGAGGATCGGGGCAAGGCGATGCCGACGACGCCGAAGGCGACACCGATGCACATGACGGCGAGCCCGATGGTCAGCAGCACAATTCCCCCTCGCCGGTGCGGTGGACTGCGGTTTCCGTCACCCTACCGGCGGGTGGTGCGATCGCTCAGGCGAAATCCGCCGCGAGCGCGTTGCGGTGGTATTCGAAGATGATGCTCGTGCGCGTGGATGCCACGCTGTGCCGGGCCGAGAGCTGATCGACGACGAAGCGGCGCACGGCCGACGAGTCGTCGACGGCGATGTGCACGAGGAAGTCGTCGGCGCCGCCGAGGAAGAACAGCTGGATGACGTCGGGGTGGCGTCGGACCTCCTGGGCGAACGCGCGGATGCTCTCGTGCCGCTGGCCGGGACGCAGGGTGACCCCGACGATCGCTTGCAGTCCGCGACCGAGCCGGGCCTGGTCGACCGCGGCGTGGAAGCCGGTGATCAGCCCCCGGTCGAGAAGTGCACGGACGCGGGCGTGGGCGGTGGATGCCGCGACCCCGAGCGCGTCGGCGAGGGCGGCGTTGGTCGTCCGCGCGTCGGCCGAGAGCAGCTCGATGATGCGGACGTCGAGGGGGTGAAGGTCGTCGTCGGGCATCGCAGATCCTTCGGTGACGGGCAGTGAGAAATGGGCCGTGCTTCGAAGATACGGGGGAAATTGGCATCCGGCTCGAAGAATCTGCCGGTTTACGCCGCCGAAACATGCATTTCTGCGATCCTCCTGCCACGACCACTCAGAGGAGAGACCGATGCGCGTCGCCGTACCCACCGAGATCAAGAACAACGAGAACCGCGTCGCGATGACGCCCGCGGGCGTCGACGCTCTGGTCCATCGCGGGCACGAGGTGCTCGTCCAGGCCGGAGCCGGTGAGGGCAGCGGGTTCTCCGATGACCAGTACCGCGCTGCCGGGGCGGAGATCGTCGTGACCGCCGACGACACGTGGGCTCGTGCCGAACTCCTCGTCAAGGTCAAGGAGCCCATCGCCCCCGAGTACGGGTACCTCCGGGCCGACCTCACGCTCTTCACCTACCTGCACCTCGCGGCCGACCGTCCCCTCACCGACGCCCTGATGGCGGCCGGGACGACGGCCGTCGCCTACGAGACCGTGCAGACCGCGGATCGCGCGCTACCGCTCCTGGCGCCCATGAGCGAGGTCGCCGGACGCCTGTCGATCATCGAGGGGGCGCATCACCTGCTGCGGGCCTCGGGCGGTCGCGGTCTGCTTCCCGGCGGTGTGCCCGGAACGCCCAAGGCGAAGGTCGTCGTCATCGGCGGCGGCGTCGCGGGCGAGCACGCCGCGGCGAACGCGCTCGGCCTCGGTGCGCACGTCACCGTCATCGACATCTCAATGCCGAAGCTCCGTCAGCTCGAGGAGCGCTTCGGCGGGGCCATCCAGACGCGCGCGTCGACACGCCTGGAGATCGCCGAGCAGCTCGCCGATGCCGACCTCGTCATCGGCTCGGTGCTGATCCCCGGAGCCGCCGCACCGAAGCTGGTCACGGATGACATGGTGGCCGCGATGAAGTCCGGCTCGGTCCTCGTCGACATCGCGATCGACCAGGGCGGCTGCTTCGAGGGCTCGCGCCCGACCACCCACGACGCACCCACGTTCCGCGTCCACGACTCGCTGTACTACTGCGTCGCGAACATGCCCGGAGCGGTGCCGCACACCTCCACGCGCGCCCTGTCGAACGCCACGCTGCCGTACATCACCCGCATCGCCGATGCGGGCTGGGAGACTGCGGCATCCGCCGATCCGACCCTCGCGAAGGGCCTGAACGTCCGTGCCGGCGTCGTGGTGAACGAGGGCGTGCGGGCCGCGTTCGACCTCTGACGCCGGGTGCGCGCCGGTCCGCCCGTTCAGGCGGCGCGGCAGGCCTCGGCGTACCGAGGTTGAGTGTCCAAGACACGCGGATGCCGGCGTGCGACGTCCGCGTGTTCTGGACACCGAACGGGGGACGGTGACGCGGCGCGGGGCGGCGCGGGGCGTCAGCCGCGGACCCAGGCGTACGTGATCTCGGGGCGCCCGGGCGCGCCGTAGCGGGGCTCGCGGCGCACGCGGCCGACGTCGGCGAGGTGCTCGAGGTAGCGACGGGCGGTGACCCGCGACATGCCCTCGTGCTCGCCGACCTCGGTCGACGACAGCGACCCGGATGCCGTGCGCACACGTTCGGCGACGGCCTGCAGCGTCTCGTCGCTCAGGCCCTTCGGCAGCGTGGGGGCTGCGACGGTGCGCAGCGTCCCGAGGAGCGCGTCGACCTCGGACTGCGTGGCATCGCCGGCCGCTCGGTCCAAGCCATCGACGTACGCGCGGTAGGCCTCGAGACGTTCGCGGAACGCGGCGAACGTGAACGGCTTGATGAGGTACTGCACGACCCCGGACGACACCGCGGCGCGGACGGTCGCGGCATCCCGGACCGCCGTCACCGCGATGATGTCCACGCCTGCGCCCATCGCGCGCACGCGTCGGGCGACGTCCAGGCCGCCGCCGTCGGGCATGGTCATGTCCAGCAGCACGAGGTCGATGGGCCGGGCGGGATCGGCGATCGCGGTGAGCGCGGCGCGGGCGCCCGCGGCCTGGCCGACGACCTCGAACCCGGGGAGGCGGCCCACGTACGCGGCGTGCAGTTCCAGGGCGAGGGCGTCGTCGTCGACGACGAGCACGCGGATCACGCCGGCACCGCCTCGACCGGCGCGGGCAGCACCACGCGCACGGTCGTCGGCGCATCGGTGACGTGGAGCGTCCCGCCGTGCGCCGCGACGATGTCGTGCACGAGCGCGAGACCGACGCCCCGTCCGCCGGGGGCCGCGGCGCGCTTGGTCGACGCGCCGAAGGCGAACGGGTCGCCGAGGGCGGGGTCGAACCCCGGTCCGCTGTCGCTGACCTCGATCACGACGTCGGGACCCCGGCGCGTCAAGGACACCCGCACCCAGCGCGGATCGGCGCCGGCGGTCGCGGCATCCATCGCGTTGTCCACGAGGTTGCCGACCACGGTGACCGCCTCGGCCGCGGCCAGAGGGAGCGCGGGCGTCCGCTCGTCGACGTCGAGGTCGAGGGCGACCCCGTGCTCGGCCGCCTCATCGAGCTTGCCGAGCAGGAGCGCGACGACCACGGCGCCGTCGTTACCCGACACCAGGCGGTCGGCGAGATCCTGACGGTCTTCGGTGGATGCCACGATGAGACGCCGCGCGTCGTCGATCCGGCCGAGTTCGAGCAGCGCCAGTAGCGCGTGCAGCCGGTTGCCGTGCTCGTGCGTCTGCGAGCGGAGCGTGTCGCTGAGCGTGCGGACGCCCTCCAGCTCGCCGAGCAGTGCCTGCAGTTCGGAGCGGTCGCGGAGGGTCATGACCCGCCCGCGTTCGGGTGCGCGGCGTCCGGTCAGATCCCGCGCCTCCTCCTGATTCACCAGCAGCACGCGGTCGCCGGTGGCGACGGTCTCCTCGACCATGCGGCGGCCCGAGACGATCGCGTCGGCCAGGGTGGCATCCATGTCCGTCTCACGCGGGTCGAGGCTCATTTGCCCCTCCGTCGCCGGCGGCAGGCCCAGGAGGTCGGCGGCTTCGTCGTTGTACAGCACGATCCGGCCGGTGCGATCGGTGACGACGAGGCCCTCGCGCAGGGAGTGCAGCACGGTCTCGTAGCTCTCGACGAGCCGGGCGAGCTCGCGCGGGGTGTACGAGCCGGTGACGCGGCGGGCGCTCCGGCGGACGTACAGGGCACCCAGGATGCCGACGCCCACGATGCCGGCGGCAGCGGCGATGATCAGCGGGACGCGCGCGGCGAGGTCCGCCTGCACTTCCCCGAGGGTGACGCCCACCGAGACGAGACCGACGATCTCGCCGGCGTCCGCCCCGCCCTCCCGGATCGGAGCGATCGTGCGGACCGAGGGTCCGAGCGTGCCGTCGTACACCTCGGTGTGCGTGCGGCCGGCGAGCGCCTCCTCCCGCGAGCCCAGGTACTGCTGGCCGATCTCCGACCGGTTGCGGTGGGTCAGCCGGATGCCGTCGGTCGACATGATCGTGACGAACGAGAGGTCGGCGTCGGAGAGGATCGCCTCGACCATCGGTTGCAGGGTGGCCGAGTCGGCGGCGCGGACGAGGTCGGCGACGTCCGGTTCGTGTGCGAGGGTCTCGGCCACCGAGCGGGTGACCTGCTCCGCTTGCCGCTGGCCGGAGTCCGACAGCTGCACCGACATCAACGCCGCCAGCACGACCGCGACCAGCACGACGACGCCCAGCGACACCATCGCCAGCCGTCCGCCCACGCTCAATCGCATGCCACGCCTTTCCGGTCTGCCGTGAACAATACGACCACAAATCGCCCCGGGTGCCGCGGTCGAGGAAAGTCATGGCATTGCCCGGCGGCCCCGCCGGACTCAACGAAGACGTTAGGAAAAGGGGAAGTCGCCGATGTCTCTCTCACTCCGCACCACCCGCGACGGTCGTCCGCGCAGGAAAATCGACCCGAACCACTGGCTGTACATCGCCGTCATCGTCGCCGTGGTGGCGGGCGTGGTCGTCGGCCTGGTCGCCCCGCAGTTCGCCGTCGGTCTCGAACCGGTCGGCAAGGGCTTCGTCAACCTCATCAAGATGATGATCGCCCCGGTCATCTTCTGCACCATCGTCGTCGGGATCGGGTCGATCGCGAAGGCATCCACGGTCGGGCGCATCGGCGGACTGGCGCTGCTGTACTTCATCGTGATGTCGACCTTCGCACTCGGCATCGGCCTGTTCGTGGGCAACATCATCCACCCCGGTGAGGGCCTCAACATCGCCGGCGCCACGTACGAGGCGGCGGCCGAGCCGACGACCACGCAGGACTTCATCCTGGGCATCATTCCCACCACGTTCTTCTCGGCGTTCACGGGCGGCAGCATCCTGCAGGTGCTCTTCATCGCGTTGCTCGTCGGCTTCGCCCTGCAGCGCATGGGCGAGCGCGGCGCCCGGATGGTCGACGCCATCCGCAACTTCCAGGTCCTGGTCTTCCGCATCCTGGGCATGATCCTGTGGCTCGCCCCGATCGGAGCCTTCGGCGCCATCGCCGCGGTCGTGGGCAAGACGGGCTTCGGGGCCGTGATCAGCCTCGGCATCCTGATGGGCGCCTTCTACCTGACCTGCTTCCTGTTCATCGCTGTGGTCCTCGGTGGTCTGCTCTTCGCGGTCACGCGGGTCAACATCTTCTCGCTCATGAAGTACCTCGGCCGCGAGTACCTCCTCATCGTGGGCACCTCGTCGTCGGAGGCCGCGCTTCCGCGCCTCATCGCCAAGATGGAGCACCTCGGCGTCTCGAAGCCCGTCGTCGGCATCACCGTCCCGACCGGTTACTCGTTCAACCTCGACGGCACCGCTATCTACCTCACGATGGCCTCGCTCTTCATCGCCAGCGCCATGGGTGCCCCGATGTCGATCCCGGAGCAGATCGGTCTCCTCGTCTTCATGATCATTGCCTCCAAGGGCGCGGCCGGTGTCACCGGCGCGGGCCTGGCGACCCTGGCCGGCGGCCTGTCGGCCTACCGCCCCGACCTCGTCAACGGCGTCGGCGTCATCGTCGGCATCGACCGGTTCATGTCCGAGGCCCGGGCGGTGACGAACTTCACCGGTAACGCGGTGGCGACGATCCTCATCGGAGCCTGGACGAAGCAGTACGACCGTGAACGCGTCAGCGACGTCCTCGCGGGCCGCATCCCCTTCGACGAGACGCTCCTCACCGGGCACGACCACTCCGCGACGCCCGCGGCGGATGCCAAGGAGCAGGCGTCGCTCGAAGCGGGAACCGGACCCGCGGCCGTCGACACGCAGGCGCTCAACGCTTTCCGTGCCCAGGCGGAGGCGGAGGCGGCGGCCCGGAGCCGTTCGTGAGCGTGACCTCTTCCCCGGCGGGGGTGGCTTCGGCCGCCCCCGCCCCCGCGCGCGTGGACCTCGCCCGCACGTGGCTGTTGCGCTCGCCTCTGGTCGCGGCCGTCGACACCGCGGCCGACGTGCTCGTGCTCGACCTCGAGGACGGACTCCCCTCCGCGCGCAAGGCCGAGGGCCGCGAACGGGCCCGCCGCGCCGCCGAGACCGCGCCGGTGTGGTTGCGCATCAGTGCCGCCGGCACCCCGGACGGCGAGGCCGATCTCGCGCTCGGCCGCGTGCTGGGCGATCGGCTCGCCGGCGTCGTGCTGGCGATGTGCGCCGGACCCGCCGACGTCGCCCACGTCGCGGCATCCCTCCCCGCCGGCGTGCCGATCGTGGCGATGATCGAGTCGGCCGCGGCGCTGCTGTCGGCCCCCGCGATCGCCGCGCACCCCGCGACCCGGCGCCTGGCGTTCGGCACGGGCGACTTCCGCCGCGACACCGGGATGGCAGCCGACCGCATCGCGCTGTCGTGGCCGCGGGCGCAGCTGGTCGTGGCCTCGGCCGCGGCGGGGATCGCTGGGCCTATCGACGGCCCGTGCGGCGCGGTCGAGCAGGCGCGGGATGCCGCCGAGCACGCCGCCGCGATGGGCTTCACCGGCACGCTGGCGTTGAGGGATGCCGCGATCGCGGGCGCGCACCACGGCTTCACGCCGGCGCCGGTCGAGGTGGACGCGGCTCGGGCGTTGCTCACGGCCGTTCCCGACGGCCCCGTCGACGGCTCGTACGCCCCGGCCCTGGCCCGCGCCCGCGCGCTGGTGGCCCGCGCCGAGGCGCTGGCGCGCCTCTGACGCGTCGGTCGCGGCTGCCGAGAACACACGTTCCGCGCGAACGGACACGTTCCGCCCGGTCTGAACGTGTGCGTTCGGCCCGATCGTGTGCGTTCGAGGGTGCTCAGCGCCGACGGAACCAGCGGCGACGGCGCGCCGGCGGCGGGGGTGCGACGGCGGGCGCGGCATCGCGCGCGCGGCGACGGGACGCCCACGCCGCGATCTCGGCATCCACGTCCACCGTCGGCGTGACCACCGGCGGTCCGCCGAGCAACTGCCGACGGGCCTCGATGACGCGGCGGTTGAAGTCTTCGAGCGCCTCGCGGACGTCGCCCTCGCGCGAGATCGCATCCATCCGCTGCGCGAGTTCGGCATGCTCGACTCGCAGAGTCAGTGCGGGCGGCCCCAGCCCCGACAGCTTCTCCGTCTCGATCTTGCGGCGGATCCACCAGTCCGGGTCGTGACCGCCGCCCAGGTCGCGGAGCGGCTTCCCGGCGCCGGGGAGGTCGTCGAACTCACCGCGTCGGATGGCCTGCTGGATCGACGTCTCGACGAACGCGGCCCGCTCGGCGGCCGTCGAGCCGCGCGCGGGCGATTCGGCGGACTCGGGTTCCATTCCGGCATCCCGCATCTGCCGGTCGAGGCGATACCGCTCGGCCGCCTGTCTCGGGTCGTCGCTCATGCCGCCTCCGCCGTGTGCTCGGATCGTTCCAGGCTACGTCGGGGTGTGGCGGGTGGCGTCGCCTCGCCGACGCGGGGCGCGCAACTCCGGCAGATGCCCGCTCGCGAGGTCCGGATGCCGCCGCTCCGGGGATTCTGCAGGAGTTGTGCGGCGCTCCCCGCCGCCGCCCGGGTTCGGTGTCCAAGACACGCGGATGCCGCGCGAGCGCGTCCGCGTGTTCCGGACATTGAACGAGGGCCGCGCCGCGCTACAGCCCGAGCCGCCGCAGCCGGAGCCGCGCCATGTCCTGCGCACGCGGGCCGGAGCCGAGCGCCCGCTCGGTGACCCGCAGGATCAGCCGCGTCGCGGTCTTCACCGGCAGCACGGACCGCCGTACGCCGAGCAGCCGTCGAAGACGCGGGGGAAAGGTCGCCACGGCCGCGGCGAAGAGCACGCGGTAGGCGAGGCCCATCATCCCGGTGAAGGGAGGCTTCCGCAGGAACCGCACGACGTCGTCGACGCGTTCGTCGCGCCGCAGCTCCCCGCGGTCGAGGAAGCCCTCGAGCTCGGCGCGGAGCCCCGCTTCGGTCAGTGGCGGGTCGGGGATCCGCATCAGGCGGCCGGCCGTGGCCCAGTCGGCGACATAGGCGTCCGCGCCGCCGGGGATCGATCCGCCGAAGGCCTGATGGCTGCGCAGAAACGCGTCGGTGAAGGCGATGTGCACCCAGCGCACGAGATCGCCGTCCTCGGCCGTGTAGGCGCGCTCGGTCCCGTCGCCGCCGACGTACGCCCCGCGTACGCGCTGGTGGAAGCGTCCGACGCGGGCGGTCTCGGCATCCGCCTGGGTCTTCGATCCGTACGTGAGCGTGATGACCCAGCGCACGGTGCCGGTGAGGCGTCCGATCGGGTCCTCGCGGTACCGCGACCAGTCGTGCACGCCCGCGAGGGCTCCCGGGTGCAGCGCCTGGAGCAACAGGGCGCGGATGCCGGCGACCAGAGTGCCCATCCCGGCGTGAACGGTCCACGCGGGACCGTTCTCGACGAAGTAGCCGCCGTCATCGCCCTCGGCGATCGCCCGGACGTACGGCGCCATGCCGGTCGGATCGCCGGCGAGGGCGGTGAGGAGCTTGGCGCGCAACCGCGCGACGGGCGCCGGGACCGGGGGTGAGGACGTCACCTCTCCAGCCTGCCATCCCGCCGACGGGGGAGGGTCGGATCAGTGATCGTGGGTGATCACGGGGACGGTGCCGTCGTCCCGCAACAGGACGGCGTTCTGCGTCGCACCCAGGGCCGGGGTGACGACGACGGCGATGACCGCCGCGGCGACCAAGAGCCCGACGACGCTCATCGGCTGAGCCGTCCGCGGGGTCTCGGTCCCACGTCCGCGTCGGCGCACCTCGATGGCCGCAGCCGCTCCGACCGACATCAGCAGAAGCGCGGCCGCAGCGACCGCGAGCACACTCGTGTGCGCGGGGAGGACGAACATGAGGGCAGCCGTCGTCAGAAGCGAGAGCAGCACACCCGACAGCGCCCACCGCGGGGCCACCAGGCGCCCGACCGCGAGGGCGGCTCCGCCCCAGACGAGCGCGGCCACGCCGAGGGCGACCAGCCCCGCTCCGAGGCCGCGCGAGGCGGCCCCGGAGCCCGGTCCGACGATCGCGCCCGCACCGAGGGCGGCCGTGATCAGTCCGGCCCCCCACGCGGACACGGAGGGCCACGACCGCACGAAGGTCGCGGCGTTCACGCTCAGACCGCCGCGGTGCGGGGGACGCTGCGCTCGGTGCCGAGACCGACGCCGAGGAGCACGACGGCGCTCGCGAGGTGCAGGAAGTGGTCGGGAACGTTCAGCGCGAGGATGTTCGCGGGGGTTTCGACCAGGAAGAAGCCGACGATGCCCAGAAGCAGGTAGACGGCGCCGACCGCGATGTTGACGCTCTTGGCGGCACGCACGTTGGCGAGACCAGCGACCAGCAGCGCTGCACCGATGAGGAGGTGCGCGATGTTGTGCAGCGGGTTCACCTCGAAGATGCCGAGCAGCAGTCCGCCGTCGGTGGCGATGAATCCGACGCCGCCGGTGACGGCGAAGCCGAGCAGACCGACGAGCAGGTAGACGGCGCCGAAGACGGTGGCGACGAGACGATTCGGTGACGAGCTCATGATGAACCTCCCAGAGTTCTGACAGCGACCACTCGGCCGCCTTTCACACATCTTCGGAGAGGATGAGAGATTCGGATTGGGCTTTGCGGGGATGGATGCCATGCGGTAGGCGCGCATGCGCACCGCCCGGCGATCACCGCGTCGTGCGGCCGTGGTGGTGAACGCGCGCGGGGACGCACGCCGGATACGACAGAAGGCCCCCGAGTACTCTCCGAGGCCCTCCGCAACGAATCCGACCATACGGAAGCGAACAGGCTGTGACGTGGGGATTGCGCTTCCGCCGCTGTTCACCTAGGTGCGTCTCTGGCACACTCACCGCATGAGGTTCGAGACGACATTGCTCCAGATGGGCAACAACACCGGCATCGAGGTTCCCGCGGAGGTGGTCGAAGGACTCGGCGGCGGCAAACGCGCCGCGGTCACCGTCGACGTCAACGGCCACGTGTACTCGAGCACGTTGGCCGTCATGGGCGGGCGTCAGCTGATCCCGTTCTCTGCCGACAAGCGGGCGGCCACGGGTCTCGCAGGCGGCGACCCGATCACCGTCGAACTGACGCTGGACACCACCGAGCGGACGGTGGAGGTGCCCGACGACCTCGCCGCTGCCCTCGACGCAGCCGGGGCGCGGGCGGCGTTCGACCGGCTCGCCCCGAGCACGCGCAAGGCGCACGCGGGGAGCGTCGCCGAGGCCAAGGCCCCCGAGACGCGGGCCCGTCGCATCGCGAAGATCGTCGCCGCGCTGACCTGACGGCGCACTCGCGCGTCCGGGCCGGACGATAGCCTGGAGCGGGAGGTCGCGTGGGCCGGACGAAGGATGCCATCGCCGAGGGGCTGTCGATCGCGACCGCCGCGGCGCGGCTCACCGTGCGCAACCGCATCCTGGTCGAGACGATCGCCCGCGGGGGGCATTTCGACGGTGACGTGTTCGCGCAGTTCGCTCGCGAGACGCTCCGCGCCCTCGCCGCCGAGCAGGACCAGGCCGCCGACCGCGTGACACAGCAGCGCAAGCGCGCGTGGGGGCGTTTCTCCGACTCGTCGGGCACCCACGATTACCGTGACCGCGACACCCGCAACCTGAGGCGTCGCGCCCGTCAGTCGCGCGGCGTCGCGAAGGAGTTGCGCGACTTCGCCGACGACCCCGTCCGAGTCGACGGCCTCGTCGCGGCGGCACGCGCCGCCGCGTGGGGCGATGTCGAGCAGAACCTGTCGAAGCGCCTCGATGTCGAGGGGATGACGGCGGATGCCGACCCCGACTACGCCACGATGCGCCGCGCCCGCATGGATGCGCTGCGCATGGTCGACCTCGCTCGTCTCGCCTCGCAGGCGAAGAAGCGGGCGAAAGAGCAGGCGGCGGCCGCACCCGTCGAGGGCGCTGAGGCAGCTTTGCCGAAGAAGAAGAAGTCGCCCTCGGCCTGACGGAACGGAGACCTGTGGGCCGTTACCAGGACGCCGGGTGCGCCGCGACGCGGCCGGACGTGTCGGCGAGGGGGACGGACCCGCGGTCCGCAGCCCGTCTCGGTCGGATGTCGAGGGGGGCTGCACACGTCGTGCCGTGGGCTTCGTGATGAGCCTGCCACAGCGCGGCTTTCGCGTGCGACGGTTCGGCGAATGTGCCGATCGGACGCGCTTCGTCATCGAACGCCGACCATGAACCGTCGGTGCCACGACTGGCGTACCCGAAGATGCGCCGCGCGCAGGCGCCGAGGACGAAGTCGTCCTCGATCACCTTCCACGTGACCTCGGGCGTCGCCCGTCGAAAACCGAACATCGGGAGCCCCTTTGCGTACCCGTGAGTGTGCCGAGAGCGTACGCCCCCGTGGGCGGGGAAGGGAGGGACCAAAGTCCCTTTTGCGCGATCCGGCCCAAAGTCCCGCGGTCGGCGTCTCCGGGTGGGACGCGGGTGCCCGGAAATGAGACAAGGCCCGGTCGGATTTCTCCAGACCGGGCCTCTCACTGTCTCAACACAGTGTGCGCCCGAAGGGACTCGAACCCCTAACCTTCTGATCCGTAGTCAGATGCTCTATCCATTGAGCTACGGGCGCAGGGCCTCCGCGCGAAACGGCGCGCAGGCCGTGGTCCAGCATAGACGGCAACGGCGCAGAGGTCTAATCGGCGCGGACGGCACAGGATCTCGGGCGTGGCGTGTGCATGTACGGGCGGTGAAGAGGGCGCGAACGTACGCTGGTTGCATGAGCGCCTACGTCTCGGCGTTCGAGCTGTTCTCCATCGGTGTAGGACCCTCGAGCTCCCACACGGTCGGCCCGCTGCGGGCGGCCGCCGATTTCGCCGCGAGATTGCGCTCCACGCAGGCGCTCGCGAACGTGGCATCCATTTCGTGCGCCCTGTACGGCTCGCTCGGCGCGACCGGGATCGGGCACGGTACCCCCGACGCGGTCGTCGCGGGCCTGCAGGGGCTGGACCCCGAGACGGTGGATCCGGATGCCGTGAGGCGGGCGTGGTCGAACTGGCCGGACGGACAGGTGCTCGCGCTCGCCGGGAGTCATTGCATCCCGTTCTCCAAGGACGACATCGTCTTCGCGCCGCGCAAGCGTCTGCCGGGGCACCCCAACGCGATGACGCTCGCGGCGCGCGCCGCCGACGGCGCGGTCCTCGCCGAGGACACGTACTACTCCATCGGCGGCGGGTTCATCCGGCGCGAGGGCGAGCCGCCGCGGGTCGCCGCCGCGCCGGTGCCCTTCCCGTACACCGATGCCGCAACTCTCCTCGCGCTGTGCGACGAGCACGGCATCACGATCGCCGAGGCCGCACGCCGCAACGAACAGGCGCTGCGCACCGACGCGGAGATCGCCGACGGGCTCGATCGGATCTGGGATGCCATGGCCTCCTGCGTCCACGCCGGGCTGAGCCACGCCGGGGTCCTGCCCGGCATCCTGAAAGTGAAGCGGCGCGCGTCGGTCATCCGCGCGCAGCTGGAGGAGATCGAGGCCGAGGGCCACCGCGAACTGCCGGGGGAGTGGCTCGGGGCGTTCGCGCTGGCGGTGAACGAGGAGAACGCCGCGGGCGGGCGCGTCGTCACCGCCCCCACGAACGGGGCGGCCGGCATCCTTCCCGCCGTTGGGATGTACTGGTGGCGGTTCCTCGCCGATTCGGGGCTGGGGGTCGGCAATGCGGTCACGCCGCACGGCGAGCTCGTCGGGAGTGCCCTGCTCGGCTTCCACGGCCGCGCCGCGACCCCCGACGAAGCCGCCGGGTGGGACGAAGCGCGAGTCGCCGAGGCGAACCGGCGCCGCGGCATCCGTCGCTTCCTCTTGACGGCCGCGGCGCTCGGGTCGCTGTTCAAGAACAACGCCTCGATATCGGGGGCGGAGGGCGGATGCCAAGCCGAGGTCGGCTCGGCGTGCGCCATGGCCGCGGGCGGACTGACCGCCGTCATGGGCGGGACGAACCGGCAGATCGAGAACGCCGCAGAGATCGCGATGGAACACCACCTCGGTCTCACGTGCGACCCGGTGGGTGGGCTCGTCCAGATCCCGTGCATCGAGCGGAACGCGATCGCCGCGTCGACCGCCGTGACGGCGGCCCGCCTCGCGCTGCGCGGCGACGGCACGCACTACGTCTCGCTCGACACCGTGGTCGAGACGATGCGGCAGACCGGCATCGACATGTCGACGAAGTACAAGGAGACCAGCGAAGGCGGCCTCGCGGTCAACGTCATCGAGTGCTGACGCGCGGTCGGACGCGGCGCCGAAGGAGTTCCGTGCAGGCGGCCGCCCCGTCAGCGGGGGTCGCGGAGCTTCGCCGTGAGCGCGTGGAGCTGGGCGAGCTCGGTGTCGTCGAGGCGCGCCATGCGGTCGGCGATCGACGTCGCGTGCGCGGATGCAAGCCGGCGGAACGCCACCGCGCCGGCCTCGGTCGCCGTCACGAGCGAACCACGCCCGTCCTCGGGGTCGGCGCACTTGGTTAGGAGTCCGCGGGCGACCATGCGCTCCACGAGACGCGAGACGCTCGGCTGGCTGATGAGCATGTTCGCCGTCACGTCGCGCAGGCGCGCCGTCATGCCGCGGCGGCGCGTCACCGTGAGGAGCACGTCGTACTCCGCCTGCGACAGCTCGGAGCACTCGAAGTCGGTGCGGAGGTCCTCGAACACCTCGTGCTGCGCACGGAACAGGCTCTCCCAAGCCTGGACGGCGAGGCGACGATCGGTCATGCACTCAGGGTAGAGGTGTCCCTGGGCTTCCCGGCGGTGCCACGTCCATGTCGGTGAATACAGGAAGGGCCGGTCGAAGCGGCATCCGACCGGCCCTCTGCACCAAGAGTGTCCTGCAATCACATGTCGGTATCCGCCACAGCAAAACGGCTACCGTGCGATGACTCTATAACGGTGAGGT